>DATCGU010000243.1:0-5577 GCA_036508735.1 Gemmatimonadaceae bacterium
CGCGGCGGGACAGGCCGATGTCAGTGGAAAGATCGTCCTGCTGTCCGTCGGGATGTCCAACACGACGCAGGAGTTCTGCGGCGGCGGGCCAACGGCCTGCCAGTCGATTTCCTTCGTGGGCCAGGCGCTCGCCGACCCCGACGTGGACCGCTCGCACCTCGTCATCGTCGATGGTGCGCAGGGCGGCAAGGTCATCGTGGACTGGGACAACACCACGGACGCAACGTACACGACGGTGCGCGATACGCGCCTGGCCGCGTTCGGCGTCACCGAGGCCCAGGTGCAGGCCGTCTGGCTCAAGCAGGCCACGCCGGGGCCGACGACGCCACTCCCCGCGACGAACGCCGACGCGTACACGGAGGTTTCCGGACTCGGCACGTTGGTGCGCACGCTCAAGCTGCGGTACCCCAACTTGCAGATCGTCTTCCTGTCGAGCCGCATTTATGCGGGCTACGCCCAGCCCGGCACCCTGAACCCCGAGCCATTCGCCTACGAGACAGGCCTTGCCGTGAAGTGGCTCATCGAGGCGCAGATCACGCAGGGACAAAGCGGCCCGCCCGATGCGCGCGCCGGCGACCTGCGGGCAGGCATCGTGGCACCCTGGCTCGCCTGGGGACCGTACCTCTGGGCCAACGGCGCCACGCCGCGTGCCGACGGGCTTGTGTGGTTACCCGAGGATTTTCAGTCCGACTTCACGCATCCCAACACGAGTGCCCGGCAAAAAGTGGGCGCCATGCTGCTCGCCTTCATGAAGACATCGCCACAGGCGTCGTGCTGGTTTCTCGCGGGGCACACCTGCTGAAGCAGCGGATCCGCGCAGGTGCGGCGTGGCCTCACTCCTTGAGCGCACCGCTCAGCTGGCGGACCGACTGCTTCATGCTGCGCCCCTGGCGCTTGGCCGGCATCGCCATCGGACGTCCCATCAGATAGCCCTGCACCAGGTGCACGCCGAGCTGGGCCACGGTGTCCAGCTCTTCCTGGGTTTCGATTCCCTCGACGATCATCGGAATGCCCGCATCGTTGCTGAATCCGGCAATCGCCTTGAGGAGTTCCATCTTCACCCGGTTGCGCTTCGCCTCGCGCGTCAGCTCCATGTCGAGCTTGATGAAGTCGGGCTCGATCATCGAAACGATGCGCAACCCCGAGTACGCGGAGCCGACGTCATCCATGGCCAGCTTGAAGCCGCTCTGCTTCACGAACTGCGCGGCCTGCCGGAACGTCTGGAAGTCCGAAATTGCGGCGTGTTCGGTGATCTCGAACACGACCCGCCGCACCTGGCGCGCCGGAATGGACTCCATGAGCCGCGGGTCGAAGATGGAGCCCGGCTCCATGTTGACGAAGAGCAGTTCATCGGCCCGCAACTTGCCCATGGAGCGCACGGCATTGGTGCGGCAGACCGAATCAAGCTTCAGCACCAGGTCCGCCTCGTACGCGACGCGGAAGAGGACGTCCGGCGACTCGAACTCCCCCGAAGGCCCGCGACTGAGCGCCTCGTACCCGATGGTGCGCTTGGCGCGCAGGTCCACGATGGGCTGGAACAGCGTGCGGATGCGCCTGCCGGCGACGATGGACCGCAGCTTGCGCGCCCGCTGGCGCACGAGCTGCTCCTGCTCCGTCGTGGCGTCGGCGAGCGCTTCGTCGATGGTGCGGTACACCAGTCGCTCGAGGCGGACCGACGGGTCCTTCTTCATCATCGCCGAGCCGATGAAGTAGTTGAAGCGGAAGACGAGGTCCGGGTGCAGCGTCTTGGCGACGTGGGCGTCGAGCCGTTCGGCGATGCGCGACTTGATGAGCAGCAGGTCGCCGAACTTGAACTTCCGGCTGGTCCGGGCCGGCGAGAGCATCAGGATGAAGACGTTGCCGTTGAGCGTGAGCTCGGCCAGCGCATCCTCCTTTCGCAGCGACTCGTTCTTGATGTCCTTCAGGCACTCGGCGACGCCACGCACGATGTCGTCGAAAAGCTCCCAGCCGTAGACGTCCTCGAGTTTCGAGAACCGGGCAATGTTCACCGTGAGGATGCCGACCGACTTGCGGCTCTTGAGCGCCTCGTCCACCTGGCGCACCAGCACAGGCAGGCCCGGAAGCGAGGTGACCTGGTCGAAGAGCAGTTCGTCCGCGTCAACGCCCCCGGAGTTGCGCAAGAGGTGCTTGAGCAGCTGGCGCTGGAGCCCAGGGTCTTCGGCCACGCTCTTACTCCGGAATTCGAATGGCTCGCCGGACGTCCCGGTCCGGTTACGGAGAGCACATAATTATGACTCATTCCTCCCCAACGCGCATCCCGCTTTGCGCGGCCCGTTGAAAGAGCCGGCGCGGAACCGCAGTATTGAGGCGCGGGCCCCGCCCCGTCACCCGAAACACGGCTGCCTACACCCAGGAGATTCCGCTCTTGTCGCGCGCCTTTTGCATTGCATGCCTTGCGGCCCTTTCCGTCGTCGCGTCGTCCACTGCGCCGGCACAGGCCACCAGCGGTCCCTTCGATCAGCTGCATTTTCGGGAGATCGGCCCGGCGGCCACCGGCGGCCGCATTCACGACCTGCAGATCGACCCCACCAATCCCGCCGTGCTGTACGTCGGCACCGCGTCGGGGGGCATCTGGAAGTCCACCAACAACGGCGTCACCTGGAAAGACATCTTCGCCGGCCAGCCCGACAATACCTTTGGCGCACTGGCGGTCTTCGCGCCCAACACGAAGATCGTCTGGGCCGGCACGGGGGAGCAGAACAACCGGCAAAGCTCGTCCTGGGGCGGCGGCGTCTACCGCTCCACCGACGGCGGCGAGCACTGGACCTTCCTCGGCCTGCACGATACGCGGTCCATCGGGCGCGTCGTGCTGCACCCCACCGACCCGAACGTCGCCTATGTGGCCGCCGTCGGGAACCTCTGGAAGGCCAATCCCGAGCGCGGCGTATTCAAGACCACCGACGCGGGACGCACCTGGGCCAAGGTGCTCTACGTGGATACCCTGACGGGCGCCACCGACCTGGTGATGGACCCGCGGAACCCGAACGTGCTGTACGCCGCCACCTACCAGCGGCTCCGCAAGGCCTTCGGCTTCAACGGCGGCGGCCCCGGCAGCGCCATCTACAAGAGCACTGACGCGGGCGCTACCTGGATGAAGCTCGAGAAAGGCATTCCCGCGGGTGACAAGGGCCGCATTGGCCTCGCCATCGCGGCGTCGAAGCCCGACGTGCTGGTGGCCACCATCGAGCATCAGGGAGCCGGCGGCACCTATCGCACCGAAGATGCCGGCGCCAGCTGGAAGCGGATGAGCGGCACGAATCCGCGGCCCATGTACTACAGCAAGCCGACCATCGATCCGAACAACGACCAGCGCATCTGGCTGCCCGGCACGTACATCGTGAAGAGCGAGAATGGCGGCACGACATTCGGGGAAGAGCCGACCTCGCCCACCTACGACGTGGGCCTCAAGACGGACCATCACGTGTTGCGGGTGGACCCGGCGAACTCGAGCCACATCTACGTCGTGGGCGACGGCGGCCTGCACGAGAGCTTCGACATGGGCAAGACGTACATCCGCGTGAACAACATTCCCGTCGGCCAGGTCTACCGCATTGCCGTGGACGACCGGGACCCCTATTGGATCTACGCCGGCTTCCAGGACAACCACTCCTTCATGGGGCCCAGCGCCACGCGGCACTGGCTGGGCATCCTGAACCAGGACTGGCTCGAGATCGGCTTCAGCGACGGCACGGGCAAGGCGGTGGACAAGGCCGACTGGCGCAAGGTCTACTCGTCGTCGAGCGGCGGCAACCTGTCGCTCGTCGACCCGGTCACCGGCGACGTCATGGGCATCACGCCGCGTCCGCCGGCCGGTGAGCCGCCGTACCGCTTCGACTGGGATGCGCCGGTGATGGCCTCGCGCCACACGGCCGGCACGGTGTACCTGGGCGGCAATCGCCTGTTCACGTCGAGGGACTACGGCTCCACCTGGAAGCGCAGCCCGGACCTCACGCGCTCCATCAACCGCGACACGCTCACGATGATGGGCGTGGTGAACCGAGACATCCGTCTCTCCCGCAACGATGGCGATGCCATCAGCGAGATTTCCAACTTCGCCGAGTCGCCCATCGACCCGAAGATCGTCTGGGTGGGCACGGACGATGGCAACGTGCAGCTCACCACCGACGGCGGCGTCACGTGGAAGGAGCTGAGCGGCAACATTCGCGGCGTGCCGAGCGGCACGTTCGTGGGAGACATCGTGGCGTCGACCGCGTCGCGCGGCACCGCCTACGTCGCATTCGACGCCCACCGTGACGGCGACTTTGCGCCGTACCTCTATCGCACCACCGACTTTGGCAAGACGTGGACGGCGGTGATCAGCGGACTCCCCGGCGACGACGCCTCCATTCGCGCTCTGGCCGAGTATCCCGGACGCGCCAACGTGTTGTTCGCCGGCACTGAACGGTCGCTCTTCGTCACGCACGACAGCGGTGCCCACTGGGCAAAGCTCGCCGCCAACCTGCCGACGACGCGCTACGACGACATCCTCATTCACCCCCGCACCAAGGACCTCGTGCTCGGCACGCACGGACGCAGCATCTGGGTCCTCGACGACGCCTCGCCGATCGGCGAGTGGACGGCGGCGATTGCCGCCAAGCGCGCGCACCTGTTCGCGGTGCCGCGCGCCACGGAAATGCTGTACTGGGAAGACGTCTCGAACATGGACCACTACTTCTTCATCGCGGCGAATCCCGCCGAGGGTGCGGCGTTCACGTATCACCTCGCGCAGCCCGCGCAGAAAGTGCGGCTGCTGGTGACAACACCCGCGGGCAAGCTGGTGCGCGAGGTGGTGGGCCCCGGCGTAGCAGGTGTGGTTCAGCGCGTCACGTGGGACCTGCGCTTCCCGCTTTCGGCGACTGCCGGTCGAGTAAGCGGCGGTGGTGGCGGCGGTGAGGAGGGCGGCGGAAGTGGTGGTCCGGGCTCGCAGAAGCCGGGGGTCATCCAGTTGCCAGTGCCGTCGCATGACATCGCACTGCGCGGCCCGCTGGTCGCGCCGGGCACCTTCAAGGTTACGCTCGAGGTGGATGGCGTGGCCACCGAGTCGCGCACGTTCGAGGTGCGCGCCGACCCCACGTCGCGACAGACACTCGCCGAGCACAAGGCGCGCGAGGCGTTCGTGGTGGAGGTGATGGCGCTGCAGGCCAGAGTGGACTCGCTGGCGCCGACGCTCACGGCGAGGCGCACCGCCGCCATGGGCGACGAGGCGACGCGACTCCAGGCGCTCGAGCAGCAGCTGGTGGGCGGGCGTGGTGCCGCTCGACCGGGGGCTGCGGGGGCCGCCGCTGCCGGCGCGCCTGCTGCCGGTGCGCCTGCTGCCGGTGCGCCGGCCGGTGCTGGTGGCGGTCGGGGTGGCGCACAGTCCATTCGCCAGCGGCTGGGCACTCTGGCGGGCGTGTACACCAGCTCGGGTGCGAGAACCGGCACGCTCTCCCCGCCCACGGGAGCGATGCGGGCAACGCTCATTGAACTGAAGGCCGATCTCGCGAAGATAGAAAAGGCACTCAAGAGCGGCACGACGGCCAAACCACTCAAATAGGCTCGCTGCGACAAACAGAG
>DATCGU010000244.1:0-12923 GCA_036508735.1 Gemmatimonadaceae bacterium
GGTCGCCGAACTCGCCCCACCGGTGACGACGCCGTCGGCGGTCACCAGCCAGACACGGTCGGTGCCGCGGGCGCGATTCACCACGGCATGCGCGGCGTCCTGCAGGTCGGCCAGCACGGAGCGGCCGTTGACCACGGCGCCGGTGCTCATGGAGTTGTCGAGCACGACGGCGAGTGCCATGGGACCGTGTCCCACCACGCCGAACCGCGCCATCGGGCTCGCGGCGGCCAGCGCGACGAGCAACACTATGGCCACGCGCAAGAGCATGAGCAGCACGTTGCGCACCTTCAGTTCGCGCGCGTGCTCCTGCTCGGCGCGCAGCAGGTAGCGGACGCCGGGAAACTCGACGCGCATCTCGACCTTGCGATGCCGCAGGTGCAGCCAGAGCGGAACGGCGGCGGCGAGGCCCAGCAGCAGCGCCAGCGGCGCGAGAAGACTCACGGCAGCCGCCGCCTTGCCAGGAAGGCGCGCCGCACCGGCACGGCGAAAGGCGAGTCGGTATAGATCGGTTCGTACGATGCGCCGGCCCCGGCGAGCCGCGAGCGCCATTCGGCGATGGCTTCGACGACCGTCGCGCGATAGGCCGCGCGGACGTCGCCGACGGAAGCCTCAACCTCCGTCCCCGTTTCCGGATCGACGAAGACGACCTCCGCTCCCGATATCGAGAGGTCGCGCTCGGCGGGATCGAGCAGGTGCAGCACGGTGACCTGGTGCCCGGCGCCGCGCAGGGCCTGGATGGCCTCGACGGTCGAAGGCGGATCGAGCAGCAGGTCCGAGACGACGATCACGAGCCCCGGTCGGGGCACGAGCCTGGCCGCCCGCAGCAGCGCGCCCGGCGCATCGCTCCCCTTGCCCGCGCCGGGATCGGCGAGCGCGGCGAGGATGCGATGAAAGTGCACGTCGCGCGAGCGCGGCGGCACCACGGTGCGCACTTCGTCGTCGAAGCGGATGAGCCCCACCGCATCGCGTTGCTTCAGCAGCAGCAGCGACACGGCGGCGACGAGCGTCTCGGCGTAGGCCAGCTTGGTGAGGCGCGCCGGCGACCCGGTCCAGTCCATCGACTTCGAGACGTCGAGCACGACGGTGGCCCGCAGGTTCGTCTCTTCCTCGAACAACTTGATGAGCCACTTGTCGGCGCGGGCGGCCATCTTCCAGTCCATGTAGCGCAGGTCGTCGCCGGACTGATAGGGGCGGTGCTCGGCGAACTCCACCGAGAAGCCCTTCTTGCGCGACCGGTGCAGGCCGGTCAGGAACCCCTCCACGACCCAGCGGGCACGAATTTCCAGCCCGCCCAGCGCATTCAGCTGGGCGGGATCGAGGAGTTCGGGGCGCTGCGCGTTGGCCGGGCTGGTCATGGAAACCTGTAATAGTACGCGCGGGCAGGGCCAAACGTCGGGGCGGGGTGCGGGGAATCTCTCCCGGAGACCGGAGGAGCACGGAGAACCGGAGAAGGCAACGACATTCTTGAAGGGGTTTGGTCGGAGAGTACTGTCCGCCACACCCCTTGAAAGTTGTAGCAGTTCTTCGTGACCTCCGTGATCTTCCGGTCTTCGTGAGAGAGTTCCACGAACCCTGCGGCACCAACGAGCGTACCGCGCGTCTTGGACCCAGCCCCGCAGGTGGCTAACTTTCATGGCTACCCCAATCCGCTGACGTCTTGGACCAGAGCCGCATCCGCAACTTCTGCATCGTCGCCCACATCGATCACGGCAAGTCGACGCTCGCCGACCGCCTGATCGAGGCCTGCGGCATGCTCCAGAAGCGCGAGATGAAGGCCCAGGTGCTCGACACGCTGGACCTCGAGCGCGAACGCGGGATCACCATCAAGCTGAACGCCGTGCGCATGACATACACGGCGCTGAGCGGGGACGCCTACGAGCTGAACCTCATCGACACGCCGGGGCACGTCGACTTCACGTACGAAGTCTCGCGCTCCCTCGCCGCGTGCGAGGGCGCCATTCTCGTGGTGGACGCCTCGCAGGGCATCCAGGCGCAGACGCTCTCCAACCTCTTCCTCGCCATGGAAGCGGGACTCGAGATCATCCCGATCCTCAACAAGATCGACCTTCCGGGTGCGGAACCGGAGAAGCGGCGCGCCGAGGTGGTGGAGCTGCTGGGGTGCGATCCAGACGACATCCTCCTGGTGAGCGCCAAGGAAGGACTTGGCATTACCGAACTGCTCGAGGAAGTGGTGAGGAAGGTACCGCCTCCCCACGGCGACCCCGCCGCGCCGCTACGCGCCCTCGTCTATGACTCGTACTACGACCGGTACCGCGGCGCCGTGCCGAGCGTGCGTGTGGTGGACGGCACGATACGGAAGGGCATGCGCATTGCCTTCGCCGTGAGCGACGAGACGTACGAAGTGGTCGAGGTCGGCTACAACCAGCTGCGCCAGGTGCCCACCGACTCGCTGACGGCCGGTGAAGTGGGCTACGTGGTGGCGAGCGTTCGCTCGGTGAAGGAGACGCGCGCCGGCGACACGGTGTTCGACGCCGACAACCGCGCCGAGGCCCCACTGCCCGGCTACAAGGCGGTGAAGTCGTTCGTCTTCGCCGGCATCTATCCCACCGACACGCAGCAGTACGAAGACCTGCGCGATGCGCTGGAGAAGCTGCAGCTCAACGATGCCTCCCTGCACTACCTGCCCGAGACCTCCACCGCGCTCGGCTTCGGCTTTCGCTGCGGGTTTCTCGGGCTGCTGCACATGGAGATCGTGCGGGAGCGCCTCGAGCGCGAGTTCAACCTGTCACTCGTCACCACAGTGCCGAGCGTCGAGTACCACGTCTTCAAGACCGACGGCGTGGAGGTGCTCGTGGAGAACCCCGCGCTCATGCCCCCATCGGTGGTGATCGTCCGGGTGGAGGAGCCGTACGTGCGGGCCCGCATCATGGCGCCGGCCGAGTACATAGGCCCCATCATGGCGCTGGGCACCGACCGGCGCGGCGTGTACAGGGGCATGCGCTACGTCGACACGACGCGCGTGGAGATCGACTGGGAGTTCCCGCTGGCCGAGATCATCCTCGATTTCTTCGACAAGCTCAAGTCGATCTCGCGCGGCTATGCGTCGCTCGATTACGAGATCCTCGAGTATCGCCCCAGCGACCTCGTAAGGCTCGACATGCTCATCAATGGCGACTCGGTAGATGCCTTCTCGGTGATCATTCACGAGGCCAAGGCGTACGACTGGGGACGCAAGATCGCCGACAAGCTGAAGGAGCTCATTCCCCGCCAGCTGTTCGAGGTCATCATCCAGGCGGCCATCGGTCAGAAGATCATCGCCCGCACCACGGTGAAGCCGCTCCGCAAGGACGTGCTCGCCAAGTGCTACGGCGGCGACATCAGCCGCAAGCGCAAGCTCCTCGAGAAGCAGAAGGAAGGGAAGAAGCGCATGAAGAACGTGGGCTCGGTGGAAATTCCGCAGGAAGCGTTCCTGGCGGTGCTGCAGGTGGACTAGGTGCTAGGTGCTAGGTGCTAGGTGCTAGGTGCTAGAGGGGCGGCCACGGTATGTTCCGGAGGACGCCCCTTTCTCCGTCTAGCCCCTAGCCCCTAGCACCTAGCTTCGGTCATGCCTGCCCTCGTCATTCAGACGTCCTTCCTCGGCGACACGGTCCTCACGACGCCGCTCATCGCCGAGTTGGCCTCGCGCGGTCCGGTGGACGTGGTGGTCACTCCCGTTGGCGCCACGATCCTGCGCGGCCATCCGGCGGTGCGTTCGCTGATCGTCTACGACAAGCGCGGGACGGACGCCGGCATCGGCGGGTTGCGCCGCCTGGCGCGCCGCCTGCGCGGCGAACGCTACGAGGCGGCGTACCTCGCCCAGGGCTCGCTGCGCAGCGCCGTGCTGGCGCGCGCCGCCGGCATCGCGCGCCGTGTGGGCTTCGACACGTCCGCCGGACGGATACTCTACACGGAGCGCATTCACTATCGCCGCGACGCCCACCACGCGGAGCGGCTGTGGCGCCTCGCCGCCGGCGACGACGCGCCGGCGCCGGCGCCGGCGGCCGACGTCCTGCGCCCTCGCCTGTACCCTGGCGCCGATGAGCGGACGGCCGTGGATGCCCTGCTCGGCGATTTCGCCTGCGGGGGCCCGCTCGTCGGCCTGGCCCCGGGCAGCATCTGGGGCACCAAGCGCTGGCCGCACTTCGCCGCCTTGGCGGCGGGGCTTGCAGAGGTACGCTTCGTGGTGATCGGCAGTGCCGACGACACGGCACTTGCCCAAGCCATCATCGCCGCTGCCCCGGGCCCCCCTGGCCCCCCGGGCCCTCCGGGGCGCGTGCTGGACGCCACCGGGCGCCTGTCGTTGCTGGCGAGCGCCGAACTCATCGGTCGCTGCGCCGCCCTGGTGGCCAACGACTCGGCGCCCACCCACCTTGCGTCGGGGGTTGGCACGCCGACCCTGACGCTCTTCGGCCCGACCGTCCCGGGCTTCGGATTCGGGCCGCTCGCACCGCGATCCGAGTCGATCGGCCTCGAACAACTCGCCTGCCGCCCCTGCCACCCGCACGGTCCGATGACGTGCCCGCTGGGGCATTTTCTGTGCATGCGCTCCCTCGAACCCTCGCGGGTGATGACGCGCCTGCGCAATTTGCTTGTACCCATCACCACATCCTGATGCCAGCCTCCTCCACATTCATCGTCGGCGTCGATCTCGGCGGCACGAACATCGTCGTTGGCGCCATGCCCGCCGATGGCAGCTGCGAGCTGGCCGTACACTCGCTGCCGACCCACGCGGCGCTGGGCGCCGACGCCGTGGTCGACCGCATCTGCGAGATGGTGGAGACCACCATCGCCACGACCTGTCGCGAGACGGGGGCCACGCGGGCACAGTTCGCCGGCGTGGGCATCGGGTCGCCCGGCCCCATCGATCGCGAGCGCGGGCTGGTGATCATCACCCCGAACCTGGGGTGGACCAACTTTCCGTTGCGCGACCGCGTCGGCGAGAAGGTCGGCCTGGCGGCGACGCTCGACAACGACGCCAACTGTGCCACGCTGGGCGAGTGGTGGCTGGGAGCCGCCAAGGGCGCGCGCAACGTGGTGGGCTTCACGCTCGGCACCGGCATCGGCGGCGGACTGATCATCGACGGCAAGCTGTACCACGGCGCAAGCGACGTAGCGGGAGAGATAGGCCACATGACGATCAACAGCACCGGACGGCGCTGCAACTGTGGCAACTATGGCTGCCTGGAGGCCTACGCCTCGGGGCCGGCCATCGCCGAGCGCGCCCGGGAAGCCCTCGCCGGCGGCGAGCAGTCGGTGCTCACGGAAATGTGCGGCGGCAACCTGGCTGCGCTCACGGCCGCCACCGTTTACCGCGCGTCGGAAGATGGCGATGCCGTGGCCGGCGAGGTGGTGCGGGAAACGGCACGCCTGCTCGGCGCCGGCGTCGCCAACATCCTGAACATCTTCAATCCCGACGTCGTGGTGCTCGCCGGCGGCGTGGCCCAGGCCGGGGACTCGCTGTTCGTGCCGCTGCGCGCCGAGGTGCGGCGCCGCGCCTTCAAGCCGGCGGTCGATGTCTGTCGCATCGTGCCAGGCAAGCTGCAGGGCAGCGCCGGCATGGTGGGCGCGGTGGCGGCGTTCCTCGCCGAGCATCCGGTGGCGTGAGGAAACGTCGGGTCGGTGTCCTCGGCACCTTCGTCTGGGACGTCATCTTCGGGCGCGACGTGCGCACCGCCCCCGTGCGGGAGTGGGGCGGCATCACGTACGCGCTGGCCGGCTTCGACGCCGCGCTTCCCGACGACTGGGAGATCGTGCCGATCGTCAAGGTCGGCGACGACCTGGCGCGCGAGGCGCGGGAGTTCCTGGCGACATTGCGCCACATGGCACCCGACGCCGCGGCGGTATCGGTGCCCTACCCCAACAACCGGGTGGAACTGCGCTACCTCGACGACGCGCGGCGCAGCGAGGTGCTCACGGGCGGGGTGCCCGGCTGGGCGTGGGTGGGGCTGCAGCCCCTGCTGGCCGGCCTCGACGCGCTGTACGTGAACCTCATCTCCGGGTTTGAACTCGACCTCGAGACGGCGACGCTCCTGCGCCAGCATTTTCGCGGCCCCATCTACTGCGACCTGCATTCGCTCGTTCTGGCGGTCCAACCCTCCGGACTCCGCACCCCGCACCCGCTCCCCCGCGTGGAAGAGTGGTGTCGCTGCTTCGACCTGCTGCAGGTGAACGAGGAGGAGCTCTCGATGATGGCGCCCGACGGCTTCGCGCTGGCCGCCACGGCGTTGGCCAACGGCGTGCAGTCGCTGGTGGTCACGCTCGGCGCGCGGGGAGCCGTTTACTTCGCGCAGCCCTCGTTCGAGCGGCTTGGCGACCGGGTTTCCGGAGCATCCTCGCTGTCGGTGTCAAGAGGCGCGCTGCGCACGGCGCTGCTGGCGCCGGATGCCGGGCACGCTCACGTCAAGGGGGACCCCACCGGATGCGGGGACGTGTTCGGCGCAACCTATTACTCACGGCTGCTCGCGGGTGATATAATCACGGATGCGTTGCGTGTGGCACTCGATGCCGCCGCGCGGAACGTCGAGCACCGCGGAGCCACCGGGCTCGCGCACTTCCTCCGTGGAGAACTGAGTCCTTCGTGACCGCCGTCATCACCGTCCCGCAGTCGCTTGACGACCAGAGCTTCGAGCAGGTGCTCGATCAGCTGGCGCCGCTGCCGCCTGACGAAAAGGTCCTGTTCGACGCGCGCTACACCACGTGGTCCTCGCCGTACGGCCTGACCGCACTGCTGGCCCTGGCGCAGACGCTGGCCGTGAAGCCGGTGTTCCGCGCGCCGGAGAAGGAGGACACGGCCTCGTACTGGTCGCGCGCCAACTTCTTCCGGTATGCCGAGGAACTGTTCGAGCTCCACGGCAGCGTGCCCGCTGCCCGTTCCGCCGGAGAGTCGGGCACCCTGCTCGAGGTCACCCCGGTCTCGCGCAGTGACGACGTGCACACGGTGGTCGAGCGTATCCAGACGAAGGCGGCGGCGATCATCACGCAGAACCTGCACCTCGAGTCGCGCGCCGTGATGGGGTTCGCCATGTCGCTGTCGGAGGCGTGCCAGAACATCGTGGAGCACGCCGGTCGCGGCGGCTGGGTGGCCGTGCAGAATTACAACTACCGCAAGCGGATGGGCCGCCACGTCGTGCAGATCGCCGTGTGCGACGCGGGCGTCGGCATTCGCCAGTCGCTGGAGAGCGGCAACCGCCGCCCCCTCACCGATCGGTGGGACGACGGCCAGGCGCTCGAAACGGCGGTCATCCAGGGCACGAGCCGTTTTCCGGACCCGGGGCGCGGCCAGGGCTTCAAGGGCATTCGCGGCTACCTGCGCAAGTGGCAAGGCAAGCTCATGGTGCGCAGCGGGACCGCGCGTGTGGCCGAAGTGCCCGAGTGGGATGACGACGTCGCCCGGAGGGACCGGCTGGCCCCGATGCCCGGGACGCAACTGCTGATCATCATTCCGGAAAAGGTCGACCGGTGACCATGGTACGACACACCATCGATGTGTGCGCGGTGCTTCGCAGCGCCGTGAACCAGACCTACGGCAACCTGCTCACCCGTCCCACGGGGATGGCGGTGCGCCACCAGATCGAGCGTGAGCTGGCGGCAATTCGCGAGGGGGGCATCACGTCGCTCGACTTTTCGCGCATCGGCATGATGGACTACTCGTGTGCCGACGAGGTGGTGGCCAAGCTCCTTGTCCTCCTCGAGACCGAGGATCCGACGCGCGGCGGCTATGTGGTGTTCCGCGGCATCGCAGATGACCACCTCGAACTCGTGGAGTCGGTGCTCTCCAACCACGGGCTCGCGCTCGTGGCCGTCTGTGAGGACGGCATCCCGCACCTGATCGGCGCGGTGAGCACGGCGGAGCGTCGCGCGTGGGAGATGGTGCGCCTGCACGGCTGCGCCGCGCCGGCGGAGCTGGCCGACGAGTTCGGGTTTGGCGAAGACTTCGTGGCCGAGGTGCTGGATGCCCTGTCACGTCGCCGGCTGGTGCGTCGCGGCAGCGGGGGGTATCTGGCGCTCGTCGCGGCTGACACCGTGCAATGAAGAGCCAATTCAATCCGCCCCTGCAGGTGGTGGGCTTCGTCGGTTCGCGGCGTGGCGAAGCGGACCGCGGACCGGCCCTCTGGCTGCGGTCGGACGACGCGCAGATGCGCGGCGTCGCCGCCGGCGACCTCGTCTGGATCTACGGCCCGCGCCGGCACGACCTGGCGCCGGTGGCCATCGACGACGCGTTGCCCCGCGGCGGCGTGGTGGTGCGTGACGTCGCCGGCCTCGCAACCACGGAAATCGTTCGACTCGTACGCGTGGACGCCGAACGTCCGCTGCTGAATCCCAAGCCGGTCTGACCCATGGCCATTACCCGCAAGACCTCACGCCCCCACGCCCTCGCCACGCTCGCCATTCACGGTGGAGAGGGCTCGCACGCCGCCGGCGACCCGGTGGTGTCGCCACTCGTGCAGTCGGTGAACTACGTGCAGGAGCCAGGCGGCGACGACAACCTGATGTATACGCGCTACGGCAACACGCCGAACGCCGATCGCATCCAGAAGCGCATCGCCCTGCTCGAGGGTGCCGAAGCTGCGCTGATGCTGTCGAGCGGAATGGGCGCCACGGCGTGTGGCCTGCTCGCCCTGCTCCGCCCGGGGGACCACCTGCTGGCCAGCCAGTTCATCTATGGCGGCACGCACCGGTTGCTCACCGAGGAGTTCACCCAGATGGGGATCGCCGTCACGCTGGTCGATCCGTTCGAGCCGCGCGCCTGGCGCCGCCGCCTGCGCAAGGAGACGCGTGCCATCTTCATCGAGTCGCCGGTCAACCCGACGTGCCGCGTGCTCGACATGCGCGGCGTCTCGCTGCTCACCAAGGACCTCGGCGTCGCCCTCGTCGTCGACTCGACCTTTGCCAGCCCGGTGAACTTCCGGCCGCTCGAGCACGGCGCGGATGTCGTCATCCACTCGGCGACGAAGTTCCTCAACGGCCACCACGACATCCTCGGGGGCATCGTCTGCGGCACGGCGCCGTACATCGAGGAAGTGCGGCAGAAGGAGATCGTCTGGGGGCAGACGCCCGACCCCTTCGCCTGCTGGCTGCTGGAGCGCGGCCTCAAGACGCTCGACGTGCGCGTGAAGCGGCAGAACGAGAGCGCCATGCAGATCGCCGAGTGGCTCGAGGCGCGCAAGGACGTTCGCCGCTGCCATTACCCCGGCCTCGCGAGCCATCCCGATCACGACATCGCGGTGGACCAGCTGGACGGCTATGGCGGCATGCTGGCGTTCGAGCTGAGCGGGGGCTCCAAGGCAGCCGACCGTTTTGCCAAGCGGCTCAAGCTGGCGCGGTATGCGGCCAGCCTCGGCGGCGTCGACACGCTCGTCAGCGAGCCGCGCTTCTCGTCGCACGCCCGCATGACGGCCGACGAACGCGCGCGCATCGGCATCCCCGATGGCTTCATCCGGTTGAGTGTGGGACTCGAGGACGTCGATGACATCATTGCCGACCTCGATCAGGCCCTTCGTTAATCACTGATGATCCGCTTCTCGCACGTTCACAAGACGTTCGCCCGGTCCGGCGTTGCCCTGCACGACGTGTCGTTCCAGGTCAACAAGGGAGAGTTCGTGTTCATCACCGGTCCCAGCGGCGCCGGGAAGAGCACGATCCTCAAGCTCTGCTTCTTCGAGGAACTGCCAACCAAGGGCGAAGTGAAGGTGTGGGGCACCAGTTCGGCCACGTACCGGCCGACCGACGTGCCCAAGCTGCGCCGGCGGCTCGGTATCATCTTCCAGGACTTCCGGTTGCTCGAGGACCGGTCGGTGGAGGCCAACGTCGCCTTTGCGCTCGAGGTCACCGGCACGCCATCCGTGCAGATTCCCGGGCGCGTGTCGCGCCTGCTCTCGCAGGTTGGGCTCGCCGCCAAGGCCACGGCGTTGCCGCGCGAGCTCTCCGGCGGCGAGCAGCAGCGCGTCGCCATCGCCCGTGCGCTGGCCAACGATCCGGTGGCCCTGGTGGCCGATGAGCCCACCGGTAACCTCGATGAGCGCGCCACGCGCGGCATTTTCCAGCTGTTCCGTGACATCAACGCCAACGGCACCGCCGTGCTGATGGCCACGCACGATCTCGACCTCGTGCGGCGGTCCGAGTGCCGCACCATCGAGATCACGCGCGGACAGATCGTGTTCGACACGGCCGCCGACGGCGGGATGCGCCCGTCGGGCGCCTTGCCGGCGGTGGAGGACGAACTATGAGACTCGCCCTTCGCGAGGCCCTGCTCGCCTTCCGCCGGGCGCCGATGCTGAGTGCGCTGTCGGTCACCACCATCGCATTCTCGCTGTTCGCCTTCGGGCTGTTCGGACTGGTGGCCCTGAACATCCGGAACGCGCTCCGCGAGGTGGAAGACCGCGTGGAGATCCGCGCCTTCATCGCCGACGGGACAGGGGCGGAAGCCACCGGAGCCGCGATGGGGGACATCGCCGCCTTCCCCGAGGCAGCCTCGGTACGGCTCGTCACGCAGGCGCAGGCGCTCGACCGGGCGCGCCGGGAACTGGGCGAGTTCAGCGACGTCTTCGAGGAGGGGATCCTCCCGGCGTCCATCGAGCTGCGCCTGAAGCCCGGGTTCCGGGATCCCGCCACGGTCAAAGCCATCGCCAAGCGCATCGAGGTCTACGACTTCGTGGACGACATTCGCTTTGGCGAGGAGTGGGTGGAAAAGCTGTACCGCCTGCGCAACGTCGCCACGCTCGCCGGGGCCAGCCTCGGACTCACCTTTGCCATCGTGGCCGTGATTATCATCGGCTCGACCATCCGCATGGCGGTGCTGGCCCGCGAGCGCGAGATCGCCATCATGCGACTGGTGGGGGCGACTGACGGCTTCATTCGCGCCCCGTTCCTCATCGAGGGCTTCCTCAAGGGGACGCTTGGCGGACTCTTCGCGCTGCTGCTCGCCTGGACGGCGCTGATCGTCATCAACCGCTTCGTCGTGCAGGCCGCGTTCTTCGACCAATGGATGGGCGCGGTGGGCGTACTTGCCGGTGCGAGCATCGGGCTGGTCGGCTCGGCGCTCAGCGTCGGAAGGCACCTGAAGCGCGTATGACTCGGATGGCGGTGGGCGATTCTCCGTTGGCGGTGGGCCGTTGGCAGTTGGCGGTAGCGCTTCGCGATGCTGCGCTCGCCCTTGCGCTGTCGCTCACCGCCGTCTGCCAACTGCCAACTGCCATCGCGGCGCAGGCGCCTCCGCCGCCTGCGCCGGCCCCGCAGTCCGCCGCGGAGCGCACGAAAGCCCAGCGTGACGAGCTCGACCGGGTGCGCGCCGAACGCCAGCGCCTGGAGCAGCGCATGCAGCAACTGCAGGGCACCGTGCACGACCTCGGCGAGGAACGCACCAACATCGAGCGGCGGGCCGACGCCACGGCGCGGGTCGTGCGTTCGCTGGACGGCCAGATCGGTGCGCTCGGCGGTGAGGTGGACGACGCCACGGTCAGCCTGGTGGTCGCCCAGGACGAACTGGTCATCAAGCGTGCCATGCTGCAGCGCCGCGTGCGCGAGATCTACAAGCGCGGCCCGCTCTACTCGCTCGAGGCGCTGCTGTCGGCGCAGTCGTTTGGTGCCCTGGTGGCCCGCTACAAGTACCTGCATCTCGTGGCGCAGCGCGACCGCGCGCTCGTGCGTCGCGTGGAGTTGCTGAACGACCAGATCGTGGGTACGCGCACCCAGCTTGTGCGCCTTCGCGGCGAGATGGAGATGAGCCGCGAGCAGAAGTCCGAGGAGGAGCGCCGGCTGCGCGAGCTCGATGACGCACGCGGCCGGTCGCTGGCGCGCGCCCAGCAGACCGCCCGGCAGACGGGACAGCGCCTGCAACAGATCCAGCGGGATGAGAAGCGGCTGGCCGACCTGCTGGTCACGTTCGAGGCCGAGCGCCGTCGCGCCGTCGCCGCGCGCCCAAACACCTCGGCGGCGGCCAGTTCCATCAGGACGAGCGACCTTGGCCGGCTCGACTGGCCGGTGGAAGGCACCATCCTGTATCGCTTTGGTCGCGTCATCAACAGCAACAACGCGACGACCCGCTGGAATGGCATCGGTATCGGCGCGCCGGCGGGCACTTCCGTGAGGGCCGTCTCCGCGGGAAGCGTCGTGCTCGCCGAGTCGTTCGGCACGTACGGGCCCACGGTGATCGTGAGCCACGGCGACGGCGACTTCTCCGTCTACGGCTCGCTGGCCCGCCTCGACGTGCGAAAAGGGCAGGCCGTCCAGAAGGGGCAAGTGCTGGGAACGGTCGGCAGAACCGACCCAGACCTCGACGCCCACTTACATTTCGAAATGCGCCCCAAGGGGCGCGCGGTGGATCCGCTCGAATGGCTACGCCAGCGCCGCTGACCGCGAAGCGTTGCATCGTATGTGGGCGCTTCCGCGCCTACGAAGCGGACGATGTCTACTGCATCGCCTGCGGATCGGAGACGCTCGAGGACGCCTGCGGCTGCGGCCGCACGTACGCGTATGCATTGCACGAAAGCGGCGATCTGCTGCACTGCCCGCGGTGCGGAAAGCGGTTGCGTGGGAGGGACGACGAATTTGAATAGCGCATAGTCGATAGTTGAGAGTCGATAGTTGATAGATGCACGTCGATCGAACACAGAGGCACGACAATGGCGGCGAAGCATAAGGTCCCGGAGAAAGCGGCAGCGAGGAAATCTGCCCCGGTGGGTCCGGGCCCACGAAAGCCGGCCGTGAAGGCGACGACCAAGCCCGGCAAGGGCGCGGCGAGGAAGCCGGCGACGACCAAGCCGACCAAACCAGGAAGATCGACGAAACCGGCCAAACCGGCCAAGCCGGCCAAGCCGGCCAAACCTGCCAAACCGGCGCGACCAGCGAAACCGGCGAAACCGGCGAAACCGGCGAAACCAGCGAAACCAGCGAAACCGGCGAAACCGGCCAGACCAGGCACGGTC
>DATCGU010000245.1:0-7681 GCA_036508735.1 Gemmatimonadaceae bacterium
TTGCGGGAGATTCTACGCCCGGTCCCGCCAATGCTGCAAGCCGCGCGGTAATATCCGTTATCCAACACCCTGCGGGTTCGCCATCCGCCCGCCACTGACGTCCCCCGCCAACGGCGCAAGCCGGTCTGATGCATGAGTGACACGATCATCGTGTGCCGGCTCATCCCGGTGGACTGCCGGATGCAGTGATACCAGGTACGGTTAAACATTTGCCCCGAGTATGCCTGCGCTGCACGCGGCCTCAGGCGTCGCTTGCACATGCTGCCTTTCACTTGGCAGCCCACCCATCCTCTCCGCAGGGATCGCGTTTACAGTACCGGATGGAGAGGTACTGCTGTGTCTGCTGTCACTTCCAATGGGCATAGGGCGGGCGGTACGATGACTTCGGCGGTACCGCGGACACGGCCGAGGTTAGCCCCGCTCCTGCCCGCGCATCCACCCGGTCGCCTTATGCGCCTTTTCCCCTTAGAGTTCGCGCACCGGTTCCGAGAGAAATCTCAAAACGGTTTTGCCGGCACACCTCCCAGAGTGTGTGTCCTCTCCCCGCTCGATGGCCCGCACACCGAGCACGCCGGCGAGGAGAAGCAACGGCCAGAGCGGCCAGAGAAAGCGATCGGGGGGATACGGCCAGACGAGCAGGGCAAGCCCATACGGCAGGAGCATCAGCACCGACACCGGAGCCCGGCGCCACAGCACGCGCAGCCCGGCGCCGAGAAGGACAATCATCGACACACCAGCCGCAGCCCGCGCCCAGCGCGATGCATCACCGAGCCCAAACAGCTTCAGCGGCGTCTGCAGTCCCAGCACGTTTTCCCGCAACACAGCCGCGGCAAAAGGCGCACCCCCCGCACGATACGAATCAACGAGCCAGCCGGTGTACGACCCGTAGCCGCCGGCGATGCTTGCCGGCACATCGTGCCCGTGAAGGACTACCCACAGCTGCCAGGGCGCCAGCAGCACGAACGCTCCGCCCAGCACCCACGCGGCATCGCGGCCACGCTTCCGCACGGCCAGCGCGACCAGCAGGGCGGGCAACGCCGCGAGTCCCAGCGTGCGCAGCAGTGCGAGTGAACCAAGGGCGAGTCCGGACAGAACGGCCCGGGTGCGCGTGCTCGCTGGTCGAGACACCAGCCGTTCGGCCATCATCAGCGCGGCGTACAGAACGGCGACGAATGCCGTCTCCAAGAATACGAGCCCGTTGAACAGGATGAGAGGCACCGTGGCGATGCTGGCCAGCGCCAGGATCGATGACGCGAGCACGGACAGTCCGCCCACGCGGCGGGCGAAGCTGCGCACGGCAAGCGCCGCCATCGGAAGCAGCGCAACATTCACCAGCTTGAAGAACACCACGTTGGAGGGAAAGCGTGGCACCACCCACCAGAGCGGCGCGAGGAGCAACGGAAAGCCCGGAGGGAAATGCGCCGCCGCGGGCGCACCCGGCAGGTTGGTATATCGGTAGCCGTCACCGAGCGCCAGGGCGCGCGAGAGGATCAGGTAGTGCCCGTCGTCCTTGAAGATGCCAACGGGCATGTCGTTCGTCGCGAACAATCCAAGCAGCACGGCGACGGCCAACGTGGCCACCAGCGTGGCTCGTTCCATGGCCGCTCGCGCGTTTGCTGGCGCGTTCGCGAGTTCTTTCGCCGGCGCGTTCACTGGCGGATCAGTCATCGCGCCAGCGCAGGGCAAACGCCGATCCGCCGCCGGGAACCTCGGGCAGCGCGTTGACCATCGGCGCACCGGCCAGCAGCGCCCACTGCGGAACCGCATCGAGTTCCGGGGTATTGCGCGACAGCACGAGCAGCGACGGCCGGTAGCGCTTCGCCAGCGAGTCCAGCTCATGGGCGAGCTGCGCCACCGGCTTCGGGCGAACGTACTCGGCGGGAGTGAGCATCGACACCGGAATCGTCGTGCGCCCGGTGTACAGGGCGATGATCACGTGCGCGTCGCTCGCCACCACGTCGTTCGTGCCAGCGTGGACTACCGTCCACTGCACCAGCGGCCAGACGCGGTCGGTCATGCCCCGCTGGGACGCGCCGGCCCACCCGGCGGCCACTCCGCGTACGGTGTACGCGGCATGCCCGGTGAGCAGGAGTGCGACCACGGCCGCGGCGGCGCGCGGCGCCTGGCGCCAGCGGCGCGCTCCCCACTCGCCCGCTCCGCGCGCCGCGGCCAGGAGCACCAGCCCCAGGAGCGGCCACAGCGCCCACACGAAACGCTCCGGATTGTACGGCCACAGCAGCACCACCGCCCCGTAGGCCAACAGAAACAGCACGAAGGCACTGGCGCGACGGGCAAGCACGGCGAGGCCCGCCACACAGGTCGCGCAGAGTGTGGTGGCGGCGAGCAGCTTCACGGCGTGCGGAAGGCGCACCGCGAAGACGATGCCGAACGCGCGCCACAGCTCGCCGGCATTCCGCGTCACCACCTGCCAGGCAAGCGCCGGGTCGCGCCGGTAGCCGGCGACCACCCACTCGAGGTAGGGTCCGTAACTTCCCCGCAATTCGTCCGGAAAGCCGCGGGCCGCCGACCAGACCCACCACTGGTACGGCGCGAGCAGCACGAGCGTGCCGACGAACACCACCGCGGCTTCACGTCGGCGACCGCGCCACCAGAGAGCAATCACGGCTGCGGGCAGCAACGCGCCACCCACGGTGCGCACCAGCGACAGCGCGGCGATGCCTGCCGCAGCGCCGACCGCGGACCGCGTGCCGCCGCGAGCGACGACGGCGTCCACGAGCAGCAGCGCACCGACAAGCATGGCAAAGAAGAGCGACTCCGAGAGCAGTGCGTTGCTGAGCACCAGTACCGGCGCCGCAAGCGCGCAGATGCCAACCGCAATGGCGGCCGGCACGTCGGCCAGCCCCATCGTACGCACACCGAGCCGCACCGTGCCGTACACGCCGAGTGCCAGGCAAATCGGGTTCACGAACTTGAGCACCGCCACGTTGGCGGGAAACTCGGGTGTGACCTTGAGGAGGGCCGCCAGCAGCAGGGGGAAGCCCGGCGGATAGTGAATGGCCGGCGGCGCGCCTGGGAGGTAGAGGTAGCGGTATCCACCGCCGCTGGCCAGTGCCTTGGCCGTGAGCAGGTAGACACCGTCGTCCCAGAAGACGCCGATGGGATCGGGCGTGATGCTGCTGATCGCGCCGACGAGCACGACGAGTGCCGCCAGTGCGGCAACCAGCCGTGGAGAGAGCGGCGCTCGGGGGAGCGCCGCCGGCGGCGTCACGTCTCCACTCCGTAGCGCGCGAGCTTGCGATGCAGCGTGGACGGATCGATGCCCAGCGTCTCGGCGGCACGCGTCTTGTTGCCCTGCTCGCTTTGCAGCACCCACAGGATGTACGCGCGTTCGATGGTCTCGAGCGTCGGGTTCTGCGTCGGCCGCTCCGACACCAGCGGCTCGGCGCGCCGTTCGGCCAGGCGCTCCGGAAGCGACGTCACGCCGATCACCGGACCGGGATTCAGGATGACGGCGCGCTCCAGCGCGTTCTCCAGTTCGCGCACGTTGCCCGGCCAGTTGTACTCGGCCATCAGCTCCAGAGCGTCCTCGCCCAGGCGCTTTTCCGGCTCCCCACGAAGCTCGCTGGCCGCATGCAGGAACGCCTCGGCGAGCAGCGGAATGTCGTCGCGGCGCGAGCGAAGCGGCGGCAGGTGGATGGCGATGACGTTGAGTCGGTAGAACAGGTCGCGGCGGAAGTTCCCGCGCTTGATCTCCTCTTCGAGGTCGCGATTGGTGGCGGCGATGATGCGCGTGTCGATCGACTCCGACTCGGTGGCCCCGACGGGAATGATCTCGCGCTGCTGCAGCACGCGCAGGAGCTTTACCTGCGTGGCCTGCGTCGTCTCGCCGATCTCGTCCAGGAAGAAGGTGCCACCGCCGGCGGCGGTGAAGAGCCCCGACTTGTCCTTGACGGCACCGGTGAACGACCCCTTCACGTGGCCGAAGAGTTCGCTTTCGAGCAGCCCCTCGGGGAGGGCGCCGCAGTTGATGGAGAGAAACGGCCCGTCGGCACGCTGCGAGAGTTCGTGCAGGTAGCGGGCCACGACTTCCTTGCCCGTGCCCGACTCGCCCGTGATGAGCACCGTCGATTCGGTGCCGGCCACCGCTTCGGCCATTCGCATGACCTCCAGCCACTTCTTGTTGGCGCCGATGGGCGCCCCCTCGGTGGCGCGGTCCCGGCGCCGGATCTCCTTCTTGAGGGTGGTGTTCTCAACACGCAGGTGGCGGTGCTCGGCGGCGCGGCGCAGGATCGCCACGAGCTCGTCGTTGCGGAACGGCTTCTGGATGTAATAGAACGCGCCTTCGTTGACGGCCTGTACCGCCGTCTGCAGCGTGGCCTGCGCCGTCATCAGGATGACCGGCACGTCCTTGTCGTGGCGGCGCGCGGCCGCGAGGATCTCGACGCCCGTGACGTGCGGCATGCGCACGTCGGTCAACACAATGTCGTGGTTGCCGCGCTCGAGCGCCTCGAGGCCGGCGCGGCCGCCATGCGCGACTTGCGGCGCAAATCCTTCGCTGCGCAGCAGTATCTCGAGCGTCTCGAGGATGCCGGTCTCGTCATCGACGACGAGCACCGTGGGCTTGGAGGACAGTGTCACGCGTTGCCTCCGGAACTGCGATGAGTGCGCGGCAGCAGGACCGTGAAGCGGGTCCCATGCGAGTCGGTGTCGACCAGGATGTAGCCGCGGTGTGCCTCGATGGCACGGTACGTCACCGCCAGGCCGAGGCCGGTGCCGCCCGACTTGGTCGTGCTGAACGGTTCGAAGAGCCGGTCACGCACGTCGGGGTCGATGCCCGGACCTTCGTCGGACACCGCGATCTCCAGCGCACCATTGTCGAACGGAACGCCGGCGGGAAGCTGGGCCTGCTCGAGGCTGCGGGCCGTGACGCGCACGGCGGTTCCGGCGGGAGCAACCTGGACCGCGTTCAGCACGAGATTGAAGATCGCGCGGTGCAGCAGGTCCTCGTCGCCCTCGAAGCCCAGCCGCGCATCCGGCACCTGCACGTCCACCCGCACGTCCGCGGCCCGCTCCGGATGCGCCGACGCGAGCGACGCGGCCACCCTGGCGATCTGTCCGATGTCCACCGGTTCGACCTTCGTGACGCGCACGCGGGCGAAGTCGAGGAACTCGGTGAGCAGGCGCGAGAGCCGGTCGGACTCACGCACGATGAGGTTGCCGAGCGTCTGTTCATCATCGGTGGCCGCCGGCCGCCGCGAGATCTGTTCTACCGCGCTGCGAATGGAGGCCAGCGGATTCTTGATCTCGTGGGCCAGCGACGCCGAGAGCTCGGTCACGGCCTCGAGACGGTGGGCACGCAGGTTCAGTTGCTCCAGGCGCTTCTGGTCACTGATGTCCTGGAAGATGGCCGTGGCGGTGCGCGGCACGTGGCGCGAATCGCCGGCGGCCGACGTGGTGGTGACGCCCACCGGAAAGGAGCGGCCATCGCGCGTCAGCAACCCCTCGGCACGACTCAGGTGCAGGTGGTCCTTGAGCGCGCCATCCAGGGCGTTGCCAACCACCGGCGCCACCCGCCGCAGGTCGTCGATCACCACGCGCCCCATCGCCAGTTCGAGCGGAAGGTCCAGGAGCTCGCCGGCCATCGGATTGGCGTACTGCAGCACCCCAAACTCGTCGACGGTAATGATGCCGCTGCGAATGTTGGCCAGGATGTCGGCGGCGCGCAGTCGCACGCTCGCCAGCTCGGCCTGGAGGCGTTCAGTGCCCTGCCCTCGCTCGCGCAGTCGCGCCGCAATGGAACTCGTGCCAAAGGCGACGCCGACGAAGACGACCAATTGCAGCAACAGCGCCAGTTCCTGACCTGCGCCGAGTGTCATCGCCTCGGCGCGTGCTCTCTCGACGAAGATCACGTCGGCGACGTAGAACGTGCTCCCCAGCCCGGCCACCAGCAGCGCGCCGCGCGTTGGCAGGAGGAGGGCGGCGGCCGCATTGACCAGGATGTAGAGCGCGGCAAATCCCGACGCCGCGCCACCGGTGACGTGCACCACCGAGGTGACGACGAGCAGGTCGAAGCTGAACTGGCCGTAGAGGTAGCCGATGGTCGGCGGCTTGCGCCACAGCTCCGTCCAGATGGACGAGGCGACCACGACAATCATCGTGAGCGCAAAGCTCAGCGAGGCGATGAGGGTCTTTTCCGGGTCGGCGGTCTGCCACGCCGTGACGGCCGCCACATAGATGGAGGCGGCTACGGAAAACCGGGCGAGATAGAGCCAACGCAGGAACCGCCGGGGATCCAAGACGGCCCGGAACCTGTCGTCAGCACTCCCAAAGAAGTTCGCTCGCATGGCCCCCCGAAGTGGCACCCTTGCAGGATGCAAGGAATACAGGATCGGAGATTATGCCGCAGAATGCAAGAGCCGAGGAGGGGCAAAGTGCCCGACGCCCGGACGGATTCATTAGGTTAGACTCCTCCCTCAATTCATCTCGACCCGCAGTGGCGCAAGACGACTCCCTGAAGATCAATGCCTCGGTGGCGATCCCGCGTGCTGAACTCGCGGTGCGCGCCAGCCGCGCGGGCGGACCCGGCGGCCAGCACGTGAACACCTCATCCACGCGGGTGGAGGTCACGTGGAACGTCCGTCAGTCGGCCGTGCTCAGCGACGTGCAGCGCGCGCGGGTGCTGCAGGCGCTCTCGTCGCGCCTCGACGGTGAGGGAGCGATTCGCGTCGTGGCCAGCGATACCCGAAGCCAGCGCCAGAATCGCGATCTGGCGGAGCAGCGGCTGGCCGAGGTCGTCCGGCGCGCACTGGTGGTCCCGAGGAAGCGCAAGGCCACGCAGCCGACGCGCGCGTCGGTGGAGCGTCGCCTCCAAGGCAAGAAACGCTCGGGGACGCTGAAGCGCGAGCGGCGCTACAAGGGTGATGACTGAGGCAGGTCAGCGCCGTCCGAAGGCAAACCCGACCTGGATGTTGAGCAGGTCAGCGCGCGTGCGCCGCGGAGAGAGCACAGGATTGTTGCCGCTGTCGAACGAAATGTCGCGATCGGTGAGGTAGCGCGCCTCGCCATTCCAGTGGTAGCGGGCGCCGAGGTCCAGCTGACCACCACTCGAACCGATCGGAATGTAGAAGCCGCCATACAGCGTTTTCGCGAACGTGCCGTCGCTGTAGTTCGTCGTCGACGCAAAGGACTCGCCGCTCATCATCTGCGACCCGGAGACGCTGGACATGGTGAAGAAGTTCGAGAAGCCCACCGAGCCGCCGACGTAGGGGCGCACCGTGATGCCCGGCAGGCCTGCCTGCAGGCCGATGCCGCCGCTCAGGATGTTGTTCGTGGTATTGACGTCTGTGCTGATGAGGCCAAGCGGGCCGCCGCCGAGCGGGAAGCGACGACTCTCGGAGCCGTAGATGCTGTAGCTCAGGTCGGCGCGGAGGGCGACGGGCAAGTTGCCCAGGCGCAAACCGAAGAAACCGTTGGCGCCGAACGCCCCATTGACGTTGCTGGCAAAGTCGCCCTGCGGCGAGCCATAGTGCAGCGCGATGCCGGCGACCATCGACCGTGGGAACTCGGTGCTGCCGTTGCCGCCCTGCGCCGCGAGCGGCGCGGCAAGCGTCGCCGCGAGAGTGAACGCTGGGATGATCTTCATGATCGGTGCCTCGTCTGCAATCCGGTCGCGTGATGGAGATGAACAGGGAGGACGATCCGAAGTCCGTGCCCTCCCCAC
>DATCGU010000246.1:0-3459 GCA_036508735.1 Gemmatimonadaceae bacterium
TCCGTGCTGTGCGCGGCACGGCTGCGCCTCCAGTTCATCGCGGTGCGCGAGCTGCCACGCAATCCGCCCGTCGCGCCAGACCGGCCAGAGCAGCGCCTGCCACGCACGGGGCGCCACGACCGTCGTCGCATGCGACTTTCGGTCGAGCCAATCGGCCAACAGCGCGACTTCATCGTCGTGGAGGGCGCTCCCCTTCAGCCAGCGCGCGGCGCTCGTGCGTGCCAGCCCATAGTGCCCGGTGCTCACGAGCGTCGTGCCAAGCAGAGTGGCCGCGTCCAATCCGAGAGCCAACTGGGCGGCCACCGAACGGGCCAGCGCAATCCGGTGCCACGCGAATGCGACGCCGGCATTCGCCCGGCCAAGCCGCCTGAGCGCGCCGAGGTTGAACGCCATCGACTCGTCCTGGTCGATGCGCTCCCAGATGCCAAAACCGCCTTCGCCGGTCGACGTCGACAGGATACCGAGTTCCGCGGCTTCCTGCGAAAGTTGTTCGAATACGGCACCGTCGATTGGCGCCTCGGGGCGCGCGGTCGCAGCCGCAACACGCTCCCGCGCGAAGCGGCCGACCTCGGCCAGCATCAGGTTCAGGTCTTCCCGTTCGACGAGCATCGCGGAGTGGGCGGTCAGTGACCGCGCGGCTCCGGCTTCACGCTGAACGACTGCGAATAGCTCTGGTCTCCCACCTTGAGCCGCGCCGTGAAGATGCCAGTCAGTGGCGCGCTCGGCGCTCCGCGCCCTCCTCCGCCGAAACCACCGCGGCGCCCGCTGGTGTTCCACACCACCCGGTGCATGCCCGCCGCCGCCGAGAAGGGTTCGGCGTCCGGCCGCCACAACGGCGACGTGTTCGGGATGCCCCCGGCTGCGCCGCGCCCGCCCGAAGGGGCCGGCGTCGCACCGGCGGCGCTCGAGAACGAACCGACCACCGCCCCCGACGCGTCGAGGATCTCCAGCGTCACCGGCGTCGCGACCGTCGACTTGAGGTAGTAGTCGATGACCGCGCCGCTTGGAGGGTTCGGCACCTGCGGCTCGTCCTTCTGCAGGGGCGTGCCGTTGTCGCCTCCCTGCGTGTAATTCGTGATGTCCGACGGCTTGAACAGGTACACCTCGGCGCCCAGCACCGCGGCGGTGAGCTGGCGCAGCGGGCTGACATCGTCGATCACCCAGAAGCCGCGGCCGTGCGTCGCCACAATCAGGTCGCCGTCGTGGAACTCGAAGTCGCGCACCGACGTCGCCGGCAGGTTGAGCTGCAGCGTCTGCCAGCTGTCGCCGTCGTCAAACGAGATGAACGCGCCGCGCTCGGTGCCGGCCACCAGCAGGCCCTGCCGCGCCGGGTCTTCCTTCACCACGTGCACGTACACCCCAGCCGGCAGTCCACTGGTGATCTTCTGCCAGCTCTTGCCCTCGTCCCGTGTCCTATAGATGTAGGGCTCGAAGTCCTGCAGCTGGTGGCGGTCGACGCTGGCGTACGCGGCGTTGAAGTCGAAGTGTGACGCTTCGACGCATGTCACGCGGCTCCACGCGGTGAGCGCAGTGGGCGTCACGTTTGTCCACGCCTTGCCGTCGTTCAGCGTCACCTGCACCAGGCCGTCGTCCGTGCCCACCCACACCATGGGCACGAGCAGCGGCGACGGCGACACTGAATAGATGACGCCGCGCGTGCCGTTGCCGCCGGTGTCGGCGGCCGATGCGGCATCGAGCGTGGGTGGAATGCCCGGGTCGGGGCGCGTGAGGTCGGGGCTCACCTGCTTCCAGGTGGCGGCACCATCGCTCGACTTGAACAGGAACTGGGCGGCGTAGTACAGGTTGCGCGGGTCGGCGCGCGACAGGACCAGCGGCTGCGACCAGTCGGCACGCAGCGGCTCGGGACCCTTGGGACTGGTGGTGCCCGGCACGTCGGCGTTTGCCTCGAGGTCGAACCGGCTGCCCATGCCGCCGTAGATCACGCCCGGATGCAGCGGATCGCCCGCGGTGTATCCGCTCTCGCCACCGGCGCCGATGGGTTCCCAGTCGCGCATGGAGATTTCGCCGAACTTGCCACGCGACCGCACGGCCACGGCGCCGCTGTCCTGCTGCGCTCCCGTCACCCAGTACGGGTCACGGTAGTCCACCGACATGTGGTAGATCTGCGCCGTGGGCTGGTTGAGCCACGAGCTCCACGTCACCGTCTTCGCATCATCGGCCGTGGCGTTGCGGGTGATGATGGCGCCCTGGTCGCTGGCGACGATCATCGTGTTGGAGTCATCGGGCGACACCCACGCCTGGTGGTAGTCGTCGCCGCCGGGCGAACCGCGCATGGCCACCCACGTCTTGCCGCCGTCTTTTGACCGGCTCACGGCCACGTTGGGCACGTAGACGATGTCGGCGTTCTTCGGGTCGACGGCCACTTTCTCGAAGTACCAGCCGCGGCCCCACAGCGCCTGGTCGGAGGAGACACGCGTCCACGTGGCGCCGGCGTCGTCCGAGCGGAAGAGGCCGCCCTGACGCGGCACCGGCGGACCGCCACGTCCACCAGGCCCGGCCGGGGGGGCCGGGGGGGCCGGGGGGGCCGGGGGGGCCGGAGCGGCCGGTGCCGCCAGCGCGGGAGCCGACGGATCGGCCAGCAGGTCGTCGATGACGGCATACACACGTTTGGGATCACTCGGCGCTATCGCGATGCCACTGCGGCCGATGCCTTCCTTCGGCAATCCGCTGGTGAGCTGATGCCACGTGGTGCCGCCGTCGGTGGACTTGAACAGTCCGCCGCCGGGGCCGTTCGAAGGCTGATACGTGTACCACGGCGGCCGCCGCGTATTCCAGAGGCTGGCATAGACGACGCGCGAGTCGGTGGGATCGATGGCGACGTCCACCGCGCCAACGTTATCGTTCTTGAACAGCACCTTCTTCCAGCTCTTGCCCCCGTCCGTGGAGCGAAAGACGCCGCGCTCAGGATTGGGCGCGTACAGGTGCCCGATGGCGGCGACGAACAGCACGTTGGCGTTCTGCGGGTCGACAGCGATCTTGCCGATGTGGTGCGTCTCGTCGAGACCAAGGTGCGTCCAGCTCTTGCCGGCATCCGAGGACTTGTAGACGCCGTTGCCGAAGCCCATGGAGTCGCGCAGCGTCGATTCGCCGCTCCCCACGTAAATCGTATCGGGTGCCGACGGCGCCACGGCGACCGCGCCAATGGATGCCACCGGTTGCGAGTCGAACACGGGCGTCCACACGCGGCCAGCGTCGATGGACTTCCAGACGCCGCCGTTGACGGAACCGAAGTAGAACTCGTTCGGCCGGCCCGGCACGCCGGTCACGGCATCCACGCGTCCACCGCGGAACGGGCCGAGCATGCGCCAGCGAAGTCCGAGGTCGACGCCGGCGAGCCGGCGTGCATTCACGGCGGACGCCCCCGTGCCAAACGGCGATGCGGCAATCGCGGCGCCCGCGGGCTCGGCGAGCAGGTCGGGCGCAAGCCAAGTGCTCACC
>DATCGU010000247.1:0-10217 GCA_036508735.1 Gemmatimonadaceae bacterium
CGGGCGCCTTGCGCTCGAGCGCCGTCGGCAGCGCACGGTGCCATGCAACTGACCGAGCACGGCGCGCACCTCGCCACGACTCAGCACGGCGGGTAGCCGCGTCGGTGATGTGGACCGCAGCACGCGCCGCAGGTCGCCCACGGGTTTGCCCAGTACCTCGCGATACAACAGCACCAACGCGCTCAATGCCTGCATCTGCGTTGACCGCGATACGCGCCGCTCGTCCGCCAGAAACACCGCCAGCGCACCGATTCACTCCGCGGCCCATCCCAAGCCAAACATCGGGGGGTTTGCGCCGGCCAGCCCCTCTAGTTAAGCTACCTTAACTCTCTTGAGGCTACCCCACACCCCTCTTCGCGAGGGGCCGACGGGGACCCGGCAAGAACATCAGACCAGAGGACCCGCTCGTGGACTACTGGAAACGCTTCGGCGAAAAAGAAGTCTCGCACTCGATGGCCCACTACCTCCAGGCAGTGGCGGCCCTCAAGACGGAAAAAGGCCACGCCCGCGTGGGCGACATCGCCGACCATCTCGGCGTCTCCAAGAGCGGCGTCACCTCCATGCTCCGCACGCTGGAGCGCCATGGCCTGGTGACCCACGAGCGCTACGGCTGCGTCGAGTTGACGGGCGCCGGCGCCGCATTGGCCACGCGCACGGAATCGAGCCGGCGCGTGCTCACGATCTTCCTCAGTGACATCCTTGGCGTGCCGGAATCGGTGGCCAGCGAAGACGCCTGCATGATCGAGCACCTGGTGAGCACGGAAGTCTCGCTGGAACTGCTGCGGCTGACCGCCTTTCTTCGCTCGCAGCACCCGGTGGCGCAGCAGTTCCGCGATGCGTATCGCGCCAGCCCGCACGCGTGCGCGGCGCACGCCGCCGGCGACCTGAACGCCATCGGCGCCCCGGACGCCTGCGGCGTCTGCTCCGACACCTGCCTGCACGAGTCGCTGGTGGGCGGCGTCACGCAGATCGCCGTCCGCGCATGAGCGCAGCATGAGCGCATCACTGCGGAGCGACGCGGCCCCTGAGCGCGCGCTCGACACGCTCAAGTCGGGCGAACGCGGCGTGATCGCCGCACTCGATTGCGAACCGCCCATCGCGCGCCGGCTCATGGAACTGGGCCTCGTGCCGGGCACCGAGATTGTCGTCATCCGACGCGCCCCGCTCGGCGACCCGCTCGAGATCTCGGTGCGCGGCGTGCACCTCTCCCTGCGCCGCACCGAGGCGCGCCATATCCATGTCGCCACGCGCTGAGAGCGCCCCGCGGCGCATCGCGATACTCGGCAATCCCAATGCCGGCAAGTCGACGCTGTTCAACGCCCTCACCGGACTGCGCCAGAAGGTCGGCAACTACCCCGGGGTGACCGTCGAGAAGAAGACGGGATTCTGCGACCTCCCCTCGGGACGCCGCGCCGAGGTGGTCGACCTGCCGGGAAGCTACAGCCTGCAGCCGGCGTCGCCCGACGAGATGATCGTGCGCGACGTGCTGCTGGGCCTGCAGCCCGACACGCCGCCGCCCGACCTGATCATTTTCGTCGTCGACGCCACCAACCTCGACCGCCACCTCTACCTGGCCCTGCAGGTCATCGAGCTGGGACGGCCACTGCTGCTCGTGCTCAACATGATGGACCTGGCGCGCGCGCGCGGCCAGCGCCTGGACGAGCGCGCATTCGAACGCGCACTCGGCGTGCCGGTACTCGGCATCTCGGCGGCCAAGGGCGAAGGCGTGGCGCAGTTGCGCGCCCTCATGGACCGCGACGTCGAACCGTCCACACGCCACTTTCGCCAGTGGCCGCCGTACCTGCAGCGGGTGATCGACCGGCTCGAACAACGCCTGCCGCGCCACGCCACCCTGCCCGACCGCGCCCGACACGACCTGGCCGTGGCAATGCTGCTGGCCAACGGCGAGGACGACATGCTCGCCAGGCACGTGCCCCCCGATGCGCTCGACGATGCACGCACCGTCGCCCACCGGCTCGACGAAGCGTCCCCCGGGTGGCGCGCCGACGACGTGGCCGGGCGGTACGAAGAGATCGGCGCCCTGCTCGCCGAGTCGATCGTGGCCCCCGGTGAACGGAGCGACCGGCGGCGCGACGCCATCGACCGCGTGCTCACCCACCGTGTGTATGGCCCGGTGATCTTCGTGGTGCTGATGGGTGCCGTCTTCCAGTCCGTCTTTGCCTGGGCGCAGCCCGTCATGAACCTCATCGACCTGGCGGTCACCCGCATCGGCAACATCGTGGGCCACGCCATGCCGGCCGGCGCGCTGCGTTCGCTATTGGTGGACGGCGTCATCAGCGGCGTCGGCACCACGCTCACCTTCGTGCCGCAAATCGCCATCCTGTTCTTCTTCCTCTGCGTGCTCGAGGACAGCGGCTACATGGCGCGCGCGGCGTTCATCATGGACCGCGTGATGAGCCGCGTGGGCCTCTCGGGCCGATCGTTCATTCCGCTGATGTCCTCGTTCGCCTGCGCCATTCCCGGCATCATGGCCACGCGCAGCATCGACAACCGGCGCGACCGGTTCACCACCATCATGATCGCGCCGTTCATGTCGTGCAGCGCGCGGCTGCCGGTGTATGTGCTGCTCATCGGCGCCTTCGTGCCCAACCGCTGGGTGGGCTTCGTCACGCTTCCGGGCATCACGCTGTTTGCGATGTACTTCCTGGGCATCGCCGCGGCCGTCGTCATTGCCTTCGCACTCAAGCGCACGGTGCTGCGGGGCGGCCGGCCGCTGTACGTGATGGAGCTGCCACCCTACCGCATGCCGTCGTGGCGATCGGTGCTCATCACCGTGCGCGAACGGAGCCTGCTCTTCCTGCGCAAGGCGGGCACGGTGATCCTCGCCATCTCGGTGGTGCTCTGGTTCCTCGCCAGCTATCCCAAGGGTGGCGCGGCCGTGCTTGCCCTCGAGACGCAGCGCGCGGCGGCGGCGGCGGCCGGCGATTCCGTGCAGGCAAAGACTATGGACAAGCGCATCGCCGGCGCGGGGCTGGAGCACTCGTTCGCCGGGCAGGCCGGGCGATTCATCGAGCCGGCCATTGCCCCGCTGGGGTTCGACTGGCGCATCGGCATCGGCCTCATCACGTCGCTGGCCGCGCGCGAAGTCATGGTGTCGACCATGGCCACGGTGTTCAACCTGGGCAACGTGGACAACAACGTGCAGTCGCTGCGCCAGAGCCTGCGCGAGGCCACGGACGCGCGCACCGGAGTGCGCGCCTACACGCCGCTCACCGGCATCAGCCTGATGGTGTTCTACGTGCTCGCCTGCCAGTGCATGTCGACGCTGGCGGTGGTGCGGCGCGAGACCAACTCGTGGCGCTGGCCCCTCTTCATGCTCGTGATGATGAATGCCCTGGCGTGGACCGCGTCGTTCGCCGTCTTCCAGGGCGGCAAGTTGCTGGGGTTCGGCGCATGAGCGGCCTCGGCTGGCAGGACGCCGTGGTCGCGCTCATCGTGCTGTGCGCGCTGGGCTACCTCGTGTGGCGCAAGGGGCGCGCGCGCAAGCGTACGGCATTTTGCAGCGACTGTCCGGGGTGCGAGGCGCCGGGTTCGACGCCAGGGCCAGCTGAACGGCGAACTGCGGAACTCCCGATTATGGAGATCACTGCCGATAACGGCTGATGACTACGGGGGGAACGACCCCGTCGGGCCCGTCAGAACCCCTCGTGCTCCGTCCGCCCGATGATCTCGTCCTGCAGCTCCGTGGACAAGTCACAGAAGTAGTCGCTGTACCCGGCGACTCGCACGATGAGATCACGGTGCTGCTCGGGGTGCGCCTGCGCCTCGCGCAGCGCGGCCGCGGAGACGACGTTGAACTGGATGTGATGCCCGTCCATCCTGAAGTAGCTCCGTACGAGATGCGCCCACTTGTCCACGCCGTCCTCGGTGGCCACCAGTGACGGCGTGAACTTCATGTTCAGCAGCGTGCCCCCCGCCTTCAGCTGGTCCATCTTGGACGCGCTCTTGAGCACGCTCGTCGGGCCCTTGCGATCGGCCCCCTGCACCGGCGAGATGCCTTCGCTGAGCGGCGCTCGCGCCTTGCGACCGTCGGGCAGCGCACCGGTGACGCTGCCGAAATAGACGTGGCTCGTGGTGGGGAGCATTTCCACCCGGTACTGGCCGCCCTTGAGGTTGGGCCGCCCGTCGAGTTCCTCGACGCAGGTGTCGAAGATGCGGACCATGATCCCGTCGGCCTCATCGTCGTCGTTGCCGTACTTGGGCATCCGGTTGACGAGCCGCTGGCGGAGCGGCTCGCACCCCGCAAAGTCGGCGTCGAGCGCGGCCACCAGTTCCGTCAGCGGCATGCCGGCACCCCCGGCCCCCCCGGCCCCCCCGGAGCCGAAGCACGTCTTTCGCACGGCACTCATGCTGTCGGTGAGGCTGCCGAGCCCGACGAACTGGATGTAGCTGTTGTTGTAGCGCGCGCCGCCGGCGTTGTAGTCGCGTCCCCGCTGCACGCAATCGTCCGTCAGCACGCTGAGGAACGGCGCCGGCATCAGCGTCGCGTACATTCGCTCGATGACGTGGTTGCCGCGCAGCTTGACGCCGAGGAAGTGCCGGAACTGCGCGACATACGCGGCGAACAGGTCGTCCCAGCTCCTGAATGTGCCCGGTTCGCCCGTGCGCGGGCCCAGCTGGGCACCGGTGTTCGGATCGACGCCGTTGTGCAGCGCGAGCTCGAACACCTTGGGCATGTTGAAGTAGCCGGTGAGGATGTAGGCTTCCTTGCCGAACGCGCCCACCTCGACGCAGCCGCTGCAGCCGCCGGCGCGCGCGTCCTCCAGCGTCTTGCCCTGGCGCAGCTGCTCCTCCACCACCGCGTCGGCGTTGAAGACGCTGGGAAAGCCGTAGCCCTTGCGCAGCACGCGCAGCGCGTGCTTGAGGAACACGTCGGGGCTCTTGCGCGACAGCTGGATGTTCGTGCTCGGCTGCAGCAGGTGCATCCCATCCACGATGTCGAGCAGGATGTGCGACACGTCGTTGGCGCCGTTGGAGCCGTCGCGCAGCAATCCGCCGATGTTGATGTTCGCAAAGTCGGTGTACGTGCCGCTCTCGGCGGCCGTCACACCCACCTTGGGCGGCGCCGGATGGTTGTTGAACTTGATGAAGAAGCACTCCAGCAGTTCGCGCGCCGACTCCCTGGTCAGCGTGCCGTCGGCCAGACCGGCGTCGTAGAACGGCAGCAGGTGCTGGTCGAGGTGGCCCGGATTGAACGCATCCCAGCCGTTCAGTTCCGTGATCACCGCGAGGTGGCAGAACCAGTAGTACTGCAACGCCTCGTGGAAATTGCGCGGCGCGTTGGCCGGGACGTGCTCGCACACGCCGGCAATCATCTCGAGCTCGGCCCGGCGACGCGGGTCCGTCTCCATCGCGGCGCGCTCGCGGGCCAGCGCCGCGTGACGCCGGGCGAACACCATCACGGCATCACAGGCGATGTCGAACGAGCGGAGGGCCTCGCGCTTGCCGAGCGCCTCCGGATCATCGAGAAAGTCGAGTGCGGCCACCGACCGGGCGATGTCGCGCTTGAAGTCGATCATGCCCCTGGAGTAGATCTTGTCGTCGAGCACCGTGTGCCCCGGCGCGCGCTGCTCCATGAACTCCGTGTACATGCCCGCGGCATAGCTGTCGTGCCACTCCCGCGGCAACACGGCGAAGATCAGGTCGCGCATGGAACGCCCGGTCCAATACGGGATCACACGTTCCTCGTACAGCCGGATGCACTCGGCGTCGGCGTGGTACCAGGTCTTGGGGCGCGAGTCGAGGATGCGCAGGTCCTCGACGCTGTGGCAGTTCAGCTCCGGGTAGGTGGGCACCACCTTGGGCGCCGGCCCGCGCTCGCCGACGATGAGTTCACCGTCGCCGTGGTAGAGCGTCTTGTACTCGCACAGATGAAGGAACGACAGCGCCCGCAGCACCGGCACCGAGTACCGTCCGGAATACCGTTCGTAGAAATCGGTCATCAGCACCGCGCGCTCGGCCGACAGGCTCGGCGGCGTGTCCAGGCTGAGGCGGCGGAGCTGGTCGGTGCGTTCTGTCATGACGGGAAATCTAGCAACGCCGCCCATCAGCCGCCGAACTGCACAGGACACGAAAGGCGGCTGAAACACCGCTCGGCGCGTTCCATCTGCTCGGCCGACGGCGCCTCCACGGCGCTCACCTCGTTCACCCGGCCGAGGCGTTCGTACTTCAGCCCTGCCGCACGATGGAACGGAAGCAGGCTGACCCGAGTGACGTGCCGCAAGGTCGCGACGAAATCCGCGATCCGCCGCAGCTCCGCGGGATCATCGGTGAAGCCGGGCACGATGGGCACGCGGATCCAGATGTTCCGGTGCACGGCGTCCAGCGCCCTGAGGTTCTCCAGGATGTTCTCGTTCGACACGCCGGTGAGATCGCGATGACGCTGGTCGTCGAAGGCCTTGAGGTCGTAGAGCACGAGGTCGGCGAGCCGCGCAACCTCGAGCAGGTGCTCGGTGGAACCAAAGCCTGACGTGTCGAGGGCCACGTGGATGCCCTGCTCCCGCAACACGGGCAGCAACGCGTTGAGAAACCGGTGCTGCAGCAGCGGCTCACCACCCGAGAGGGTGACCCCGCCGCCCGAATCCTCGTAGAAGATGCGGTCCTTGAGCACTTCGGCCACCACTTCGGACACGGTCATCCGTTGTCCCACGAGCTGGCGCGCGCCGGTCGGACAGGCGTCCACGCACGCGCCGCAGTAGTCGCACTCGTCATTGCGCGCGGGAAGCGCGCCGGAGCCGGCGATGGAGGCGCCAAAGGGACACGCCTCACGGCACGCACCGCACTGGATGCAACGATTCTCGGCCACGATGAACTCGCGCCCGGCCGAGATGCTCTCCGGATTGTGACACCAGGCGCACGACAACGGGCAGCCCTTCAGGAATACGGTGGTACGAATTCCCGGCCCGTCGTGGAGCGAGAACTTCTGGATGTTGAAGACGAGCCCCGTGGCCTGTCTATCCACGGGCGTCGCGCCGATACCTGGATGCTCGGGTCATCAGGGGAAATCTACCCTGCGGACCCGCGGAACCCGAAGGCCTCAGCCTGCCGTGCGCCAGCGTTCCATCCGGCGAAGATTGCCGGCAACGAGGCGGGCCACGAACGTCGGCATGCCCTTCTTGTGCAGCGTCGTGGTCACCAGCGTCTTCATCTGATCGAGCGTCATGTCGGGATTCACGAAGTGGCCATCCACGTAGCAGTAGCTGCAGTACATGAGGCTTCGCGTGCCATGAGCGTTCGTGCCGCCACCCTTCGCGTCCTTCTTGAGCGGCATGCCGCAACTCTGGCAGAACGTACGTTTCTCCATGCAGACATCTCCCAGACTGTTCACGCCGCGTGTCACTTGGCGCGGCGATACTCAGCCTAAGAACACGCTACACCCGATTCTGCCATCGCGCCATGCAGCGGCGCAGCCGCAGCAGGAGTCGCAGCAACGGCCCCAGAAAGGGCCGTGGCGTGTAGAGTGTTCGCCGACAGATGCCTACGGGAATCAGAGGACGACGACGCGATCGTTGCATGGGCGCGAGCCAACAGGACGCAGGAGCCCGTGGTATCTTCAGGAGACGATCGACCAGTCGTCTCTGCATGAAAACTATTCCACCTACGCGCATATGAACATTCTTCGCTCATCCGTCATCGCGCTGGCCATTGCCGCACTGACCGCATCGCCCTCCACCGCCCAGTCCACCAAGGACTTCGGCAAGCCGCTCACGCTCAAGGTCAAGACACCGATCTCGTCCATCCTCAAGGACCCCAAGGCCTTCGAAGGCAAGCGCGTGCAGGTGGAGGGCACCATCGTTGAAGTTTGCGAAGAGCGCGGATGCTGGATCCGCATCGCGAGCGACAAGGAATTCGAGGCAATCCGTTTCAAGGTGCAGGACGGCGTCATCACCTTCCCGATGGAAGCGAAGGGCAAGCTGGCGCTGGCCGAGGGCGTGGTGACCATCACGAATCTCACCCGCGAGCAGGCCGTGGAGCAGGCGCGCGAGATGGCCAAGGAGCGAGGCACGCTGGCCTCGTTCGACCCGGCAAAGATCAAGGGACCAGTGACCGACGTGCAGATCACGGGAGAAGGCGCGCGGGTCAAGTAATGCCGGGGCAGACCACTGCGGCGCGCATTCCCTGGCGGCGGTGGAGCATCGTGCTCCACCGCGACGTGGGCTACCTCGCCGTGGCGATGACGCTGGCGTACGCTCTTTCGGGCATCGCCGTCAACCACGTGGCCGACTGGAACCCGAACTACCGCATCAGCAAGACCTTCGTGGACGTCGCACCGATCACCGCGACGACGACGCCGGAGATGATTGCGGCCGCCGTCGAGCGGCTCGGCCTGAGCGCGGCGCCCAAGGGCACCTTCCGGCCCGATCCGCAGACCTTGCAGCTGTTCTACAAGGAAAGGGTCTACCACGTGGACCTGCCGACCGGCAAGGTGATGATCGAGTCCACCGTTCCGCGGCGCGTGCTGTATGAAATGAACCAGCTCCACCTGAACCATCCCAAGAACGCCTGGACGTACATCGCGGACCTGTACGCCCTTGCCCTGATTCTCCTGGCGGTCACCGGGCTGTTCGTGCTCAAGGGGAAACTGGGCATCACGCGGCGCGGCGGTTGGCTCACCGCGGCAGGAGCGCTGGTGCCGGTAGGGTACTGGTTGCTGTACCTGCAGTAGAATCAGGCGGCAACGAACGCTGCTTCGCATGCATCTCGGACGATGGGGGCAGCAGCACTCACAGGAATTGGGGCAGCGCCGGGCAGCCGCCGGGCAGCCGCATTGCGGGTTGGGAACCTCCGCTCCATAGTCCATGCATGCGCAGCCAGCGCAGGTCCAATTCGCACGGGATACCCGGTGCATGGCAAGAAGATTTCCGTGACCAGCAAGACGAAGCGAGCCGCCGCGCCCCGGGCTGAGGATGCGGGCGGCTCACCGGCAGACGCGCAGAAGCTCCTGATCGAATTGCGCGTCCACCAGATCGAGCTGGAAACGCAGAACGAGGAACTGCGCCGGGTGCAGCGGAAGCTGGACGGGTCGCTCGTCAAGCAGCACGGCGGGTTCATCACGGTGTCGAGCGCGCCGGGACAAGGCGCGACGTTCGAGATCCACCTGCCCCGGCACGCGAGAGACTGACAATGGCTTTCCCGCGCTCGCGACCCCCGGCCACCAGCCGTCGGACCGTACTCGTTCGACGGATCTTCTTCGGCTTTCTCGTCCTGTTCATGGGCAACCTGGAAGCCTTGGTGGACGTGGTGGCCCACCCGGCTATCCCGTACTTCGACGCCGAGCACGTGGTAGTCGGAGGGTTCACCGCCCTGACGATGGTACTCCTGCTTGGCGTGCTGGACATCTACCTCTCCCGGCGCAACCAGTCGGAACTAGCCCTGCGCTCCAGTGAGCAGCGGCTCCGAGAAGCGCAGAAGATATCGCGTCTTGGGTCCTACGTCATTGATGTGGCCACCGGGGCGCGGACGAACTCGAAGGTTCTCGACGACATCCTGGGCCTCAGCGACGATGACCGGAGGGACACCGTCGGGTGGTTTGAGCTCGTTCACACGGAAGAGCGGCAGGAGATGCTCGACTGGTTCGCGGACGCCGTAGCGGGAAGGGCGGGACCGTTAGATCGCGAGTTCCGGATCATCCGGCCTTCGGATCAGGGCGTCCGGTGGGTGCATGGATTGGGCGTCATCGAGTTCGACGAGGCGAACCGGCCCGTATCGATGGTCGGGACGCTGCAGGACATCACCGAGCGCAAGCGGGCGGAACTCGAGCGCCAGGTGATGCACGAGATCGCGCGAAGCGTTGCGACGAGTGCCGATCTCGACGAATTATTGCGCCTGATGCACTGTTCGCTGCAGCGCGTGTTCGAGGCGGAGAATTGCTTCGTGGCCCTGCATGACGAGAGGACCGGACTGTTCAGCTTCCCGTTTTTTGTTGATCAGCGTGATTCTACGCCCTTGCCGGTGGCGATGCCGCACAGCTGCACCGCGTACGTACTCCGCCGTGGTGAACCATTGCTCCTCACGCCGACTATCTCCAGACAGCTCCGGGAACAGAACGAATTCGCGCTGGTCGGTTCCCCTTCACTGTCTTGGATGGGTGTTCCGTTGCGCACGCCTTCGAGGATAATTGGCGTCCTCGTTCTCCAGGACTACGCAAGGGAGAACTGCTACAGCGAGCATGACCTCAGGTTCCTCGCCGAAGTCGG
>DATCGU010000248.1:0-3716 GCA_036508735.1 Gemmatimonadaceae bacterium
GTGGTCCTCGATCCGTCCGTGCCGCCGGCGACCATCCTGTACCAGAACTTTCCCAATCCGTTCCCGAACGCCCGCGTCGCCGCCACCTGTGTCTGGTTCGACCTGCACGAAGCCTCGGCGGTGCAGTTGCAGGTGCTCGACCTGCGCGGCAACGACGTGCGTTCGCTGATACCCAGCACCCTGTTTCCGGACGCCGGATCACTCCCTGCGGGCCACTACGGCCGGGCCAGCGAGGGAAGCGACAGCGGCTGCGATCCCCGCCTGTCGTGGGACGGCCGCGACAACACGGGACGGACGGTGCCGCCGGGAGTCTACCTGATCCGCCTGCGTGCGCACGGCGTGGAGACGTTTCGCAAGGCACTGTTCAAGGGGAGATAGAGGGAGAGTGCGGGGTGCGGGGGCGCGGAAGGAGTGGTGAGTGGAGGTTGGGTGAGGAGCTCAGGGGGGATCGATTGTTCACCGTCCCCCACTCATTCTTTGCACCCAACCTCCACTCGTTCCTCCGCACCGAGCCCCCGCACCCCGCACTCCCTCCCCACTATATTGCACGAGTCCTCGTCTCACGGGGGCCCACTCGTACCTGGAGTCAGTTCATGCTCGTTGTGATGCACGCCAGCGCGACGCCCGCCGACATCCAGGAGGTGTGCGACGCGATCAGTGCGCTGGGCTTCCAGTCCCTGCCGATGCCTGGCGCGCAACGCACGACGGTGGGCCTGGTGGGCAACGATCGGCGCGTCGACGGCTCGCACATCGAGGCGCTGCCGGGCGTGTCCGAGGTCATCTACGTCTCCAGTCCGTTCAAGCAGGTCTCACGTGAGTGGCGCAAGGACAGCACGCTGGTGGCCATCGCCCCCGGCGTGGTGTTCGGCGGCCGTGACGTGCCGATCATCGCCGGGCCCTGTTCGGTGGAAAGCGAAGCGCAGATCCTCGCCGCGGCCCGCGCGGTGCGCGATGGCGGCGCCGTCGCGCTGCGCGGCGGCGCCTTCAAGCCTCGGTCCTCGCCGTACTCCTTCCAGGGGCTCGGCAAGCGCGGGCTGGAACTGCTGCAACTCGCGAAGCGCGAAACGGGGCTCGCCATCGTGACCGAAGCCATGGACGACGAAGGCGCGCGCCTGGCGGCCGAGTACGCCGACTGCATCCAGATTGGCGCGCGCAACATGCAGAACTACTCACTGCTCAAGACGGTGGGCAGGTTGCGCAAGCCGGTGCTGCTCAAGCGCGGCATGGCGGCCACCGTCGAGGAACTGCTGCTCAGCGCCGAGTACATCCTGGCCGAGGGCAACGACCAGGTGATCCTGTGCGAGCGCGGCGTGCGCACGTGGGATCCGTCGTCGAGGAACATGCTGGACCTCAACTCCATCCCCACGGTGCAGAAGCTGTCGCACCTGCCGATCGTCGCCGACCCGAGTCACGGCACGGGGGTGCGGGACAAGGTGACGCCCATGGCGCGCGCCGCCGTGGCCGCCGGCGCCGATGGCATTCTCATCGAGGTCCATCCCGACCCGAACCGCGCGCTGAGCGACGGCGCGCAATCGCTCTTCCCCGAACAGTTCGTGGAACTGGTGCGTCAACTGCGGCAGATCAGCCGGGCGATCGGCCGGGACATTTCCGTGCTGCCCGGGCAGCTGCCCAGGAACGCGTGATGCGCGCCTCGTGCCGGGTGCTCGCCTTGGCGTGGCTCGTCGGCGTGGCCCCGTGGGCGCAGGCGCAGGCCCGGGCGCAGGGCGCCGGTGACTCGCTCTCGGCGATGGCACTGTACCAGAAGGCCGCCGCGCGCTTCGCCAGCGCCCGGACGATGCGCGCCGGCTTTGAGCAGACGCTCATCAGCGCCATCACGAAGATCCCCCGCGTGTCGCGCGGCGAGATGTTGCAGCGGCCGCCGGCGCGCTTCGCGTTCCGCTTCACCGATCCCGCCGGCGATGCGGTGGTCGCCGACGGTGAGGCGCTCTGGATCTACCTGCCGAGCGCGGCCAAGGGGCAGGTGCTCAAGCTCCCCCGGGAGGCTGGCGGCGCGTTCGACGTGGTGGCGCGGCTGTTGGCCAACCCGGGAGACAAGAACCAGGTGCGCATAGTCCCGGAATCCGACATGGTCGGCGGTGAGGCGGTCCGGCTCTACGCGCTGACACCCCGCAGTGATGGTGCGCCATTCCAGTCGGCCAAGGTGTGGATCGGTGAGGACGCGCTCGTGCGCCAAATCGAGATCGAGGAGCCGGGTGGCCTGCGGCGGCGACTGCGCTTCAGCAACATGCGACTCGGCGTGAGCCTGCCAAGGAATGCCTTCGAGTTCACGGTGCCGGATGGCGTGCGCGTGGTCGACCAGGCGGCACTGCTCGGCGGCGGGGTGCGCAAGCCGTAGTGGCAAACGGGCTCACCGCGCCGTCACGAGCGTTCAGCGAGAGTGAGGCGGCGTCCGTAGACATGTCGTAGCCATCGCGGTCGTGCCCCCCGTCCGTCCTCTACGTCGAGGCACCAATGCGATTCCTGTCTCGCTCGCTCACACTCTCGCTGCTCACCGCGCCCGCCATTGCCTTCGCCCAGGCACCCGAACTCTGGCGCCAGGTGGAGATCGTGCGCACGGCGCACGGCGTGCCGCACATTCGGGCCGAGAACCTGAAGGCAGCCGGTTATGCGCTCGCCTGGCTGCAGCTCGAAGACTATGGTCCGCGCACGGCCATGCAGATCCTGCGTGCGTCGGGCCGCATGGGGCTCGTCTTCGGCCGCGACAGCATGGAACAGGACTTCGCGGCTCGCCGCGCGCGGACCCGTGCGATCGAAAGCTATCCCCTGCTCCAGCCGGACACGCGCGACATCTACGACGGCTTCGCCCTCGGGCTGGACCGCTACATCGCGCTGCACCCGAGGGAATACCCCACGACCATGCCGGCGGACTTCACCGGATACGACGTGCTCGCGGGCGACATGGGTGAGCCGGCGTACGCCATGGCGCGGCGCTTCCTGTCGAAGCTCGACCCGAAGCAGTTTCCGCCCGAGGCCGGCCGCCGGGGCGCGCCGGGCGAGGGTGATGACGAACTGGCGCGCGACAACGTGGGCTCCAACGCGTGGGCCTTCGCCCCGAGCCGCACCAAGTCGGGCAAGGCCATCCTGCTGCGCAATCCGCACCTGGCGTGGACCTCGGGTTACTACGAAGCGCACATGACGGTGCCGGGGCATTTCGACTTCTACGGCGACTTCCGCATTGGCGGTCCCTTCGCCGTCGTCGGCGGATTCAACCGCAACCTCGGCTGGTCCACGACCAACAACGCGCAGCGGCTGACGGAGTTCTATTCGCTGGACGTCGACCCCGCGAAGGCCGATAACTACCTGATCGACGGCACTTCGCTCCCCCTCATCCGCGAGCTGGTGAAGGTGGAGTTCCGCAACGGCACCGGGACGTCGTCCGAGACGCGCGAGTTCTGGTCCACCTCGGCCGGCCCGGTGATCCACCGTGCCGGCGGCAAGATCTACATTCTCAAGACGGCCAACGACGGGGAATACCGGAGCGGCGAGCAGTTCCTGCGCATGATGCACGCCACGTCGCTGGCCGAGTGGAAGTCGGCCATGCGGCTGCACGCCAGGCCGACGTCGAACTTCACGTACGCCGACAAGGCCGGCAACATCCTGATGGCCTGGAACGCCGCGCTGCCGCTGCTGCCGCACGTCACCGGCGGCGACTCGGTGGCCATCCCGGTCAAGTTCACGAGTGACATGTGGACGCA
>DATCGU010000249.1:0-2922 GCA_036508735.1 Gemmatimonadaceae bacterium
ATGCGCGAAAAACTCGACCTCCTCGAGCGCCGGCGCGCCGAGGCTGAACTCGGCGGCGGCGCGAGCCGCCTGAAGACCCAGCACGACAAGGGCAAGCTCTCGGCCCGTGAACGGCTCGACGTGCTGCTGGATGACGGCAGCTTCGTGGAGCTCGACCGTTTCGTCGTGCACCGGTCCTCGGATTTCGGGCTCGACGAGCAGCACTACTATGGCGATGGCGTCGTCACCGGCTCCGGCCGCATCGATGGCCGGCTGGTGTACGTGTTCTCGCAGGACTTCACCATCTTCGGCGGCTCGCTGAGCGAGGCGTTCGCCGAGAAGATCTGCAAGGTCATGGACCTGGCGGTGCGCAATGGCGCCCCGGTGATCGGGCTGAACGATTCGGGTGGGGCGCGCATCCAGGAAGGCGTGGTGTCGCTCGGCGGCTACGCCGAGATCTTCCTGCGCAACACGCTCGCCTCGGGCGTCGTGCCGCAGATCTCGGCCATCCTCGGGCCGTGCGCCGGCGGGGCGGTGTACTCGCCGGCCATCACCGACTTCGTGTTCATGACGCGCGGCACGAGCTACATGTTCGTCACCGGGCCGAACGTCGTGAAGACGGTGACGCACGAGGACGTGACGATGGAAGCGCTGGGCGGTGCCGACGCGCACGGCGCCACCTCCGGCGTGTCGCACTTCACGTGCGGGTCGGAGATGGAGTGCCTGCAGCGCATCCGCGACCTGATGCGGTTCCTGCCGTCGAACAATGTAGAGCCGCCACCGCGCGGCCCGGGCACCGACCCGCGCGACCGCCGCGAGGAGTCGCTGCTGGACGTGGTGCCCGACCATCCGAACAAGCCGTACGACATGCACGAGGTCATCTCGCGCGTCGTCGACGACGGCGAGTTCCTGGAGGTCCACAAGGACTTCGCCGGCAACATCCTGTGCGGCTTTGCGCACCTCGGCGGCTTCAGCGTCGGCATCGTCGCCAACCAGCCGGCGGTGCTGGCCGGCGTGCTCGACATCAGCGCCAGCACCAAGGCGGCGCGCTTCATCCGCTTCTGCGATGCGTTCAACGTGCCGGTGGTGACCTTCGAGGACGTGCCGGGCTTCCTGCCGGGGGTGGCGCAGGAACACGGCGGCATCATCCGGCACGGCGCCAAGCTGCTCTACGCGTACTGCGAGGCCACCGTGCCCAAGCTCACCGTCATCACGCGCAAGGCGTACGGCGGCGCGTACGACGTGATGAGTTCCAAGCACATCCGCGGCGACTTCAACGTCGCGTGGCCGACGGCGGAGATCGCGGTGATGGGCCCCAAGGGGGCGGTGGAGATCCTGTTCAAGAAGGAGATCGCCGAGAGCGCGGATCCGGCGAAGGCCATGGAGCAGCGGGTGGCCGAGTACACCGAGAAGTTCGCCAACCCGTACGTGGCGGCGAGCCGCGGCTACGTGGACGACATCATCGATCCGCGCGACACCCGGCTGCGGCTGATCGACGCGCTGGAGTCGCTGCAGGGCAAGCGCGACCGGAACCCGCCCAGGAAGCACGGGAACATCCCGCTGTGAAGAAGGTGCTGATCGCCAACCGCGGCGAGATTGCGCTGCGCATCGTGCGCGCCTGTGCCGAGCTGGGGCTCACCTCGGTGGCCGTGTACTCCGATGCCGACGCGCGCGCGCCGCACGTGCGCGAGGCCGACGAGGCGGTGCACCTGGGGCCGCCGCCGTCGGCGGAGAGTTACCTGCGCGGCGACCTGATCATCGAGGCCGCGCGGCGCGTGAGCGCCGATGCCATTCACCCGGGCTACGGTTTCCTGTCGGAGCGCGCGTGGTTTGCCCGCGCGGTGCGTGATGCGGGGCTCATCTGGGTGGGGCCACCCGCCGAGGTGATTGCCGCCATGGGCTCCAAGACGGCGGCGCGCGCGCTGGCCATCGCGCACGAGGTGCCGGTGGTTCCCGGCACCACCGAGGCGCTGCGGGATGCCGCCGAGGCGCTGGCGGTGGCCGAGAAGTTCGGGTATCCGGTGCTGCTCAAGGCCACGGCGGGCGGCGGCGGCAAGGGCATGCGCGTGGTGTGCGAACCGTCGGCCATGGCGGCGGCGCTGGAGGCGGCGCAGCGCGAGGCGATGAACGCCTTTGGTGACGATGCGGTGTACGTGGAGAAGTACATCGAGGGGCCGCGGCACGTGGAGATACAGATCCTGGCCGACGCGCACGGACGGTGCATCTCGCTGGGCGAGCGCGAATGCTCGGTGCAGCGGCGGCACCAGAAGATGATCGAGGAGGCGCCGAGCCCGGCGGTGAGCGTGGCACTGCGCAAGGCGATGGGCGCGGCCGCGGTGCGCGCGGCGAAGGCGGCGGGCTACGTGAATGCCGGCACCTGCGAGTTCCTGCTCGACGCGGACGGCGCGTTCTACTTTCTCGAGATGAACACGCGCATCCAGGTGGAGCATCCGGTGACCGAACTGGTCACGGGCTTCGACCTGGTGCAGTGGCAGTTGCGCATCGCCGGCGGCGAGCGCTTGCCGTTCACGTCGAGCATCGAGCCACGGGGCTGGGCCATCGAGTGCCGTATCACGAGCGAGGACACGGCCCATGGGTTCCTGCCGAGCACCGGGCGCATCACGTACCTCCGGCTTCCCGGCGGCCCGGGCGTCCGCTGGGACGGGGCCATCGGCGCGGGCACCGAGGTGGGCCTGCACTACGATCCCCTGCTCGCCAAGCTCATCGTGTGGGCGCCCACGCGCGACCAGGCGATCGCACGCATGCACCGTGCGCTGGGGGAACTGACCGTCCACGGCGTGGAGACGTCGCGCGAGTTTCACCTGCGCGTCATGGAGGACGAGGAGTTCCGCCGCGGCGCGATTGACATCCAGTGGCTCGAGCGCCGTCTCGATTCGCTCGTCGATGCCCCGCCACCACGTGCCCAGGTCGAGGCGGCCGCCG
>DATCGU010000250.1:0-3498 GCA_036508735.1 Gemmatimonadaceae bacterium
ACCTGCTCGGCAATGCGCTTAAGTACCGCCGCCCTGACACGCCGCCGGTGGTCCGGCTCGACAGCATGCGTCCCGACCGCCGGCACTGCGCCATCACCGTCGCCGACAACGGCATCGGATTCAGCCAGGAACACGCGGAAAAGATCTTTCGGATGTTCACGCGGCTGCACGGCAAGGCCCAGTACGATGGATCCGGCATCGGCCTCGCCATCTGCCGCCAGATTGTCGAGCGGCACAACGGCAGCATCGCCGCGCAAGGAATCATCGGTCAGGGTGCGGTCTTCACCGTCACCCTGCCGATCATGCACCAGCACACGGAGTTCGCCTCATGATGCGCGGCAAGAACAAGATCCCGATCACCATCCTCATCTGCGACGACGATGAGGACGACCGGCTGCTCACCCAACAGGCCTTGGAAGACGCGCACGTGTCGAACGACGTTCGCTTCGTCGAGGACGGCGAGCAATTGCTCAACTATCTGTACCAGCGCGGCGAGTTTGGCGGCGAAATGGGCAAGGCCCCGCGCCCCGGCCTGATCCTGCTGGACCTCAACATGCCGAAGATGGATGGTCGCGAGGCCCTCAAGCTGATCAAGAAAGACCCGACGCTGTGCGACATTCCCATCGTCGTGCTCTCCACCTCGCGGCTCGACCAGGACATCATCCGCAGCTACCAGCTGGGCGTAAACTCGTTCATCACCAAGCCGGTGACGTTCACTGGACTGGTGGAGGCGATGAACGTCCTCGGCCGTTACTGGCTCGAGATCGTCGAGTTGCCGCCGACGCCGACGCCGGCGGCGGCGTAGCGGAGGCCTTTCGTACGGAGGCGTGCCGAGTTCCCACCGCCGCCGATGCACCAGGCGACTGAAGAAGAAACAGCGAACCCGCTTCGGTACTCGAAGCGGGTTTGCTGCTGTTTCCCGGATGTCGCGGCTCGCGCCGCACAGGCACGCCTGCCGTGCCGACGTCTATCGTCTATCGTCTACTTCAGGTAGTTCCAGAGCCCGAAGAGGCCCAGGACACCGCCTCCGATCATGATGATCGTGCCGGAGTCGCCACCAATGACGGCGCCCACGAGCAGCGCAACACCACCGACGATCATCATCGCGGGACTGTTCCCGGTCGCCGGCACGGGCGCCGGGGCGAGCCCTGGTGCGGTGGAGAACGCGCGAACACCGACCGTCGCCGCAGCCTGCGTCGGCGCCATCGATGTCACCGGCGCTGTCGCCGGCGCGACCGTCACGCTCGGTGCGACCGCCGGCGCCGTCACTGCCGCGACGTTCTGCTGCAGGGCGGAGTTGTCCGCCACGCCCTGTGCGGCAAGCGGTGCGGCGAGGAGACACGCGGCGATGGCCGTCGTGAAGGTGCGATGACTCAACATGGAATAACCCTCCGGGATGCGGGATGATGCGGTGAACCGAATGAGTAACTCCGATTCACGCACGCGACCATCGCACCGAAGGCGTACTCCCTCGGGAGCAGCGCATCCCATCATCCACCTGGCGCGACGCGGCCCTCGTCCGCTCGGCGCCGCGTGGCCGGCGGCTACGCGCCGGCTCCTACGCGATCCAGGAACGTGGACAATTCATCAACCCAATGGCATGACGCGGTGGTGTCGGCGCGCCTTGCCTCCCGTTCGATGGATTCACCAAGGTCGGTGATGGCCTGAAATCCATACCCGGCGCCGGTGCCCCGCATGTTGTGCCCCAGGCGCTCCACGGTCTTCCAGTCTTTCCGGGCCAGCGCGTCGCGCATGGCCGTGACGTCCTTGCGGCGGTTCTGCAGGAACTGGGGGACACGCGCGGCCAGCAGTGCGTTCGCCGGCGGGATGACGCCCAGGTCTTGAACGACTTGGTCGCTCGACCATGCCGGCGCACCGTGGGAACAATCCCTGATGGCATGGAGCAGCGACTCCTGCTTGATCGGTTTCGTGAGAAACTCCGTGCACCCCGCCGCCAGGAACTGTTCCCGATCGCCCTTCAGCGCCGAGGCTGTCAGCGCAATGATTGGCGTGGGGGGACGGCCGCTCGACTTCTCGAGCGCCCTGATCGTCCGCGTCGCCGTGACGCCGTCCATCACCGGCATCTGCCGGTCCATCAGGATGAGGTCATATTTCCCGGCCGCGAACATCTCGCAAGCAATGGCTCCGTTCTCCGCGATCTCGATCATGTACGGCGTGTCCGCCAGGTACGCGACCGTGATCACGCAGTTGTCGGCGGAGTCCTCCACCAGGAGAATGCGGAGCGCCGGCAGCGACAACTCCAGCCTCGCGCTGCGCGGCTCGCCTGCGCGCCGCGGGATCCCTTCCCAGTGCGCGAATGGGACGGCGAAGCAGAACACGCTGCCTTGGCCCACGGTGCTTTCGGCCCAGATATGGCCGCCCATCAGTTCCACCAGGCGCTTGGAGATGGTGAGTCCCAGCCCCGAACCGCCGAACCGGCGGGTCGTGGACGAATCGGCCTGCGTGAATCGCTCGAACACGCGGCCGAGGTTCTCGTCCGGAATGCCGATGCCGGTGTCGGCGACCGTGAACCGCAGCACCGCCTGACTTTCGGAGCCCGATTCCAGCGAGACGCGCAGCGACACGGAACCCGACTCGGTGAACTTGATGGCGTTGCCCAGCAGGTTGAGCAGCACCTGCTGCAGCCGCGTCGGATCGCCCAGCAAGTCGCCGGGTACCCCCGGCGCGATTTCGCACGTCAGCGCCAGCTCCTTCTCCTGCGCCCGGCCCGCCACCAGCTCCGTCACCTTCTCCAGCAGGTCCGGCAGCGCGAACCCCGTCTGCTCCAGCTCCAGCTGCGAGGCCTCGACCTTGGAGAGATCGAGGATGTCGTTGACCAGATTCAGCAGGTTGTCGCCGGCGCGGCGGAATATCCGCACGTACCTGTCCTGCTCGTCGGAAAGCGGGGTCTTGGAAAGCAGGTCGGCGATGCCCATGATGGCCGTCATCGGCGTGCGGATCTCGTGACTCATGCTCGCCAGGAAGTCCGACTTGGTCCGATTGGCGCTCTCGGCCAAGGCCTTCGCCTGCTCCAACTCCGCCTCCACCCGCTTGGGCTCGGTCACGTCACGCGCGGCGGCAAAGACGCCCTGCAGCCGCCGGTCGCGGTCGTAGAAGGTGGTCGCGTTGTACGACACCACGGTCTCCCTTCCGTCAAAAGCGCGCGCCGTGAGCTCGTAGTTCGTCACCTGCTTCTGGTTCAGCGCCAGGCTGATGGCCGCCTCGGCCCGCTCGGGATCGGTGAAGAACTTCTTGAACGGTGCGCCAATCAGCTCGTCACGCGTGCAGCCGGTGAGCGCCTCCATCTGCTTGTTGACGTCCGTGATGATGCCGGATGGGTCGGTGGTCATCAGCGCGTCGATGTTGGATTCGATGAGCGAGCGCGTGTAGAAGTGCTGGTCGCGCAGCCGCTGATCGAGCTTGGACCGCTCCTCTTCGACCAGCTTGCGCGCGGTATTGTCGGTGCCGATGAGCAGGTAGCCGATGATGGCGTCCTGC
>DATCGU010000251.1:0-2091 GCA_036508735.1 Gemmatimonadaceae bacterium
TGACCCATCGCGCAATCACCGTCGACCAGGCAGATCCTGCCACGCCCAAGGGTTGTGCGCCGAGGTGCCCGAAGATCAGCGCCCAGTTGGCGAACAGGTTCACGCCGTTGCCGATGAGCATCGCCAGCAGCAGCGGTCGCACCGTCAGCATGGCCTGCAACGACTGTCGCAGCACGATGAACACGAAGAACGGCGGCAGCCCGACAATACTCAGCTGCACGAAGTCGCGCGCCAGCGGCACCACCGACTCGGGTTGTCGCAGCAGGTGGAACGCCGCACCGCTGCCCAGGCAGGCGAGGCCGGACGCCAGGCTCACCACCAGTGCCAGCAGCACGCCGCGCTGGACGCCACGGCGCGCACCGGCATGGTCACCGGCGCCGAGCGCCTGCGACACAATGGGATCGAGCGCCATCAGCGTGCCCATGCCGAAGATGGCGACGTTGAAGAAGTAGAAGTTGCCGAGCGCCACGGCGCCCAGCGCATCGGCCGACACGCGCCCGACCATCAGCGTGTCAATGAAGCCCATGAGCTGCAGCCCCACTTGCACCACCACGACCGGCGCCGCCAGCCCCAGCAGCTCGCGCAGTTCGGCGCGCGTGGGCCACGCGAAGGCGGGGGGTTGCATTGGCATCAGGCGGCGGCCCGATTGCGGGGTCGCCGGGTGCTCACTCCCACTCGATGGTCGCGGGCGGCTTGGAACTGACGTCGTACACCACGCGGTTCACGCCCCTGACCTCGTTGATGATGCGGCTGGAGATGCGGCCGAGCACCTCCGGCGGGAAGGCGAACCAGTCAGCCGTCATCCCGTCAGTGCTCGTCACGGCGCGCAGCGCCACCACGTGCTCATAGGTGCGGAAGTCGCCCATCACGCCAACTGAACGCACGGGGAGGAAGACGGCGAACGCCTGCCAGATGTCGGCGTACAGGCCGGCCGAGCGGATCTCCTCGAGGTAGATCGCATCGGCCTGGCGCAGCGTATCGAGAATGTCGCGGTCCACGGCGCCGATCACGCGAATGGCGAGTCCCGGCCCGGGGAACGGATGCCGGCCCACCATCTCTTCGGGCAAGCCGAGTTCGCGGCCCACGTTGCGCACCTCGTCCTTGAACAGCTCGCGCAGCGGCTCGATGAGCGTGAACTTCATGTCGGGCTTCAGCCCGCCCACGTTGTGGTGCGTCTTGATGGTGGCGCTCGGGCCGCCCTTGGCGCTCACCGATTCAATGACGTCCGGATATAGCGTTCCCTGCACCAGGAACGCGGCCCCCTGCCCCGCCTCGGCCGCCGCGTCCTCGAACACGTCGATGAACGTGTGCCCGATGATGCGCCGCTTCTGCTCGGGCTCTTCCACGCCGGCGAGCCCGTCGATGAAGCGGTCTTCCGCGCGCACCGTGATCAGCTTCATCCCCAGGTGCTTCCCCATCGTGTGCTCCACCTGTTCGCGCTCGTGCAACCGCAGCAGGCCCGTGTCCACGAAGATGCAGGTGAGCTGGTCGCCGATCGCCTTGTGGACGAGGGCGGCCGCCACCGACGAGTCCACGCCCCCCGACAGTCCGCAGATGACGTGCCGGTCACCCACGAGCGCGCGGATCTTCGCCACCTCGATGTCGATGAAGTGTCCCGGCGTCCAGTCGGGAACACAGGCACAGACACCGAACAGGAAGTTCTGGATGATGTCGGCGCCACGCACGGTGTGCGCCACTTCGCCGTGAAACTGCACGGCGTGCACCGGCTTGGTGGCGTGCCGGAAGGCGGCGATCACCCGATCGCTGCGCGCGGTCACGACGTACCCCGGCGGTGCTTCCTCCACGTGGTCGCCGTGGCTCATCCACACGGTGGTCTTCTCGCCCGGGGCAAAGCCGGCGAACATTCCCTGCGGTTCCACCACCTGCACCTCGGCGCGGCCATACTCCCGGCCGCCGCCGGCGACCACGCGCCCGCCTTCGGCGAGCGTGATCCACTGCATGCCATAGCAGACACCGAGCAGTGGCGCCACATCGAGGATGCCCGGATCGAACGACGGCGCCCCCTCGTCGGTGACCGAGCTCGGGCCGCCCGACAGGATGATCCCCGTCGGGTTCCACTCGCGGATCCAC
>DATCGU010000252.1:0-15697 GCA_036508735.1 Gemmatimonadaceae bacterium
AGCGCGCTCCCCCTGGCCCCCCTGGCCCCCCTGGCCCTCCTGGCCCCCCTGGCCCCCCTGGCTGCTGATCACCGCCCGTTCGATGACATTCTCCAGCTCACGCACATTGCCCGGCCAGTGGTGATCCTGGAGGATACGCAGGGACTCCTTCTCCACGGTTTCGAACGATCTCCCGATCTTCTTGTTGAACTTGGCGACAAAGAAACTCACGAGCAACGGAAGGTCTTCCTTCCGCTCCCGGAGCGGAGGGATCGTGATGGGGAACACGTGGAGACGGTAGAACAGGTCCTGTCGGAACCTGCCCTTGGCCACCTCGTCCTGCAGGTTTCGGTTGGTGGCCGCGATGATCCGCACATCGACCTTGATCGTGCGGGGGCTGCCAAGCCGCTCGAACTCGCCATCCTGGATCACCCGGAGCAGCTTGGCCTGCAGCTCCAATGGCATCTCGCCGATTTCGTCGAGAAACATGGTGCCGTGGTCAGCCAGCTCGAAACGCCCCATCTGCCGCGCATCAGAGCCGGTGAACGCCCCTTTTTCCCGGCCGAAGAGCTCGCTTTCGATGAGGTTCGCCGGCAGCGCCGTGCAATCGACCGTTACCAGCGGACGATCTCGCCGTGCGCTCCTGTTGTGAATGGCGCGCGCCACCACGCCCTTGCCGGTGCCGGTCTCGCCAAGCAGGAGCACCGTTGTGCCCTGGGGCGCCACCTGCTCGACCTTGAAGAACACCTGCTCAAGCGCCTTGCTGCGCCCTATGATCTCGCCAAAGTTGAATTCGCGATCGTTGTCCTGCTGCAGATAGATGCTCTCGGCCTGGAACCGGTTCTTCAGCTGCTCAATCTCCGCGTAGGCGCTCTTGAGCGATCGCGCCGCTTCCTTGCGCTCCTCGATATCCTGCACGAGCTGCTCGTTCGCCCTGCGCAGTTCCCCTGTCCGTGCCTGCACCGTCTGTTCCAGCACTCCGTTGTCATTTGCGACCTGCTTGTACAGCAACCGCACTTCCAGCAGGTTGTGAACCCGCACCAGCACGTCGGCCCGATCGAACGGCTTGCTGACGAAGTCCTTCGCACCCGCTTCCAGCGCCCGCTGCTTGTGACCCGGCTGTGCGGTGATCACGAGCACCGGGATGTAGCCGTCCGTTTCGATCGCCTGCAGGCCTTCCATCACCTCGAAGCCGTCCATGCCGGGCATCTGCAGGTCGAGGAGAATCAGGTCAAAGTGATTGTCGCGATGCAGGGCGCAGACGGCCTGCGGATCCATCGTCGAAGTAACGTGCGTATAGCCGGCGCTGCGCAGTATTTGTTCGATCAGCCGGACGTTGACTTCCTTGTCGTCGACGATCAGGCATTTGGCATTCAGGATATCGGATGAACTGAGCATTCAACGGCCGCCCTTCATCCGATCCGACGCATCTGGCAATGGCGCGCCGGATGCCGGCGGACCAGCCGGACTCGACGCTGCTGCCGACGGATGCGTGCGTGTCGATATGCGATAGACGTTCTTGCCCGCGTGCTTGGCCTCGTACAGGGCCAGGTCGGCACTCGCGGTCAGCGTGTCCCCGTCCTCGCCATGGACCGGATAGATGCCGACCCCGACGCTGGTGGAGATGCTGACGGTATGGCCCTCGATGTCAAAGGGCAGCGCCAATGCCTCGATCACCTTGCGCGCCACCGTGGCTGCATACTCCGGCCTCTCGATGTGCCACAGCACCAGGATGAATTCGTCGCCGCCCGGGCGCGCCACCGTATCCTCTTCGCGTACCGTCTCCAGCAGGCGAAGGGCAACCATCTTCAGCAGGCTGTCCCCGGCGCCGTGCCCGAGCCGGTCGTTGAGTTCCTTGAATCCGTCCAGGTCGAGATACAGCACTGCCATGGCGCTCTTGTTCCTTCGCGCATGGACCACGGCCATCAACAGCCTGTCGGCCAGCAGGCGCCGGTTCGCCAGCCCGGTCAGCTGGTCATGCAGCGCCATTGATTCCAGCATCTCGTTGTCACGCTCGATGTGCCGGTACAGCAGCCGCACTTCCAGCAAGTTGTGCACCCGCGTCAGCACCTCGGTCCGGTCGAAGGGCTTGCTGACGAAGTCCTTCGCGCCGGCCTGCAGCGCCCGCTGCTGGTGACCCGGATGCGCGGTGATCACGAGCACCGGGATGTAGCCGTCCATTTCGATCGCCTTCAGGCCTTCCATCACCTCGAAGCCGTCCATGCCGGGCATCTGCAGGTCGAGGATAATCAGGTCAAAGTGATTGTCGCGATGCAGGGCGCAGACCGCCCGCGAATCCGTCGTCGAGGAAATGCGCGCATAACCGGCGCTGCGCAGTATAAGCTCGAGCAACCGGGTATCGGGTTCCTGATCGTCGACAATCAGGATGTGGCCGTGCAGAATGTCCGCTGGGCTTACCACGTGAATCGCACCACCCTGCTTGCCCTGATCGGGTTCAAGTTCTGCAGTCGCCGGCGCCGCATTCGGCGCATCCGTGAATTCACTGAGCGTGACCGGCCAGGCATGGCAACCACCGTCAAGCGGTGAACATCTGCTGCAGTACACCCAGCACTTTCCGCAGCGACGGCTCCGTGAGCGCACCGAGGCGCTTCACCAGGAGTTTCCGATCCACGGTGCGGACCTGGTCGAGCACCACCTGACCGTCCTTCCCGGCGAACCGACAGGTCACGCGGAACGGGTACGGTTGTCCGTCCGTCGTGCGCGGCGCGACGACGAAGGTCGCCAGGTGCGCATTCAGTTCATCCGGCGAGACGACCACGCAGGGATGCACCTTCCGGATCTTGCTGCCCCGCGCCGGATTCAGCTGGACCAGGTAGACGTCACCGCGTCGTGGCCCTCGCGCTGCCGTCATGACCACTCCTCGGCGTCGAAGCGCGTCGCGATGCCATCCCCCAAGAGACCCTCTCCACTCGCGGCGAGGTGCGCGGCGGCGTCTGCCCAGCCGGGACGCACCTGTCGCGAGGGGCGAATCACCAGCGCGCCATTCTCAGCCCGCATTTCAACGGCGTCCTCGAAGCCAAGCTGCTCGATGAGGGGCTTGGCGATTCGCAGGCCGCGCGAGTTGCCGATGCGGACGAGACGGGTCTTCATCGATGCCTCCGGTGGGTAAATACAATGTAATCACATTCCTCCGGCCCGCAAACCGGCGCGGAGCGGCCGAACGCCGTCTCCTGCTGCGACGCCACGGGTGCTCGGCTCAGGCTCGGGTCTCTTGCTGCTCCTGCCCGGCGCCTGGGCTGTCGGAGGTAATGGAAGTAACCTGAAGCAATTCCCCGACAGGAACTCGCCTGTAGTGCGGTAATATAGAAGGGACCAGCACACGCTGGTCCAACGTCGCCTGGGAGATATTGTCGTGACGATCCAGACCAAACTGCAGGGCAACCATGGCGTTGCCCTCCTGCACGATCCCCTGCTCAACAAGGGCACCAGCTTCACCGACGCCGAGCGGGACGCGCTGGGACTGCGCGGCCTGCTGCCGCCCAAGGTCACCAGCCAGGCCCAGCAAGTCGAGAGGGTGCTGAGCAACATCCGCCACAAGGCAACCGACCTCGACCGGTACACCTACCTCGTCTCGCTTCAGGAGCGGAACGCGGCGCTGTTCTACCGCGTGGTGATGGACAATCTCTCCGAGATGATGCCCATCATCTATACCCCGACGGTCGGCCAGGCCTGCCAGAAATACGCGCTTATATTCCGCCGTCCCCAGGGGCTGTTCATCTCCAGCGAGGATCGTGGAAGGATCGAGCAACTCCTCCGCAACTGGCCCCACGCCGACGTCCGGATGATCGTCATCACCGATGGCGAGCGCATTCTCGGCCTCGGCGACCTCGGCTCGTGCGGAATGGGCATCCCGGTGGGCAAGCTCTCGCTCTACACGGCCTGCGCCGGCATTCCGCCTGAGCAGTCCCTGCCCATCATGCTCGATGTCGGCACGAACAACAAGGCGCTGCGGGACGATCCACTCTACATTGGCCTCGCGCAGGAACGCCTTCGCGGCCCGGCCTACGATGAGCTGGTCGAGGAGTTCATCACCGCGGCGCAGGCGGTCTTCCCCAAGGCCTGCATCCAGTTCGAGGACTTCGGCAACACCAACGCCTTCCGGATGTTGCGCAAGTACCGCGACCGGGTCTGCACTTTCAACGATGATATCCAGGGCACGGCCGGTGTCGTGCTCTCCGGCCTGTACTCCTCGCTGCGGCTGACCGGCGGCAAGTTGACCGACAAGAAGTTCCTCTTCCTTGGCGCGGGCGAGGCGGGCGTGGGCATCTGCAACCTCATCGTGCAGGCGCTCATGGCCGAGGGCCTGAGCGAGGCCGCGGCACGCAAGAAATGCTGGCTCGTCGATTCCCACGGTCTGGTGACCAAGAACCGGACCGACCTCGCCGAGCACAAGCTGCCTTACGCGCACGACCACGCGGCGATGCCCGACCTGCTGACCGCGGTCGAGGCCCTCAAGCCGACGGCGCTCATCGGCGTCTCGGGTCAGGCCTCGTCGTTTACTGAACCGGTGGTGAAGGCGATGGGTCGCCTCAACGCCCGTCCTCTCATCTTCGCGCTCTCCAACCCGACGTCCAAGGCAGAGTGCACGGCGGAGCAGGCGTACACCTGGACGGAGGGACGCGCCATCTTCGCCAGTGGCAGCCCGTTCCCGCCGTTCACGTACGAAGGCAAGACACATGTGTCCGGGCAGGGCAACAACTCCTACATCTTCCCCGGCGTGGGCCTCGGGGTGATTGCCAGCGAGTCCACCCGCGTCACGGATGAGATGTTCTCGGTTGCCGCCAAGTCGCTGGCCTCGCTCGTGACCGAGGATGACCTCGCCATGGGCAGCGTCTATCCCGACCTGCAGCGCATCCGCGAAGTGTCCGTCAAGATCGCGGTCGCGGTGGCGGAAGTGGTGTTTGCCCGCAAGCTCACCAGCATGAAGCGCCCCAGCGACCTTCCTGGGCACGTCGCGGCGCAGATGTATCAACCGGACTACCAGGGCTACGTGTAACTCAGCGTGCGACAGAGCAACACGGAACACGACAGAGGGGCGCTGCTTACCATCGCGGCGCCCCTCTGTAATGGTCCCTTACGCTCTGAACCAAGCCACGAGCAGCGTCAGTCGGACCGGGCGCCTACCTGTCATAGCGCGGCGTCGCCATCGCTCCTTCATCACTGAGCAAGTGCAGCTGCCGCGGGTCATTGATGATGACCTCGAACAACCGGCGAATGCCGTCCACACGCATCCACCGACGCACCGGCCGGATGCCGTGACTGTAGTCGATGTACCAGTCCACATGACCTGTATAAAGCGGCTGGATCGGCTGGCCGTTCAGGTAATGCCACCCGTAGATGGCCACACGGTTCGGCTTCTCCAGCAGCTTGTTGGTCACCACGACGTCCTTCTTGATGCCGGCCACGAACGAACCGCGCGGCTTCCCCTCGAGTTGCCCCTCGATGATGCCGTTGTGCTGCAGGAACGTGCGGGACGAGTCGCGCTCCTGCGTCAGCGGGTGCGGCTCCACGTGCACGGTGGCCGCCGCCCAGATGTCGTTCACCATCTTGCGCGTGGGGAGCACGAACCCGAATGCCTCGCAGAAGGCCTGCGCGGTGTACGGTGTCATCGGCATGCGAACGAAGTCGGAGTCGGACCCGATGGCCAGATAGTCGGGCATGACCTCGTACGCGATGGTGTGCGTCACGCTGTCGGCCCCGGCGGCCGTCACCTCGACCGTGCGGAGCGTGCGCAGGAACGACGGGATGTTGCCGGCGAACAACTCCCGGCGCGTCGCTGCCTCGCGTTCGTCCTTTGCCAGGTGCTCGATCGTCGCCATGAATGCCCGGCCGGACAGTGCGCCGGCGGCGCGCGCCGGAATGTCCGGAGGCGCAGCCGGCGGAAGCGTCACGCCGGAGTCGACGAACGGTGTGTAAGCGCGTGCCGGCTTCAGTACGGCGTTCCCACGATCATAGCCCGGGCGGCCCACAAGCATTGCGTGCATGTACCCGTTCATTTCGCCGATCATGGCCGTGTGCAGGATCTTGTTCTCGGGATTGGCATGTCGCACAATCTCGATCTGCGGCGCGCGGTACCGCGTGAACGCGCCGGCCGTGTCCTGCGCGAAGCTCAACGAGCTTGACAGGTGCTGAATCATCCGGTCGGTCGCGCGCCAGGTACCTCCTGAATCGGAGACCACCTTCTTGCCGTCCAGCATGATCTCGCGGTCGTCGCATGCGAGCACGACCAGCCGGTTCGTCGGATTGCGCCGCAGCCACGCGACGATCTTGTCGCCATGGCGGGGTTCGAAGTTGTAGTTGGCGTCGAGGAAGGCCATGCGCTGGAGCCAGTCCGGCAGCGTGTCCTGGCCCTCGACGAAACCGAACATGAACGACCCGCCGCCGCTGTGTCCGGTGAGCGTGACCGCGAGTTGCGGCGGATTGCCGATGGCGGCGCGAAGCTGATCGACCATCGCGACGATGCGCGCATTGGCGCGTTCGTATCCCTGCTTGGCGCGCCACGCCGGCCAGCTTTTGCCGTCGGTCTCGAGATAGACGACAACGGCCTGACGGAGCCCTCGCTCGCGCAGTGCCCGTGTCTGGGCGCCGATGTGCTGGATGTCATATCGCCAGCCGACTCCTTCCACCAGCTTGCGCCCAATCGTCTCGGCCGTCGAGTTGCCATTGGGAAGGGCATACACGATGAGGTCGACCGGCCTGCCTGCGTCGAGCCCGGCTGGCGCAACGATCGTCGCCGTGACGCCGGGATACAACTCGAGGACACGTATGCGCTCGCCGGAGCCCCTCGACGGAGCAAAGCCGCGGAGATCATGATCCAGCGGTGCGCGGGCGCATGCCGTCAGCAGCATCACCGATGCGAGAACCCATGATCGCGCGATGCGACGCCGCGGTCCCGTGGTACCGATGCCGTGGCTATGCAGGATCGTCATGACGAGTGCCGCATCCGGGCTGGAGTGAGGGCGCATTGGGCGGCGACCGGACTGGCAACTTCTGTTCTGCCGCCGCCGAAAGAAATAGCGCTCGTAAGGCGCGCTTGCAACGGATCGGATGGCTACCGGGAGACGCCCCGAAGCCGGCGGAGGAGCACCCCAGTGCCTCATCTACGCCGGCGAGGTCCAGGCGGCACGCAGGTCGGGCCAGTGGAATGCGGTCATTGCCGGCGCCACCGTCTTCGCGGCTGACTTCGTCAACGAGACGGCCAACAGCAGATAGCGCAATCGTGGCGAAGCGCCGGGAGTCGCGCCATTCTTGAATGGCCCCGTTTCACATCCTAACCCGCCAAGTCGCCAACATGTCGATCGCCACCACTGGTCGGCGCCTGCGTCCCGCACGCGTCGCCCTTGTTCTCGCCGCCATCAGCTTGCCTGCAGTGCCGGTTGCACCCCTGCGCGCTCAGCAGCCCACCACGGCCACGGCCGCGCAATCCAGGGCGCTCCCCTTCATATCGGTGCAGCCGGAGCTGCTCGGCGTGCCCAATTCGTTCGCGAACGCCTGGGGCGACTACGACAACGACGGCGATCTCGACCTGGCGGTGTCACTCGGCAGCGGAGAAGTTCGCCTCTACCGCAACGACAGGGGCGTCCTGGTCAGCGTTGGCGCCCAGATGGGGATGCCCCAAGCCGGCAGCCACGAACTGCGCGGCCTCAGCTGGGGCGATTTCGACGGCGACGGCTTCATCGATCTCCTCGGGGGCGCTACGTCGAAGGACAAGCTGACGGTGGTGCTGCACAACGAGGGCGGCAAGCACTTCACGGATGTCGCCGCCGCCATCGGCCTGACCATCCCCAACCGCTCGGCCCGCCAGACCAACTGGATCGACTACGACAACGACGGTGCTCTCGACGTCTACGCCACCGATCGCAGTGGCGAGAACAAGCTGTTCAGGAACGATGGCGGCAAGTTCACGCAGGTCTTCGTCGGCGTTGGGCCCTCTGACGGCCGCCCGACCGTCGGCGCCTGCTGGTTCGACATGGACAACGACGGCGATCTCGATCTCTTCCTCGCCAACCAGTCGGGCGCCACCGACGCCCTGTGGCGCAACGACGGAGACCGGTTCACCGATGTGGCTCCCGCGCTCGGCATGACCGGTCCGCCGCGCACCACAGACCAGGGCGGCGTCGGCTGCGCCATCGGCGACTACGACAACGACGGCTACTTCGACATCTTCGTCGCCGCCTACGGCCGTAATCTCCTCTACCACAACAACGGCAACGGCACGTTCACCGAAGTCGGCCGGGCGCTCGGCGTCGGCGTCGAGAACCACGCCGTCAGCGCCGACTGGGGCGACTTCGACAACGATGGCAAGCTCGACTTGTGGGTCAGTGCGTACGAAGGTCCCGCCGGCGCTCAGACACCGCACGACGCGCTGTTCCACAACGAGGGCGCGGCGGGGTTCGTCAACGTGCTGGCCAAGGACAGCCCACTCAACACCGCCGACCATGGCGTGCAGTTCGTCGACTTCGACAACGACGGCGGGCTCGATCTCACCGTGACCCGCGGCTACACCACCGTGGGCGGCCACTTTGTCTTCCGCAACACGCTGCCACTCGAGGTGAAGAAGCGCAGCCTGAGCGTCGAGGTGCTGGACGCGAAGGGCCACCACACCCGCTTCGGCGCGGAAGTCCGGCTGTTCGACCACGCCGGCAGGATCATCGCCTCACGCCAGGTCGTGACCGGTGGCGGCTACAACACGCAGCGCGCCGCGCCCGTCCACTTCGGCCTCGCCAAGGTCGAGCGGGTGAACGTGGAGGTGACGTTCATGAGCAAGGACGGCCGGAAGAAGCAGACCGTGCGCAACGTCAACCCGGCCGATTACTACGGCCGGAGCCTGGTGATCCGTCAGGCGAACTGAAGGGCTCAGCCCGCAAAGCGTACCTCGCGCGCCGGGACCACCCGAACCCTGGGACCGAAGCTGGTGATATTGGCCAGGGTTTCGTTGTGATGAGCCGAGATCTGGGACGCCGACAGCACAGCGTTGTCCAGGGTGGAGTGGCCATCCGCCACCAGCGTGACCGGATACCCGAGTGCCAGCGCGCGACGTACGGTCGTGTCCACGCAGAACTCGCTTTGCAGGCCGCAAACGACCAGACTCGTTATCCCCCGCGCTTGGAGCACCGCCTGAAGCTCCGTATTGTGGAACGAGTCGGTGGCTCGCTTCCTCACGAAGGTGTCGGTGGGCGATATCTCGAGTCCCTCCGCCAGCTTCCATCCATCCGTGGCGTAATCAAACGGGCCGCCGGCAGACTCATGCTGGATGACAATGACCGGCGCGAGCGTTTCTCGGGCCGCGCGAGAAACGACGTTGATGCGGTCGATGACGCGCTTCACCTCGAACGCCTCGTACTCGCCGGCGCAGAAGACCTGCTGAACATCAATGATGAGCAGGGCGGTTGTCATTGGATTCGAGGTCCGGGGACGTGGCGTCTTGCGGCGGCACCGGGGCACTAGCCCCCACGTGAGATGATGTACTGATCGATTCGCCCGTCCGGCAGGGTCATTGTTGTCAACTCCATCAACACACCCTTGGCGCGAATCCGGTACGAACGGATCCTCATGCCACCTCGCTGCGATTCGCCGCCTGCCGTGAACTCGGTCGGTGAGCCAAGCGGGGCCAGGCTCGACGCGAAGTCCGACAGCACCTCCTGCGTGAAATAGGCATTCGCCGCCGGTGTAAACAGCGCGCGATCGACCGTCCCCTTCGTGAGCCCGTCGTAGATCCGGCGGGCCGACTCGCGCGCAGCAGCGCCCGCCGTGTCCGTTGCCGCAAAGAGGATACTCGCGATCCGCCCTGCGATCTTGCCGGGCGCGTCCGCCGCGCCGGGATAGATATTGGTGAAGACGACGATCGCCGCGCGGTCATCGGGATAGATCTGGTTGCTGGTGGTGTACCCGGACACCGCGCCGCCATGCGAAATTCGCCGGCGCCCGCCCGGGGCGCTGATGTCGACGCCCATCCCATAGCCGGTGGCGTTTCCGGCCTGGAGAAGCACATCCGTCTGCTGCGTCCTGTAGGATGCCGGTCGCAGGACGGACCGCTCGATGATCGCGATGTCCCATAGCGCGAGGTCGTGGGCCGTCATCGCCAACTGTGCCGCCCCGAACAACCATGCGTTCGCCTCCTTCGGCGCGGGCCGAAGGGGCCCGAGCGCGTTCCTCAACAGGGGCTCGGCGTCGCCCGGGCCAAGGGGACCCGCGTTGACATCGGCAACCGACGTCATCCTGAGTGGCGCGAAGATCCGCTGACGCAGGAAGTCGATGAGGCTCATCCCCGTCACGCGCTCGACGATGGAGGCTGCAATCACGTAATTGGTGTTGCTGTATTGCCACTTGCTGCCAGGCTCGAAGTCCAGCCCCTTGGCCGTCCATCGCTGGATGATCGCCCGCGCCGTAGCCGGGCGCTGCATGTCGGTGAAGACATAGTCCTGCGGCCAGTAGTCCTGGTACCCCGACGTCATCGACAGTAATTGCCGGATGCTGATGTCGCTGGCGCGCGTGAGCTTCGGAAACCACTTCGCGACCTTGTCGTCGAGCGACAGCTTGCCCTCCTCCTGGAGGAGCAACACCGCCGTGGCGGTGAACTGCTTGCTGACGGACCCGATGGCGTAGCGCATCGAAGGAGTCGCCGCCGTCTTCGGCTCGATGCGTCCGTCGCCGTAAGCGTGTTCGTACACGATGGCACCGCCGCGGACGACCGCAATGGAGGCACTTGGCGCCCCGGTCCCCTGGAGAATCGCCAGCGCGCCACTGTCCACACGGGCGCGTTCGGTCGCCGTGAGTTGTTGGGCGAGGGAAGGCGCGGAACAAAGGGCGACGAATGAGACGGCAAGGGCCAACCGCGGAATGCTGCGCCAGCACTCGCCATGTTCTGATTCGACAACACACCTGATCATCATCGCCTCCGTTGTCATGCGTCGTTCGGTCGCCTGCGCACGGACATTGCGTCACATTGGCCTGCGGCGCAATGCAAGCGGGCAACCCCGCGTTCCGCCAACCGCACCACCTGCCGCGTCGTGGCGCGGCGGTCAGCGTCGAGCGTATATGGATACGCAGGACGAGTTGGACTACTTTTGGGAGTCGCGGGAACCTGCCGCGCGTGTTGCGAGACTTGGCGCGGTGGGGGGAGACGGATGCGCAAGAAGCCGCTCGACCTCGAACGACTGAAGGAACTGGTCGGCGAGCCTGACGCACCGGCGGACGCAGACGAATTCGTCCACGAGATTGCCGCGGCAGGGAGCCGCAGGTCCGTCAGGAAGCTCGCCGCGGCGGCGGTGGCAGCCATCGAGGCGGACGTCGGGCCGCGCCGCAAGTACAGCTCCGCGGTGCGACCGCCGGCGTTGGAGGTCAACCGGAAGCGCACGTCGTACTACCTGCTCGCGCTCGTCACGCTGGTCGCGACCATCGTCTGGTACCGCGCGTTGCACCGCCCGCCGCCGGTCCCGAGCGATCCCATCGCATTTGTGGCGGTGCTGTCGCCGGCGGCGGCGACGAGCGTCGGCCTCGCACCAGAGTGGAGCGTAACACGCGGCGTGTCGGACTCGCTCAGCGAGCGCGGACGCGCCGTGCGCATCGGGTCGCTGCTGGTGGAGTTCGAGCGCGCCGCGGCGCGCCGCGACTCCACGGCGCAGCGCTGGGCCGACGCCATTGCCGCGCTGCTGGCCGATCAGCCGGACGGCGTCGAGGTGGCCGCGATCTTCGCCGGCGGCGGCGACGCTGCCCGAACGCCCGACGCCCGGCACAAGCTGGCCCCGCTCGTGCGTGCAGCGCCAATGGCGGTCGGCGGCTGGCTGCAGGCGGCGCGCGTGGCCACGGCGGCGGGCGATGCCGGGTTTTTCGCGAGCGCAAAGTCGCGCCAGTCGCTGGCCGCGCTGCTCGCGATGCCCGGCGTGTCGCCCGAAGTGCAGGCCGCACGCAACCGGCTCCAGCAGCTGCTCAGCAGGCGCGGACGGCCCGCCTTTGCCGTAGTGGCCGATGCGCTGCAACTGATCCAGTCGGAGCTGGCGAACTAACGGATTGCGCGCAGGCTCAGGCAGCGCGTCGTCCATCCGCGTCCGCAAAGGCGTGGAACCTGCGCAGCCGCTTGTACTCGAGCCAGGTGAGCGCGATGACGAAGACATCAACGACCGAAAGCACGAGCAACTCGGAAGAGTGGGTGTGCGAGTAGCGATAGAGCTGGTAAACCAGGAAAAGCAGAAAGGCCAGAATCGCCGAGGGATAAGCCCAACGCTGCTTCAGGAGCAGGGCCGTGACCAGAGCAACCTTGACGACGCCATGCCAGAGCAGGTAAGTGGCCGCGAATACCTGGGCACCACCGGCGAGGTGCTGGGTGCTGTTGAGGAGGTATGTCGCGACGAGGTCGTGTGGATCCTTGCTGAGCTCGTGCTGCGTCAGGGCGCTTACGATGCCGTGAATCTTCATCGGGCTGATGAAGAACAGCACCGCACCACCGACTATCTCCAGGACGCCGTCAACGCCCTTGCCGATGACACTGATGTCGAAGAGAACGTGAACGATGCGTTCTTTCTGCATGGCTCCCAGGATTGGTCGCGTGCTGTCGCACGGACTCGCGTGGTACAGCGCCGCCTCCATGAACTCGCCGTCAGCTACCCAGCACCCTGACGATCATTGTCCGTGGCGAGGATCTTCAGCAGCCACCTAGGCGATGGGCTCCGGATCCAGCACCTTCTCCACGGCTTTCCCCTCGACGACGCTGACGTAGTACACCTTGGCTCCGACGCGCGACGACACCACGCGCTTCACCTCGTTGTCCTCGAAGTAGATCCCTGCGTCGTTGTCGCAGGCGTAGCCGGGCTTCAGGTCACCGGAGGCGATCAGCTTCTGATAGAGGGGCCGGCGCCCGGGTTCGGCATCGTAGTGCGGCGAGTGGCTTCCCTTCAGGAATCCGAGACCTTTGACGATGGACAGCTCCTTCGGGCGCGAATCGGTGGTCCCTTGCTCGAACCAGCAGAGGGAGCCGGCGCTGGCTCCGCCAAGGACGATCCCGCGGTTCCAAGCGTCCCTGAGCACGACGTCGATGCCCTGAGCCTTCCAGATCGCCTGCTGGTTGAGTGTGTTGCCGCCGGAGACGACAATGCCGTCCATCGAGAGCAGGACTTCGTCCCATCCCTGCTTCTGCGTGAGACTCTCGATGAAGCTCCCCTGGACGTTTGGTTCCACTTCGAGCGTCGCACAGTCCTTGTAGAACTCCATGATCCCGGGCGGGCTGTCGGCCGACGCGGTGGGCAGGTAGCAGATCCTCGGCCGCTTCTTGCCGGTGAGCGCCACCATGTAGCGGATGAAGGCCACATGGTATCCGCCTCCCGCGATCAGGATCTTGCGCGTCGCGGCGCGGGCGGCGACTCCGCGGCGCGCGCCCCGCGCCTCAGGGTACGAGCCTCCTTGCGCGAGCCGGCCGGCGCCGAGCGAGCCGAGTGCCGAGGCGATCAGGAACTCCTTTCGATGCATTTTCCGTGCTCCGTGTTAGCCGACGCGTCTTGCCGTGCTGAATGCCCAAGTTGCGAGGGCCGCCATGAGGACGAACGCACACGCCGACGCCCACACCGGAACGACAACGTCGGCAATCTGTACGGGCCAGCGCATCACGGCCCGAATCAACTGTCCGACGGCTACGAGACCAAAGACCAGTCCTGAGACCTGCGCGTAACGACGCATTGGCTCTCCTCGAGGTTCTGTTGTGTACGCCTGACGAATGGCGTTGTGTTGCGGTGCTTCAAAGCTACGCGGCCGGGGGCCTGCGCACACCTATTGCGCTGCGCCTGTGTCCGTCCTCGTCAATCCGCCCGCCATACCAGCGGCAAGGAATACGACAATCGCGATCATTGAACTGAGGCCGCCTTTCACGCTGACGACCTGCCAAACGCCGATAGCGACTGGAATGAAAGCGACGACTGCTCCGTGAATCACCGAGTTGCCGGATACGGTGCCGCAGATAACGCGAGCTCTCCAGAATATGAGAACCGCCAGGATCACGGTATAGCCAGGAAGCAAATATGGATTCGTGCGATACATTTCAGAGATGGCTTGACCAATCATCGTGCTTACCTGGGCGTTGTCCTTCAATTTGGGCCCGAGATCGAATCCCATACGTATTGCCACGACGAAGGCGGGAATCATATAAAGCAGGAAAGCAATGGCCCAGACCATCAGCCCGTTGAGCAGGTCCTTGAACCAACGAGACTTTTGCTCGGACGTGCTCTGAACGTCCATATTGGCCTCCACAATGCGCTGTTGTGCGTCCTAACGCTCGCGTTCTGCTGCAGCTGCCTTCTATAAGTTGCGGCCAGCCAGGCACTTCAAATAGATGTGGCTGCGGGCGGACGCGCTGCCAACGCGAAACGATCGATGGCTGGCGGTCAACGCACCAGCCGATAGCGAACGGTCACATTCGTGGTGATGGTTACTTCCGGAGCCATCGATTGTTGCCCAAACCGGTTGTCGAAGCTCAGCACGGTTGGCTGCTGGAAGCCCGTCAACAGGTTCCCAGTCGTACTTACGTCGACGAGCGCCCCAAGTCGTCCGCCGAGTGACGCAGCAATCGCTTCGGCGTCCAGACGTGCCACCGCGAGTGCCTCTGCGATGCGCGTGCGCCGCACGGAGTCTGCCGTGGTCGCCTCGAACGTCACCGATGAGGTGCTCACGGCGCCGGCGCCAAGGACGGCGGCGATCATGTGCGCCAGGTGCTCGGATCCTGAGACGTTCACTCTGATGACAGTGCGAGCGAGATTGGACGCTGGCGTAGCCACACCAGGAAATCCGGTTGGCGCTGGTGTGGGACCCACCGTGTACGCGATCGGCGGCTCGGAGACGACGCGCGCGCCAAGCGCCTTGAGCGCCTCGGTCACGCCTTTGATCTTCGTGTCCACTCGCGCGACCGCGTCGGTAGCAGTTTCTGCCGTTCCCTCGAGGGTCACATAGAGCGAGGCGCGATCAGCAGCGATCCGGGCGGTCCGAGACGCCGTCACCGTGATGATGCTATCGCGCACGACTTGGGCATTCAAGGTGACAGGTACGGCGGCGAGGAGTAGGTAGCGAAGACGCACGGGAGCATACCGGGTTGAGGAATGGAGACAGCAACTTCAGGTAGGCCTAACGAACGGCGTTGTGCTGCGGCGCTTCTAATAGACGCGGTCGCGGGTGCGCGCCGCAAGACAGAATGGTGCGCCTTGGCCAACTGCCCGCGGCCGCTTCCCTATCGCGCCGTCTGCATCAATGCGGGTTAAGAAGCGCCACACCGGGAGCCGAGGCGCGTGACGGCTCGTCGCGCATCCTAGCCGGTGGCTCTCACCTTCGGAGCAAGCGCGCACTCATCCAGTACGCGGACCAAGGTATTCCCGGCGAAAAGGTCCGTGCGTGCGCGCATCGGCCGGGGGACCAAGTTCATAGGTGGTGCCTGCGGTGCACCATGTTACAAGGTCAGCTACGTCAAATAGCGTGTGAACCTCGTGGCCGCTGAGCACCACGGCGCAGCCCCTCCCCGCGAGTTCTCGGAAGATCGACGATAACACCGCTGCGTCCTTTGGGCTAACGCCTCGGTAGGGTTCGTCTGCCACAAGGCAGGTCGGCTGCCGCACCAGGATCGCGCCCAACTCAGCGCGACGAAGCTCATTGTGCCTGGATGACGACGAAAGCTCTCTAAGAGTACCCGCAAGGCTGCAGCGAGCGAAGACCGATTCCCCGCAAC
>DATCGU010000253.1:0-9974 GCA_036508735.1 Gemmatimonadaceae bacterium
CGCCGCGTCGTGGTACCGGTCGCCAGGTTCCGGCCGGAGCGCCCGGCGCAGCCACGCGGAAAGTTCCGCGGGAAAGGACGTCAGGTCCGCCTTCTGCGCCAGTTGCTGCGCCAGGATGGTGCGCGCCTCGCCGCCGCCGAACGGCGCCACGCCCGTGAGCGCGAAGATCACGATGCCGGCCACGGCATAGAGGTCGGTTCCAGCCCCCTGCGACTCGCCCAGCAGTTGCTCGGGCGCGGCAAAGGACGGCGTACCCGACGCGCCGGTCTTGTCCTCGCCGAGTGCGTTGGCAATGCCGAAGTCGGACAGCCGCCACCGCCGATAGCGGTCGATGAGGATATTGGCCGGCTTGAGGTCGCGGTGAATGATCCCGTTGGCGTGCGCCAGCACGAGCCCATCGAGCAAAGAGTCGATCTGCGGCGCGATCTCGTGGAAGGAACGCGGCCCCTGCCGCGCCACAAGGTCCTCCACCGACCCTTCTTCCTCGAGCTCCATGATGTACCACGACACGTCGCCCTTGGAATCCCAGTCGTAGATGGGAACGATCGCCGGATGCTGCAGCTGCGCGGCCATGCGCGCCTCGCGCCGGAAGCGCGCCACCGCCCCGGCGTTTCTCGCGATGCTGGGGTGCAGCATCTTGAGCGCCACTTCGCGCTCGAGCGACAGGTCGCGCACGCGCCACACCGAACCGAACTGCCCGGCGCCCAGCGCGGCGAGCACCTCGTAGTCGTCGCCGATCGCCCAGCGCAGCCGGTCCTCCTCGGAGACCGCGCGGTACTCGCCCGACGTCTGGTCGACGCCGACCACCAGGGGAGTGCTGGTGCCCGAGATGCGTTCGATGTGGCGCAGCAGCGCCGAAATGTTCGGGAACCGGTCAGCGGGCTGCGGCGCCAGCGCGCGGTCAATCAGCTCCGCCACGCTCGCCGGGCAGTCCGGGCGTACCCAGCGGATGGGAGGCACCTCGGTCCGTGGTGGCAACTCACCCGTGAGGATCGCAAAGCACACGGCGCCCAGCTGCCACTGGTCGCTGGCCGGCGTCGGCACCCACGGGCCGTTCGACAACTCGGCGGACATGGGCGCCCAGCTCGGATCGGGCTGCAGGCCCGGGGGCACCTCGTCGCGCGCGACGGCCCATTGCCATCCGAGCAGGTAGAGTCGCCCGGTCGGCGTGACGTTGATCGTGTCGGGAGCCACGGCGCCGTGTATCGTGCCGGCGTCGTGCAGGTATGCCAGGGTCGATCCGGCGGCGCGAAGCACGCGCAGCATATAGGGTACGGTCTCGGTGCCGATGCGGCGAAGCCGCGCGCCCACCGTTTCGCCCGCGATCCAGCGGCGCAGGTACCCCGGGCCGCGATGACTGTCGCGAAACGGCATCCAGTAGTGGTACGTCGTGGGAACGCTGGGATGATTGCGGTGCGCCAGGTGCCGCGCCTCGGCAAAGAGCCACGGCGCATGCGCCGGGTCGGGTGCCGTCACCAGTGCGAGCGACCGCCCGAACGCATCGACGAGTTCCATGGCGTGCCGATACGGCGTGTACACCCCCTCGTTGCCCCAACGCCAGCCGGGTGGCAATTCCCACCGATCGAGGTGCGATGGAATGCCCGTGGTGAACTTCTGTGGCGGCATGTAACCGGGGACGCTCATGGGTAGGTGCAATTTGTCAGGACAGCCGCTTCGAGACCAGTCGGATGGACACCGCCGTTCCTTCACCCGCCTTGCTGACCACCTCGATGCCCCCGCCCCATCCCTCGATGAGACGTCGACTGATGGCCAGTCCCAGCCCACTCCCGCTCGTCCGGGTCGAGAAGTGCGGCTCGAAGACGCGTGACAGCACCTCTGGGGCGATGCCCTGGCCGTCATCGCGCACCACGATGCCCACGCTGCCGTCACCCTTCGCCACCGACACGCGCACGTGACGGCTTGCCGCGTGCCGGGCGTTCTCCAGCACGTTCAGCAGCACCTCGCGCAATTCCGGTTCACGGGCCATCGCCATGACCGACGACGCCACCCCGTCCACCGTCCACTCCACCCCGCCGGCGCCCATCTGCTCCAGCCGCACGACGTCCTCCACCACCGCCGCCACGTCCACCGCATCCGGAGCCGGCTGCTCCTCGGGCACCGTGCCGTAGCGGCTGAAGGCGCGCGCGATCTCGTCCAGCCGGTCGATCTCGGCCAGCATGCGCTCGATGTTCTGGTCGAGCACTTCATCGAAGTCCACGCGCGCGTCGCGACGCGCGCGGCGCAGGTGCTGCAGCCCCAGCCGCATGGGCGTGAGCGGGTTCTTGATTTCGTGCGCCACCTGCCGCGCCATCTCGCCCCATGCCAGCACGCGCTGGGCGCGCGCCAGCTCACTGACATCGTCGAGCGTCAACACCGCGCCGCGCGCGCCGCGCATGAGCCGTGTCAACCGGGCATGCAGTTGCACGCCACCGGGACGATCGATGTCGAACTCCTCCTGCTCCGACGTCCCGGCGAGGAAGCGGCGCAGGCGCTCGGCGAGCGGTGCACCGAGTACCAGGTCGGCCTGTGCACTCGGCACGGACCCCGCAGGCAGCAGGGAGATCGCCCGCGGGTTGATGAGCGAGATTCGTCCGTCGGCATCCACGGCCACCACGCCACTCGCCACATCACGCAGCACGGCGGCAAGGCGGCGCTCCGCCGCCTCCAACGCATCGCGGCTTGCCCCGAGGTCGGCCGCCATCTGCCGGAAAGCGTTGAAGACGGGCTCGAATTCCACGGGCGGCGTGCCTTCCGGCAGCGGTTCGCGCACGCCACTCGCCACCGCCAGGGCCCCGCGGCGCAGCGTGTTGATGGGGCGCGCGAAGGTGCGCGCCGCCCGTCCACTGAGCCAGAAGGCGGCAATGGCGCCAAGCGCCGTCACCACGAGCACCAGCATGGCCAGGTCGCGGCGGCGGCGGTCGAGCACCAGTTCGTCGCTGCGCGCCGGGGCCGAGAGCACCAGGCGGGAACCATCAGGGTCGATGGCCGCGTGGTAGCCGAACCGCACGGCCGTGCCACTCACGTCCTCGTCCATGCCGGCCAGCAGCTCGTCGTTGTCGCCGAAGGCGCGCACGACCTCTGGCGGCAGCAGCCGTCCCACCGGTGCCAGCGCGTCGTACAGCGGATCGCTGGTGCCCACGAGCAGCCCGTCGGCAAACAGCAGCAGCGGCGTCTTGAACTGCGCCGCCGCCTCCGACAGTTGCACGCTGTCCGACGACTCCGCGACCCCGCGCAGCGTCTCCCGCACCAGCAGGTCGCGGCTCTGCCGGTCGTCGGCCTGCAGGCGCCGATACGTCCATGCGGCAAAGCCACCCGCGGGCAGCACGAAGAACGCGAACAGCGCAAGCGAAAGCTGCAGGCGATAGCTGCGCGGCCAACCGCGGAACCGCGCCCGCAGCCAGCGCCGGGCCGTTCCCTCGGCGGCGAACAGCATGCCCCACAGCAATGCCACCACCAGCAGGTCCACCAGCACCAGCAGCGCGCCGCGGGGCGCCAGCACCTCGATCCCGCGCAATTCCACCCGCGCATGCACGTTGACCGTGCCCGCGTCTCCCGCCGGCAAGACCCAGTCGCCGTGCATTTCATCGACGCGACGCGTCCAGCGGTGCGCGTTGTCGACGGTACCGTGCGGGTCGCCCAGTTGCAGGGTGTACGGCGGTTCGGCGGTCGACGGCGGTCCCAGGCCGAGCAAGGCGATGAATGGGTCGGATGGAACCAGCTTGGTGCGCGGCGAGATCACCACCGTCGTCACTGTGCGGTCCGGCCGCGGCACGGCCAGCACCAACTGCGCCACCGGCGCGGCCGTGGTCTGCCGCAGCACGGGTTGTAGCAGCCGGCGAGCCTCGCCGGCAAAGGCATCCAGCCCGAACGTCGACCCCGACGCCATGCCGACGCGCAGGTCGGCGACGGCGCGGCCGGCCGAATCCCACGACGTCAGTTCCGCGGGAAAACCAGCCGCGCCAAGTTCGCTCGCCGCATAGCGTGCCAGCAGCCCGGCGCGGGTCGGCGCCGGCGGTTCAGCGGCAAGATCGGCCGCCAGCCGCTGCAGCAGCGACGTGGCGTAGGGATCAGTCAGGCCGATGCCGGCGACGTCGTGCTCCGCCATCTGCACGCGTTGCCGCACCGCCGCCGTCCACACCAGTGTCACCGCGCCGCACGCCGCCACCATGGCCGTGCGCCAGAAGACGCGCCGCGCGCGTCGCGCCACGGCCAGCGCGGCGATGGCCGTGATCCAGAGCGCCGTATACCACCCCGGGAGACTCGCCGGCGCCTGGAGCAGCACCGGTGCCAGCAGCGCGGAGACGCCGGCGAGGACCGGCGCCACCCAGCCCGGCAGTCCGCGACGCCCGCCCAATCCCGCCTGTCCCGCCGTCACGCCCAGCAGGAGCACCGAGAAGGAGGCGAGGAAGATCGGCAGCTCCCAAGCCAGCCAGAGCGACGTCGGCACGCCGTTGAGCGGCACGCGAACGCCGCGCGCCACGTCGCGCAGCAAGAACGGTCCTACGGAGGCCACGACCACCAGCAGGGCAATCCACGCCCACCGCGTGCGCGGGCGCGGCGCACCACGCAGCGCGGCAAAGAGCGCCATCAGCACCAGTGCGCTGACCAGCGCCAGCGCCGCAACGTTGGCCGTGAGCGGCCCAAGAATGGATGCGTAGTACAGCCCGGGATCGAACCATCGGGAGAAGTTCGAGTACGCCCCGAGTGGCAGCATGGCCACCGCGAGAACGACCACCGCGAGCGTGGCCAGTCGCGCGCGGAGCCGGTGCTCGCGCCGCCAGGCGGTGGCAATGAACGTCAGGGCCAGCAGGGCCAGCAGCACGCCGCTGCGCAGCCGCGCGCGCTCCGTGGCCAGGAGGGCCACGACTCCGGGTGGTGCCACGACGGCGCGCACCGCCAGCACGGCATCGCCGTCCACCAGCACGCGGCGCACCGAATCTCCGGTGACGGTGGCGGGAGCAAAGATGTACCCGGCGACACCAGCAGCCCGGCCGGCGGTCACGTCGAGCGGCAACGTGAGGTTGTTGGCCGGCGGCTCGGCGTGCAGCAGCGCCGTGGCCACGGCGGTGACATTCCCGCGCCGCTCCACCACATAGAGCGCCAGGTAGAAGGGGGTGACCATCACGCCGTGCGTGGCCGGCAGCGAGTCCACGGGGACGGCGAGCCGCCCGGCCCACGCCTCGGGACGTCCGTCGCGCGCGCGCAACACGGCGCGCTCGGGATGCCCGCGCACGCGACGTTCGAGCACGTCCCAGAGCGCCGGACCGCTCGTGTCGTCAGCCACGGCGGCCCGCACGGTTTCGCGCAGCTCGGTGGCCGTGACCTCGATGTCGCGCGCGAACGTCTCCGTGGCCGCCGATGCGGCCGTGCGGCTCCACGATGCCCAGTCAGCTTCGCGTTCGACGCGTTCGAACCTGGCGCGGATGCCCTCGCCAACGAAGAGCACGGCCAGCGCGAGGAACAGGATCTCCCGGCCGCCGTGCGCGCGGCGCGGTCGCGCCGGGATGGCCACCAGGACAGCCACTCCGCAACCCCACAGCCAAACGGGCGAGGCGGTGCGAATCCAGGCGGCGGCCGTGATGACGGTCGCGGCCGCGGCCAGCGGCCACACCCAGCGCGGGAACGCTGGGGCGGCGGGAGGCGCCGTGTCCGGCAGGAAGTGGTCGCGAAAATTCACGTTCGTGATAATACCCCGACAACTGGACTCCAGCGATCTCCGCCCATCGACGGACTGCGATTTTCGCGCGAGCCCAGACGGACTGCGATTTTCGCGCGAGCCCAGATGACGGGTGGACTGCAATGGCCTACTATTAACCCAGCCCATGAACCCACTCCGTCTAGCCCTCGTCGCCCTGTCGCTGGCCGCGCGCATCGCCGCCGGTCAGGCGACAATCGTGGACGAGGGCAGCTTCACGATCAGTCGCGGTGGCGACCGGATTGGCCGCGAGGACTTTTCCATCCGCCATGTCCCGACCACGGCCGGCGCCTTCGAGACCCTCACCCGGGGTCTCGTCGTGCTCGGCCCGCGGCGGCTGACCGTCGACCTGAGCGCCGACTCCATCGGACTGCCGGCACGCTTCCAGTCGAAGACGGCCGGGGAAGGACGGACCAGCGACACGTATCGCGCCGAGGTGGCCGGCCACCGCTTGAGCGCCCGTTCGCTGCGCGGTTCCGGGGAATCGGCCCGTGAGCTCCTGCTTCCGGACCGATGCCTGCTGGTGGAGGATGGCGTGCTGCACGTGTTGCAGTTCGTGGTCGCCCGCGGTCCGGGGGCCGTGCAGGCCGTGGTGCCGGCGCGGGGCGTCATCGTGACGCTCACCGTCGAGGATGCCGGCGCCGACCGGGTTTCCATCGCCCTCCAGTCGATCGCGGCCCACAAGTTCATCGTGCGCGAGGGAACCTCTGCGCTGGTCCGCGAGGTGTGGACGGACAGCCTGGGACGGTTGCTGAAGGTCTCGATTCCATCTGAGCACCTCGTGGGAGTACGCGACGACGCGCCACGGTCACCCATCCGCTGACTCAGGGCGTGCGGCCAACGGCGATCGCCGGTCTCGCCCCTGATTGATGGTCACGTGTGACATTTTGAAACTCCCCGCCGCGCGACCCCGTACTCCCCCTCGAACCCCTAGCCTGGATTCAAAGGCCATGCGCAATATCCTGACTGCCCTTGTCGTTTCCGGAGTCGCGTTACACGCCGCCGCCCAATCGGCGACGCCGAGCACGCTGACGCTGGACGACGCCATCGGCATCGCAAGAAAGAACAACCCCACCTACCAACAGCAGATGACGGGGCGCACGAGCGCCTCGCTGGCATTGCGGTCGGCCTATGGCGCCTTCCTCCCCAGCGCCGATGCCTCGCTCGGCTCCGGCTATCGCCAGGGCAAGCCGGAGTCCTTCGGCGGCGTGGCCTTCGGCGCCACGTCCGACATCATCTCGAGCAACTGGGGGCTGAATTTCAACGCCCGCTTCTCGGCAGCCACGCTCAGCGAACTGCGCCGCGCCCGCGCCAACATGGACGTCGCCGAGGCGGACGTGTCGGCCGCGGAACTCAGTCTGCGCAACGGCGTGGTGACGCAGTTCCTCACCGCCCTGCAGAGTACCGCCAATGCGTCGCTGCAGGACTCGCTCCTCTCGAAGGTCCAGCTCGACCTCGAACTCGCCAAGGCACGGGCCGGCGTCGGCTCGGGCACGACGCTCGACGTCAAGCGCGCCGAGGTGGCGGTGGGGCAGCAACAGGTGGTGCTGCTGCGCGCGCACAACGTCGCGGACATCGACCGAGTGAAGCTGTTCCAGCAGCTGGGCGTGGCACAGCCTGGTCCCGTGACGCTGGTGCCGCTGACGTCGGTCACCGAGCCGACGTTCGAGATCAGCCAGTTGATGGACATGGCCCGCAAGAGCAACCCCACGCTGCAGGGCTTCCAGTCACGCCAGCAGGCGGCGCAACTGGGCGTGCGTACGGCCAAGGGGGCGTATATCCCGACCCTTTCCCTGGGCGCGCAGCTGGGTGGCTACACCAACCAGTACAGGAACCCCGACGTGCTGATCAGCTCGGCTCGCAGCAGCGCGCTGTCCAGCCAGGCCAGCTGTTTCTCGCAGGACTCGTTGCGCCGCGGCGCCGGACTCCCAGCCACCACCAGCAAGTGCAGCGCCATCCAGTTCACGAGCGCGCAGGAGCAGGCGATCCGCGACGGCAACAGCACGTTCCCCTTCTCCTTCACCTCGAGCCCGTACAACCTGTCGCTCACCCTGTCGCTGCCGCTCTTCGACCGCTTCGGCCGCGAGCAGCGCGTGCAGGAGGCGCAGATCGCGCGCGACAACGCACGCTACGACGTCCGCAAGCAGGAGTTGCAGCTCGCGGCCGACGTCGCGTCGGCCTTCTCGTCGCTCCAGGCCGGGTTCCGGACGGTGCGCCTGCAGGACCAGAACGCGGCCGCCGCACTGGAAGCGCTCACGCTGGCCCAGGAACGGTACCGCGTGGGAGCCAGCACCTTCGTCGAGCTCGTGCAGGCGCGCAACGACTACGAGCGGGCTTCCACCGACCGGATCAGCGCCATCTATGACTATCACCGTGCCTGGACCGCGCTTGAAATCGCGGTCGGCCGCCCTCTTCGCTAACAGAGACTGATCATGACCAAGCGTACCAAGTGGATCCTGCTGGGTGTCGGCGTGCTGGCCGTCGGTGGCGTTGGCTACATGCAGGTGGCGAAGGCCAAGCAGAAGGGCACCGAAGTGCGCGTCGAGGCCGTGCAGAAGCGCGACCTCGTGGCCTCGGTGACTGCCAGCGGCCAGGTGACCCCGCGCACCAAGGTGGACCTGTCGGCCGACATCACGGGCAAGATCGTCAGCCTGAACGTGAAGATGGGCGACATGGTGAAAAAGGGGCAGCTGCTGCTGCAGATCGACCCGCAGCAGTTCGAGGGGCAGGTGCAGCGCGCCGAGGCGGCCCTCGCCAACTCGCGCGCACGGCTGGCGCAGGCGAAGGCCAACCTGGTGCAGGCCCAGCGGAATTTCCAGCGCTCCGCCGACATCCGGAAGACGAGTCCCACGCTCATCAGCGACGAGCAGTTCGAGCAGCTCAAGACGGCCCTCGAAGTCAACCAGTCGCTGCTCGAGGCGGCACAGGAAGACATCAAGCAGGGTGACGCGACGCTGAAGGACGCGCGCTGGCAGCTGTCGCGCACCAACATCTATGCCCCGATGTCGGGGCGGGTGACGCGCCTCAACGTGGAGAACGGCGAAACGGCGGTCCAGGGCACGTTCAACAAGGATGCCGCCACGCTGATGACCATCGCCGACATGAGCGTGCTCGAAACCTGGGTCAAGGTGGACGAGACCGACGTGTCGCGCATCACCGTGGGCGACTCGGCCATCATCCAGATCGACGCCTTCCCCGACACCACGTTCCTCGGCCGCGTCGTCGAGCTGTCCCAGAGCTCGGTGAAGGGCGCCACGGCGGGGGCCCAGGCCGACCAGGCCATCGACTACCAGGTGAAGATCCGGCTGGTCAACCCGCCGACGGACACCCGGCAGGACTTCTCGGCCACCGCCAAGGTCATCACCGACTCGCGCAGCAAGGTGCTGTCCATCCCGATCATCGCGCTGACCGTCCGCGAAAACGAGGCGCTGGCGAACAAGGACTCGGTGCCCGCCAGCGCCAAGACCCCGGCCAAGCAGGTGGGCAAGAAGGACGTCGAGGGCGTGTTCGTCGTCGACGCGACCAACAAAGTGACGTTCCGGCCCGTAAAGGTAGGTATCGCGGGCGAGAAGTACTTCGAAGTGCTCTCTGGCCTGAAGGAGAACGAGCGTATCGTTGGCGGCACCTATCAGGCGATTCGCGAGTTGAAGGATGGCGCCATCGTGAAAGAAGCCAAGCAGCCGGTCCTGAAGCCCGGGGAGAAGAAGTCGTGAGTCCGCACACCGAAGAAGCACCTCTCAGCACAACGGCCGAGCGGCAGGCGGTCCTGGCGCAGCCCGGCAGCACGCCGGGAGCCGACTGGGTCATCGTCACCCGCGGCATCAAGCGCGAGTACGACATGGGGGGCGAGATCGTGCGCGCGCTGCGCGGGGTCGACCTCGCCATTCGCCGCAACGAATACGTGGCCATCATGGGTCCGTCGGGCTCGGGCAAGTCGACCCTCATGAACCTCATCGGCTGCCTCGACACGCCCAACGCCGGCGAGTACTGGCTGAACGGCACGCTGGTGTCGTCCATGAAGGACGACGAGCTCGCGCGCGTGCGCAACAAGGAGATCGGGTTCGTCTTCCAGACGTTCAACCTGCTCCCACGCGCCACCGCGCTGCACAATGTCGAGCTCCCGCTGGTGTACGCCGGCATGGGGGCCAAGAAGCGCAAGGAGCAAGCCGCGAACGCGCTGGAGCGCGTGCAACTGGGCAGCCGCATGCTGCATCGTCCCAACGAGCTCTCCGGCGGACAGCGCCAGCGCGTGGCCATTGCCCGCGCGCTCGTCAACAAC
>DATCGU010000254.1:0-13877 GCA_036508735.1 Gemmatimonadaceae bacterium
CTGGAACTGCTCCAGCCGCGGGTCATCCTGGCGCTCGGCACCTTTGCGGCTCAGACGCTCCTGCAGACCAGCTTGCCCATCGGTAAGTTACGAGGCCTTGTCCACCGCTTTCACGGTGTCCCCCTGATCGTCACGTATCACCCTGCAGCGCTCCTGCGGAATCCCGCATGGAAGCGCCCGACCTGGGAAGATGTCCAGCTCGCCCGTCGAATTTTCGATTCCGCCGTCCAGGCCTGATCCCTTTCGCGACCGGCGTCCCCCGTATTCGGAGGATGCCGAGCAGGCCGTGCTGTCGGCGATGCTGCTCGACGCCGACGCCATTGCGCGCGCGTCGGAACTCGTCGATGAGACGATGTTCTACCGCGAGCCGCACCGCCGCATCTTCAAGGCGATGCTCGTGCTGCACCGCGACGGCGGGGCGGTGGATCCGCTCACGCTCTCCAATGAGCTCGATCGCGTGGGTGCGCTCGCGGCGGTGGGCGGCAAGGACTACTTGGCCACGATCATCGACATCGTGCCCACCACGGCCAACGTGGAGCACCACTGCAAGATCGTCCGTGAGAAGGCGCTGCGCCGCCGCCTGATCGAGGTGGCCACCGGCATCGTCACCGAGGCGTACGAGGGGCAGCACACCTCGCACGACCTCATCGACATGGCCGAGCACAAGATCATGGAGGTGGGGAAGGATCGCGGCGCCGAGGGGTTCGTGCGCGTCAAGAACCTGCTCTGGTCGGCCATGGAGCGCATCGACTTGCTGCGGGCCAGCGGCGGCGACATCACCGGCGTTCCCAGCGGGTTTGGCGACCTCGACAAGCTGACGCTGGGCTTCCAGCGCTCCGACCTTGTCGTCATCGCGTCGCGTCCGTCGATGGGCAAGACGGCTTTTGCGCTGAACATCGCGCAAAACGCCGCCATCGACCGCAACGTTTCGGTTGCGGTCTTTTCCCTCGAAATGAGTAGAGAGCAGCTATTGCTCCGCATGCTCGCTTCGGAGGGCCGCGTGGACGCGCAGCGCATTCGCAGTGGCAAGCTCACCCCCGACGACGACGCGCAGCTGGCGCGCGCCGCCGGTTTCCTGGGCAATGCCCCCATCTGGGTGGACGATACGCCGGGCCTCAGCGTCTACGACATCCGCTCGCGGGCCCGCCGCCTCAAGGCCACGGAAGACATCGGCCTCATCGTCGTGGACTACCTGCAGCTCATCCAGCCGCCGCCGAATTCCGAGAACCGCACGCAGGAAATCTCGCAGATCTCGCGCGCCCTCAAGATCCTCGCCAAGGAAATCGACACGCCGGTCATTGCGCTGTCGCAGCTTTCGCGCAGTGTCGAGCAGCGCACCGACAAGCGCCCGCTGCTCTCGGACCTCCGTGAATCGGGGTCCATCGAGCAGGACGCGGACGTCGTCATGTTCATCTACCGCCCGGAGTACTATGAGGGGGCGTACGACGAGCAGGGCACGGCGAAGATGCTCAAGGACACCAACATCCCGCTCGATGGCCTGGCCGAGATCATCATTTCCAAGCACCGGAACGGCCCCACGGGCATGGCGCGGCTGAATTTCCGAAAGCAGTTCACGCGCTTCGAGAGCTACACGGCCCGCCAGCCCGGCTGATGGCCGCGAAGGCCAGGACTTCCTATCGCTGCACCGAGTGCGGTGCTGACCACGCCAAGTGGCAGGGGAAGTGCGACGCGTGCAGCGAGTGGAACACGCTCGTCGAGGAGGTTGTTGCCGCCACCACCACCAGCAAGAAGGCACGGCGAACGGCGGGCGCCTCGGGATTCGCACACGGTGGTGCCGTGCTCGACACGCCGCGTCTGCGCGACATCGCCGGCACCGAGAGCCACCGGCTGCGCACCGGCCTCGCCGAGTTCGACTTCGTGCTCGGCGGCGGCGTCGTTCCCGGCTCGATGGTGCTCGTCGGCGGCGAGCCGGGCATCGGCAAGTCCACCATCCTGCTGCAGGTGGCGGGCTGCCTCGAGGCGAAGGGACTGAACACGCTCTATGTGAGCGGCGAGGAATCGCCGCTGCAGGTGAAGCTGCGCGCCGATCGGCTGGGGGGCGCCGCCCTCGAGGTGTCGCTGCTGGGCGAGACGAATCTCGAGACGATCCTCGCCACCGCGGGGGATCGGCGCCCGGCTGCGATGGTGGTCGATTCCATCCAGACCTGCTTCACCGGCGACCTCGAAGGGGCGCCGGGCAATGTGGGGCAGGTGCGCGAGTGCGCCGCGCGGCTGATGCGCTTTGCCAAGGAGAGCGGCACGGCCGTCTTCGTGGTGGGGCACGTCACCAAGGGCGGCGGCATTGCCGGCCCCAAGACGCTCGAGCACATCGTGGACACGGTGCTCTACTTCGAGGGAGAGAACACGCTCGACCATCGCGTGCTGCGCGCCACCAAGAACCGGTTCGGTTCGGTGGACGAGATCGGCGTCTTCCGCATGACTCAGGAAGGCCTGATCCCCGTGGACAACCCGAGTGCGCTCTTCCTCGGCGATCGGGCCGACGCCACCTCGTCGGGCAGCGCCGTGACGGCGCTGCTCGAGGGCTCGCGGCCGGTGCTGCTCGAGATCCAGGGACTGGCGGTCAAGGCCGGCTTCGGCACGCCACAGCGCGTGAGCACGGGATTCGATTCGCGGCGGCTCGCGCTCCTGCTGGCCGTGCTCGACAAGCGCGCAGGGCTGTCGTTCGCGCAGCTCGACGTCTTCCTGAATGTCGTAGGCGGCGTCCGCGCTGGCGAACCGGCCGCCGACCTGGCGGTGGCGGCGTCGCTCGCGTCGTCGGTGTACGACCGGGCGCTGCCGCGCGACGCCGTCTTCGTGGGCGAGGTCGGCCTGGGCGGCGAGATTCGCGCCGTGTCGCAGGTGGACCGCCGGCTTGCCGAGGCCGAGAAGATGGGGATGCGCGTGGCGTATGTGTCGGCGCGCGGGTTGCCGCGCCGCAGCACCAAGTCGTTGAAGGTGGTCGGTGTGCCCGACATCACGGCGCTGCTGAAGGAACTGTTCCGGTGAGCGCGCGCGACGTGGGCGTGGTGATCGTCGCCGCCGGGACGTCGTCGCGCGTGGGCGACGGGGAACTCAAGCAGTTCCGCTGGGTGGCCGGCCGGCCGATGCTGCTGCACTCGCTGCAGCTCTTCCAGTCACGCGCCGACGTGGCCATGGTCGTCTGCGTGCTGCCGCGGGAGTACGCGGGCGATCCGCCCCCGTGGATCTTCCAGAGCGACTTGGACCGCCTGCTCGTGTCGGTGGGGGGCCGCACCCGTGCCGAGAGCGTGCGCCACGGCATGGCCGACCTTCCGCCGGAGTGCCGCATCGTGCTCGTGCACGACGCGGCGCGTCCGCTCGTTTCCATGGCCGCCGTCGATCGGGTGGTGCATGCGGTGCGAGCCGGGCATGCGGCCATCGCCGCGCTGCCCGTGGTCGATACGCTCAAGGAAGTGGACGACGCGGGGCGGATCGTCCGTACCGTCGAACGTTTGGCGCTGTGGCGCGCGCAGACTCCGCAGGGATTCCCGCGCGGGTTGTTGCTGCGTGCCCACCGGGCCGCCGAAGATGGCGGCTACGATGGCACGGATGACGCGGCGCTGGTGGAGCGCATTGGCGAACCGGTGATGGTGGTGCGGGGAAGCGAGCGCGCGATGAAGATCACCGAGGCGGGCGACTTCGATCGCGCCGAGGCGATGTATGGGCTCGCCGACTGACGCCCGCCCGGTACCCTTCTGGTCGCTGGCCGAGATCGATGTGGCCATCCCGCGCGCCATCGTGCACGTGCAGAACGGCGGCGTGCTGGCGTATCCCACCGAGACCGTCTACGGCTTCGGTGGTGCCATCGATACCGACGCCATCGGCGCGCTGGTGGGGCTGAAGGACCGCCCGCTGGGCAAGCCGTTCCTGTTGCTCGTCTCGAGCAGCGCGATGATCGGCCGGCTGGGACTGCACATGACGCACGCCTCCTCCATGCTGGCCGCCCGCTTCTGGCCAGGACCGCTCACCCTGGTGCTGCGCGGTGCCGAACACCGGGTGCCCGCTCGCCTGCGCGGCCCCGAAGGCGGCGTGGCCGTGCGCTGGACTTCGCACCCCGCGCTGCAACGGCTCATCGCCTCGCTCGGCGATCCCCTGACGTCCACCAGCGCCAATCGTCCACGTCAGCCGGCTGCGCTCGCTGCCAGCGAAGTGATAGAACAGTTCGCCTCGCAGGCGCGCAGCGGCACGCTGATGGTGCTCGACGGCGGCCGGCTGGAGCCCTCGGCACCGTCGACCGTCGTCGACTGCACGAGCACCAGATTGCGTGTCATTCGCCCCGGCGCGCTCCCGGCCAGCGAACTGCGTGCCGTCGTGCCCGACCTGGTGGGCGACCAGTGACGAGGCAGCTGTTGTTCGTCTGCTCGGGGAACACCTGTCGCAGCCCACTCGCTGCGGCGCTGGCCCGCCGGCTTGTCCATGCGCACGGACTCGATGTCTCGGTGGCGAGCGCGGGCACCGGCGCCATCGATGGCTCTCCGGCGTCGGATGGATCAATGGTTGTGGGACTCGAGCGAGGCGTCGACCTGTCGTCGCATCGCGCGCAGTTCCTCACGCGCGAACTCGTGGACGCGGCGGACCTCGTGCTGTGCATGGCGACGCAGCACGTCGAGCGCGTGCGGGAGTTGGGCAGCGAGGGCAAGGCGTTCCTGCTCACCGACTACGCCGCCGCTCGCCCCATCGGGCGTGCGATCAACGATCCCTTTGGAGGTGCGTTCGAGGGCTATCGCCGGATGGCCGACGAGCTGGAGCGGGAACTCGCCGGCGTCATCGACCGCCTGTCGCTGGAGCAATCCACGCGGGGGCTCGAGTGACTGCGCTGCCGGGCCGCTTGCTGCTCATCGGCCACCCGGTGTCACACTCGCGCTCTCCCGCGTTCCAGAACGCCGCACTGCGAAGCGCCGGGTTGCCACTCACGTACGAAGCGCTCGACGTCCCGCCCGCGCACCTGCAACGCCTGGCGTCGTCACTGCGCACGTCGCTGGCCGCGGGCAACGTGACGCTGCCGCACAAGGAACGGTTCGTGACGTTCTGCGACCGGCTCACCCCAATCGCCGACCGCGTGCTGGCCGTGAACACCTTCTGGATCGAGGATGGCGCGCTGGTCGGCGACAACACCGATGTCGGAGGTTTCGAGGAAGCGATCGAGCGCGCCTTTGGATCCGGGCGCCGGTGGCCGCGCGTCGCCCTCATTGGCGCCGGGGGCAGCGCCGGCGCGGTGCTGGCCGCGGCCGAGCGATGGTTCGGCACCGAGGTGCGCCTCTGGTCGCGCACGCACGCTCGTGCCGTGTCACTCGCCCGGCGCTTTGACGGCATCTGCACGCCGGTGGTCTCCGTGCGCGACGCACTCGAGGGAGCCGACCTGGTGGTCAACGCCACGCCGCTTGGCCTCGAGCCCGGTGATGCGCTTCCCGTCTTCATCCAGGATCTTCCCCCGCGCTCGGCCGTCTTCGACCTCGCGTACCGTCGGGGTGAAACCGCGTGGGTGCTGGCGGCGCGAGGAGCGGGGCATCCCGCCGCCGACGGGCTGGGCATGCTCATCGCGCAGGGCGCCCTTTCGTTCGAACGGTGGTTTGGCCAGGCGCCCGACCGGCAGGCAATGTGGGACGCTCTCGACTCCTGACGCCAGCGCGCTGGCGCCGCGCGCTGCGAGGCGCCGCCGAACTTCTGCTGCCGCGCGCGTGTGTCGCCTGTGGGGGCGCCATGGGGGCGGAGGAGAAGGGTGTTGCGTGTGGTGCGTGCTGGAGTCGACTGCCGCTGCTGCCCAAGCCGTGGTGCCCCCGGTGCGGCCACCCGCTCCAAGCAACGACCAGCATCCACAAACCGACCTCCGTCTGCCCGCTGTGCCCGCAGCTCCATCCCCGCGTCGAGCGCGCGCGCTCCGTGTGCTGGGTACCGCACGCCACCAGCTCGCCGCTGCTCGCCGCCCTCAAGTACCAAGGGTGGTCTGCCATGGCTGACGGCATGGCCCTTCGCATGGCCCGCAGCAGGAGCGAACTCCTCGATGTCATCGTGGAACCGGTGTTCATTCCCGTGCCACTGGCCCCGGGACGATGGCGTGAGCGGGGGTTCAACCAGAGTGAACTGCTCGCCCGCGGGCTCGCCCTTCGCACGGCGGGGGAGGTGCGCACCGATGTGCTGATGCGCGTTCGCGAAACCGGATCGCAGACGCAATTGACACCAGGCGAGCGCCTGGTGAACGTTCACTCAGCGTTTGCCGTGCCAGAGCCACGATTCGCCGGTATTCGCGGCCGTTCGCTGGTGCTGGTCGACGACGTGATCACCACGGGCGCCACGCTCAATGCGTGCGCCGCCGCACTGCTGGACGGCGGGGCGTCCCACGTCAGGTACTGGACCTTCGGGCGGGCGCGCACTGACGCCGACCGCCCCTGAAAATCTCGGGAGCTTGAGCGATGACCATCAAGGTTGGCATCAACGGGTTCGGCCGCATCGGCCGGCAGGTGTTGCGCGCCGCCAAGGAGCGGGGTGCGGCGATGGACTTCGTCGCGGTGAACGACCTCACCGACACCAGGACACTCGCGCACCTCTTCAAGTACGACTCCGTGCACGGCACCTACGATGGCGTGGTGTCGCACGACGAGAACTCGATCACGGTCGACGGCGATGTCATCAAGGTGTTCAAGGAGAAGGACCCTTCGACGCTGCCATGGAAGGCCCTTGGCGTCGACGTGGTGCTCGAATCGACCGGGCGCTTCACCAAGGCCGATGACGCCAGGAAGCACATCGCCGGCGGCGCCCGGAAGGTCATCATCAGCGCGCCCGCGACGGGCGAAGACCTCACCCTGGTTCTGGGCGTCAATCAGGAGAAGTACGATAGCGCGAAGCACCACATCATCTCCAACGCGTCGTGCACCACGAACTGCCTGGCGCCGATGGTGAAGGTCGTGCTCGCCAGCTTTGGCTTCCGGCACGGCGCGATGGTCACCATTCACAGCTACACCAACGACCAGAACATCCTCGACCTGCCGCACAAGGACCTGCGTCGCGCGCGCGCCGCGGCGCTCTCGATCATTCCCACCACCACCGGCGCGGCCAAGGCCACGGCACTCGTGATTCCCGAGGTGAAGGGAAAGATTGACGGCATCGCCATTCGCGTGCCCACACCGGACGTGTCGCTGACCGAACTGACGGTCGAGGTGGAGAAGCCGACGACCATCGCCGAGGTCAACGCGGCGTTCAAGGCGGCCAGTGAGGGGGCGCTCAAGGGCGTGCTGCAGTACCAGGAGGTCGAGCTCGTGTCCGTCGACTACGTGGGCAATCCGCACTCGTGCATCATCGACTCCAAGTGCACCAACGTCATCGACGGCACCATGGTGAAGCTCTCGGGTTGGTATGACAACGAGTGGGGCTACTCGTCGCGCTGCGTCGACTTGCTGCAGTACGTCGGCGAACGCCTCTAGGTGGAGGCTGACCCGATGAAGCGTACCGTCGCGGACCTGGCGCCGGCGGAACTCAGGGGCAGGCGCGCCCTGGTGCGGGTGGACTTCAACGTTCCCATCGGCGATGACGGTCGCGTGGGCGACGACACCCGCATTCGCGCCGCCATTCCCACGATTCAACTGCTCATCCGCGGCGGAGCGCGCGTCGTGCTCTGCTCGCATCTCGGGCGCCCGAAGGGGAAGCCGGAGGCGAAGTACTCGCTGGCGTCGGTGGCGCAACGACTGCAGGAACTGCTCGGGCGGCCGGTGACTTTTGTGCGGAGCGTCGTGGGCGCGGCGGCGGAGGCGGCTACGCGCGCGCTGGGCGACGGCGACGTGCTGCTGCTCGAGAATACGCGTTTCGAGGCGGGCGAGGAAAAGAACGACGCCGCGCTCTCCGCGGCGTTCGCCAGGCTCGGCGACTTCTACGTCAACGACGCCTTCGGCTCCGCCCACCGCGCGCACTCCAGCACCGAGGGCGTGGCACACCTGCTGCACCCCGCCGTTGCCGGGTTGCTGATGCAGAAGGAACTCCAGTACCTCGGCGGCGCGCTGGACAAGCCCAGGCACCCGTTCATCGCCATCCTCGGCGGCTCCAAGATCTCCGGCAAGATCGACGTCATCGAGGCGCTGCTGCCCAAGGTGGACGCGCTCCTCGTGGGCGGCGCGATGGCCTGCACGTTCTTCAAGGCCATGGATCTCGAGACCGGCAACTCACTCATCGAGCCCGACCGCCTCGAGATGGCGGCCGATCTCGTGGAGCGGGCGGGGACGGTGCTGATCCTGCCGCACGACGCCACGGTGGCGCCGTCGGTCGCCGAGGGCGCCAGGGCGCACGCGGTGCGCAAGGACGAGATCCCGGCGGCGGAGGCGATGTTCGACATCGGCCCCGACACCGCCGCGTCGTACGCCCGCGCAATCCTCAGCGCCAAGACCGTCATCTGGAACGGCCCCATGGGAGTGTTCGAATCGCCCCCGTTCGACGCCGGGACGCTGGCGGTGGCGCGGGCCATGGCCGAGGCGACGTCAAAGGGCTGCACGACCATCGTCGGGGGCGGCGATTCCGCCGCGGCGGTGGAAGCGGCCGGGCTCGCGTCGAGCATGAGCCACGTATCGACGGGCGGCGGCGCCTCGCTCGAATTCCTCGAGGGAAAGGTCCTTCCCGGGGTAGCCGCGCTCGATGCCAACACGGGACGTACATGAAGCAGATGATCTTTGCGGCGAACTGGAAGATGAACCACTCGCCGTCCGATGCCAGCGCGTTCATGCGCGAGTTCCTTGCGCACTTTGGCAAGCACCAGGACCGCACCGTCATCTTCTTCCCGCCGGCGCTGACGTTTGGCGCCGTGGTCAACGCGCTGAAGGACCGTCCGGACATCCAGCTGGGCGTGCAGAACATCTACTGGGAAGACCGGGGCGCCTTCACCGGGGAGAACTCGGCGTCCATCGCCCGTTCCTCGGGCGCCAAGTACGTGCTCGTCGGTCACTCGGAGCGCCGGCACGTCTTCGGCGAGACCGAGGAGGAGACGGGCAAGAAGGTGGCGGCTGCCACGCGCGCCGGACTGACGCCCATCGTCTGCGTCGGCGAGACTCTCGCCCAGCGTGAAGCCGGGGAGACGGAAGGTGTGGTGTTGCGGCAGTTGCGCGCCGCGCTGGCCAACGTCAGCAGTGCGGACGCGGCGAATGTGCTGGTGGCGTACGAGCCGGTGTGGGCCATCGGCACAGGGAAGACCGCCACGCCCGCCGACGCCACTACCGTGCATCGGGCCATCGGGGCGGAACTGCGCAAGAGGCTCGACTCCGGTTCCAGCGCGGTTCCCATCCTGTATGGCGGATCAGTCAATCGAGGCAATGCCGCCGAGTTGCTGGCGGCGCCGGAGGTGGATGGCCTGCTGGTTGGCGGGGCAAGTCTCGACGCTGGCGGGTGGGCTTCGATCGTGCTCACTTGATCTCAGGCCGTAAGTTGCTTACGATTCAAGGCTTACCTACAGAATCACCCCAGGACATCGATGCTCTCCAAGACTCTCGTCATTCTGCTGATTATTGACAGCATCGTGCTCGTCGCGGCAATCCTGCTTCAGAGTGGGAAGGGCGGCGGCATGGCCGCGAGCTTCGGTGGCGCCTCGTCGTCCGCTGACTCCCTGCTCGGCACGCGCCAGGCCGGCAACCTCCTGACCAAGGCCAGCTGGTGGGCGGGCGGAATCTTCATCTTCCTCTCGTTCGTGCTGCAGGTGGCGTCGCAGCGTGGCCGCACGCCCACGTCGGTGCTCGACAGGGCCATCGCGACGCCGACCGCTCCGGCTCCGGCGTCGCCGGGCAACGCGGCGCAGTCGCCGCTCGTGCCCCTGCAGAACGTGCCGCCGGCCACCACGGCGCCGGCCAAAACGGCGCCGGCCACCACGACACCGGCCGCTCCCGCTCCAGCGCCTGCCAAGAAGCCCTGACGGCGCAGTGACCACGCTGCTCGACGAAAAGCCCGGGTTCCTCCTCCTCGAGGACGGAACCCTTTTTCGTGGCCGCCTGGCGGCGACTCTCGACGCACCGGCCGTCGCCGAGGTGGTGTTCACCACGAACATGAGCGGGTATCAGGAGGTCTTCACTGATCCCTCGTTCCGCGGCCAGATCGTGGTGATGACCTCCCCGATGATCGGCAACTATGGCGTCAATTTCGAGGATCCCGAGTCGGAACGGCCCCAAGTGAGCGGCGTCGTGGTGCGGGAGTTGTCAGCGAGCTTCTCAAACTGGCGCGCCTCAGGAAGTCTGCTCGAATACCTGACGACTGCCCAAGTACCTGTCCTGGTTGATGTTGACACGCGCCGCCTCACGCGTCACTTGCGTACCGTGGGCGTGCTCCGCGGCGTCATCGCCGCGGGAGTAGAACCCGGCCGGGACGCGCTCCGGGTACTCGATGCGTGTCCCTCGATGGCCGGGCTCGACCTCGCATCGGTGGTCACGACCGACGCACCCTACCAATGGGGCGACGCGAGTGCCAAGCGCCACATCGTGGCGTTCGACTACGGCATCAAGCAGAACATCCTGCGGCTCTTCGAGGAGCGCGGCTGCCGCGTAACCGTGGTACCATCGCACACGACGGCCGACGAAGTGATGACCCTGAAGCCCGACGGCGTTTTCCTGTCCAACGGTCCCGGCGATCCCGAGGCCGTGGGCTACGCGCCGGCTATCATCAGGTCGATTGCCGAACGCAGGATACCGATCTTCGGCATCTGCCTGGGGCATCAGTTGCTGGGCCTCACCTTCGGCGGGCGCACCACGAAGCTCTCCTACGGACATCGAGGGGGAAACCACCCGGTCAAGGATCTTGCGACGGGCAAGGTGCTCATCACGGCGCAGAACCACGGTTTTTCCGTTGAAGGTGGAGCCGACGGCATCCCCGGCGCTCCGGACCTTCAGGTCACGCACGTGAACCTCAATGACGGCACCGTGGAAGGGTTGCGGCACAAGTCGTTGCCAGTCTTTGCGGTGCAGTACCACCCCGAAGCCGCGCCCGGACCGCACGACGCGCGCACGCTGTTCGACGACTTCATGCGAGCCATCGGCGCGTAACCGGAACGCACGACGAATGTTAGGGCCAGCGCCCGGTTTCCAGTCGCCTTTGGGAGCCGGGCCTCTTTATGCTTGACACCCGTGACGTAAGAGCCTACTATATCGTCAGTTACGGGATTGTTGCGACATTACAGAGGACCGACATGACCAAAGCTGATCTGGTCGAGAGTGTCACCGAGGCCATCGAGCGGACTTCCGGCCCGATGATTTCGAAGAAGGACTGCGCCCGGGTGGTAGACGCCTTCCTCGATGCCATACGGGACGCGCTCAAGGAGCAGCACAACATCGAGGTCCGGGGTTTCGGCACCTTCAAGATTCGCCAGCGCAAGACGCGCATGGCGCGCAACCCGCGCACCGGCGCCCCCGTAGAGGTTTCGGCGCGCCCGGTGCCGGTGTTCAAGCCGTCCAAGGAGCTGCGTGCAATGGTGGCAGGCGTCGAGGAGTCGGAACTCGAAGGCGAATAAGGGGATATCTCTGCAGGCTGCGGCTCCCGGGGTGCCACGCGCTCCGGGAGCCGCTCCGTTACCTTGATCACAGCGATGACTCTCGACGTCCTCCTTTTTGCCTCGTACGCCGACGCGCTCGGCGCCGCGTCCGTGCGGGTCACGGTGCGCGACGACGCGCGTGTGGCCGACGTCGTGCAGGCGGTGCGGGCGCTCTCGGCGGGGACGTCGCTGCCCGCACGGCCGCTCGTCGCCGTGAACCATCGCTACGCCAGGCGCGACCAGCTGGTGCAAGCCACCGACGAAGTGGCGCTGATTCCGCCGGTAGCGGGCGGTTGATGCGCACGGCGGTGGTGGACCGGGCAATTGACGTGGCGTCGCTGGTGGCGGAAGTCACCGCCGTCGAGAACGGCGCGCTGTCGCTGTTCATCGGCACCGTGCGCGACGTCAACGACGGCCGCGCCGTGGAGGCCATCGAGTACAACGCGTACGCCCCCATGGCGGAGCGCGAGATGGCGGAGATCGCACGCGAGGCGGCCGAGCAGTTTGGCACGATGCACATCGTGATCGAACACCGCACGGGGTACGTGGCGCTGGGCGGCGCGAGCGTGGCCATCGCGGTGGCCCACGCGCGCCGCACGCCGGCCATGGACGCCTCGCGCTGGATCATCGAGCAGCTCAAGGTGCGGGTGCCGATATGGAAGCGGGAGCACTACGTCGATGGGACGCGCGAGTGGGTGGGGCAGACGACATGAAAAGAAGCTGTAAGCTGTACGCCGTACGTTATACGCCGTCCGTTTACGGCTGTCTACCATCGTCGGTCGACGATCGTCGGTCGACTATCGTCCATCCTCCCGCCCATGCTTGACCAATTCGGCCGGTCCATTGAGTACCTGCGGATCAGCGTCACCGATCGCTGCAACTTCCGCTGCGTGTACTGCATGCCGGAGAAGGGGCTCGACTGGCTCCCCAAGCCGCAGATCCTGTCGTACGAGGAGATTACGGCGGTGGTGCAGCAGCTTGCGCCGCTCGGGCTCAAGCGGCTGCGCATCACGGGCGGCGAGCCGACCATCCGTCCCGACCTCGTGACGCTCATCTCCATGCTGCGCGCGGTGCCGGGCATCGAGGACATTGCGCTTTCCACCAACGGCGTGAAGCTGCCGCAGATGGCCGGTGCGCTGCGCGCCGCGGGGCTCGACCGGGTGAACATGAGCGCCGACTCGCTCCGTCCTGCGCGGATTGCCGGGATCGCACGCCGAGCCCTGGACTTTAATCCGGTGGAGGCCGCGCAGGCCGCCACCGACGCCGGGCTCGACCCGCTGAAGCTCAACGTCGTGGTGATGCGCGGCATCAACGACGACGAGATCGAGGACTTCGCCTCGCTCACGGTGGGCCATCCGTGGCACGTGCGCTTCATCGAGATCATGCCGGTGGGCGACATGGCGCTAAGTGAGTTCGCGCACGTGGTACCCAGCGACGAACTGCTCGCGCGTGTCGCAGCGCGCTTTGGCGCGCTCGAGGCGGCTGATGGTCCGGCGCGCGGCAACGGCCCGGCACGCTACCAGCGAATCGCCGGCGCGGCCGGGACGATCGGGGTGATCACGCCGATGACGCACACGTACTGCGAGACGTGCAATCGCGTGCGGCTCACCGCAGACGGCCGGCTGCGCACGTGCCTGTACGGCGATCACGAGGTGAACCTGCGCGACCCGCTGCGCGCGGGCGAACCGCTGGAGCCGCTGTTCCGCCAGGCACTCGCCCACAAGCCGCGCGAGCATGAACTGTTGCAGTTGCGCGTGGGCGGACTGAAGGCGCTGTCGGAAGTAGGAGGGTAGAAAGGAAGGTCTCTCACGGAGACCGGAAGAGCACGGAGCGCACGGAGGAAACGATTACTTGGGGGTTTGGTGGACAGAATGTCCGCTGAACCCCTATTGAATTCTGTTTCACGCTTCACGCCCTCCGTGTTCCTCCGGTCCCGGTGAGAGATGAACTCTTTGGCGCGAGTTCAGAAATGCGTTTACAGGAGCGGCCGCAAGCCGTACCTTTTGCCTATCCGCGCAGCATCGTTCACTACTCTTCTTCTCTGTTACCCATATGGTCAACAAGATCACGGTGGTCGGTGCCGGCAACGTCGGCGCCACGACTGCACAGCGCATCGCTGAAAAGGAACTTGCCCGCACCGTCGTGATGGTGGACATCGCCGACGGCATTCCGCAGGGGAAGGGGCTCGACCAGTGGGAGTCGGCGCCCATCGAGCTCTTTGACTCACGCGTCACCGGCACCACGGGGTACGAGGCCACGGCGGGCTCCGACATCGTCGTCATCACGGCCGGCATCCCGCGCAAGCCGGGCATGTCGCGTGACGACCTGCTGAACACCAACGCCGGGATCGTGGGCTCGTGCGCCGCGGAAGTTG
>DATCGU010000255.1:0-6728 GCA_036508735.1 Gemmatimonadaceae bacterium
CGATCACATGATCGGTCTGGTCCCCGAAAGCACCCTGCGTCCGGGCAAGGTAGATCCAAAATATTGGCACATTTTCGGCACATTCACTGCGGAACCAGACGGAACTTCAGAGGGAAGCCGGGAACCCTCCGGAACCACGCCGAGTCACGATCTAAGGTGCTCAACTACTTAGTGATACGCATGCGTGGCAACGACTTAGCATCCAGGATTCCGCGATTTGATCATGTCGGTGTGGAGACTTTCAAGACCGGAGCATTCGACCGCTCTGCCACCTGCCCCAACGCACTCAAACTCTCCTGGCGTCAGCGCCAATGCAACCGGATGGCGCACGAATGGTTAGAATTATCGGCGTCGCAAGCCACCCGTGCGGAGAGATCGTGACGGAGATACCAGCTGAGGTGTGCACCGCCCTGCAAGGCCTCCGTTCGCTGGGCGGCGACGCGCTGCTGAAGCAGATGGTCGCCGTCTTCGTGGAGCACTCGCGGGATCGCATGCAGGCGCTGGAAGCGGCGGTGGCGGCGGGTGACCTTGCCGGTGCCGCGTCGGCCGCCCATACGCTCAAGGGCAGCGCGCGCCAGCTGGGACTCATCGCCATGGGAGACGCCTGCGCGGCGGTGGAGCAATCGAGCAAGCAGGGCGATGCGGCCGCGACCCAATTGCACACGACCGCCGTGCACACGCAGTACACGACGGCCGTGGCGTGGCTTACCGCCGCTACGGCCTGATCGGCACCGTTGTCTTCTTGACGGAGTCGCCGGAGACGATCGGCGGCGGTGGCGGTGGCGCGGAACCGCCGAACAGGTCGCCAAGTCCTGTGGCCTTGGCCACCCTGATGGCTTTCTCCATCGCCTTGTCGGCCCCCGCCCGGTCTCCCTGCATACTGAGCGCCTCGGCGAGCACGTAGCTGGAGGAGACGTACAGGTAGGGGATGCCCACCGAGGCCTTGTCGATCCACTTGTTCTTCTTTTCAAGCGCGGCCGGCGCCGTGAAGGCAGCGCTGAGCGCCTTCATCCGCGGCACGTCCACCCATCCTTCGCCCTGCACCAGCACGGTGTCCTTGCCGCCCACGATGGAGTCGGGGAGCAGCTTGCGCGCGAGCCCCTGCGTCAGCACGTAGTCCTTCAGCCCGAGCTCGAACGGATATCCGCCCGACGTGCGGCTGAAGTAGATCGGACGATTCTTGGCGTCCTGGATCATCTTGAGCACGAAGATGTCGGCGCGCGCGAGAAAGCGCGGTTGCACCACCGCGTGGATGTTGCCCGCGATGAACAGCTGGGGCTGCGTGATTTCCTGGCCGAGCGGCACAGAGTCGGCTTGGTCCATGGTGAGCGCCATCGGGGAGCCCGACGGCTTCACCCAGGTCTTGCCGCGGTAAATGGCTGGGCCCTTGGCCGCATCGTACTCGAAGACCGGCCGGCGCAGCAACTGCCGCGTGTACCAGTCCGTGTTCAGCAGCGAAGTGTTGGCGACGATCACATCCTTGCGGACGCCCATCACTTCCTGGGCATACCAGAGGGGGAAGGTATCATTGTCACCCACCGTCACGAGCACGCCGTATGGCTCGACGCTGTTCAGCAGGTCGGTGGCGAAGTCGCCGGTGTCGGTTTCACCGTGCCGCGTCGCCGCCGTCCAGTTGCCAAAAAGCGGCACCACGGCGAGCAGCAGGATGGGCGAGGTCATGGCCCAGCTGCGGTTGGTCGGGAGCTCGAGCGTTTCCGCCCCGATCTTCACGTTTTCGCTGCCCATGATGGCGGCGAACGATTCCCACACGAAGACGAGCCCAAGGGCGGCCCACACGCTCCACGCCGAGAAGCTCCATAGGTAGAAGTAGTCGCGGTCACGCACCTCGCGCTGCACGCTCTCGGCAAGTTCCGGCGCCTGGGAGTAGCCGTACTTGAAGTTCATGTAGTAGATGAGCAACAGCGTCAGCGTGAACATCAGCGGACCGAAGAAGGTGAAGCTTCGGGGGTCCCGCTTGTAGTGCACCCAGCCGCCGAGGATGCCGAGCACCAGGAAGATCGCCGCCAGCGAGCCCTGCAGGCCCGGGCGGACGCCGTCGACGTCGCGCAGCCACTGCCACTTGAAGTAGGTCCACCACATGCCGATCTGCGCGCTGAGCGGCGCCTGGCGCTCGCCGAGCGATGGCTTGCCGTACTGCCCGCGATTGAAGTTGTACATGAAGGCGTCGTACGTCCCCTTGGAAAGGGTGCACGAAATCTTGAGTCCGTCGCGGCACGCGGTGGGCTCGCCCTCGTTGATGGCCGGAAAGTGCGCGGCGCGAATGGGCTGCGTCAGGAACGGCGTGCCGCCCAGCACCATGGCGCCCACGCAGGCCAGCAGCAGCTTCCAGCGGGTGATCGTGCGCGGCCGGCGGATCAGCACGGCCAGACCGGCGGCGGGCAGGGCGAGGATGCCCGCCATGTGGTTGGCATAGCCCAGGCCGCAGACGTAGGCGATGAGCACGAGCAGGCGGTCGGCCGAGGGTCCGTCGGGATCGTCGCACCAGCGTACCGTCAGCCAGGCCGTGATGGCCATGCCGGCGAGCGAGATGGTGTAGACCTTCTCGTTGACGACGGACTGCGCCCAGACGGTGAAGGCGGTCGAGCCGATCAGCACGGCCAGGGCACCGCCGGCGATGCGCTGCCAGCGCTGCTCGAACCAGCCCACCAGCACGCGCTCGGTGACGAGGAACCACATGGACGCCGCCGTCGCGCTGGAAATGGCGGCCAGCAGGTTGATCCGCGCGGCCACCGTCGGCGCCACAGGGAGCACGGCGAAGACGCGCCCGATGAGGACGAAGAACGGATTGCCCGGCGGGTGCGGGATGCCCAGCGTGTAGGCGGCCGTGATGTACTCGCTGGTGTCCCACATCGCGGTGTCGGGCGACAGGGTGACGAGGTACAGCAGGAAGACCGCCAGAAAGGCGATGCCGGCAGCCAGGTAGGACGGGCGAGTGTCGAGATCGGAACTGGTTGCGGTCGACGCCATCGGACTCGGGTGCGAGAGACAGGTTCAGAGAACCTTGAAATATCAGAGCGGGGGTGGGGCCGGGGGAAGGGTGCGGGGTACCGATTGGACACCCCGATCATCCCGGATAGTTGCGGAGAACGGGGGCGCTCACGGATCCCGCTTGGCGCACTAGTGCCGAAACAGCCGCTGTCCCGTGAACACCATGGCGATGCCGTGTTCGTCCGCCGCGGCGATCACTTCGGCGTCGCGCACCGACCCGCCGGGCTGGACGATGGCCGTCACCCCCGCCGCGGCGGCATGATCGACGCCGTCGCGGAAGGGAAAGAAGGCGTCGGAGCCCAGCGCAGCCCCCGCCGTGACGTGCCCGGCGCCCTGCGCCTTGTGCACCGAGAGGAAGGCGGAATCCACGCGGGACATCTGGCCGGCGCCAATGCCGATCGTCGCCCCGTCGCGTGCGAGCACGATGGCGTTGGACTTCACGCTCGCCACGGCGCGCCAGGCGAACAGCAGGTCCTTCATCTCGGCCGCCGTCGGCGCGCGCCGGGTTACCACCTTCCAGCCGGTGTCGTCGATGACGGTCGGCGCCTTCTCCTGCACCAGCACGCCGCCGCGCACGCGCTTCACGTCGAGCGCGCCCGGCGATTCGGCTGCCGTGCCCTCGAGCAGCCGCAGGTTCTTCTTGGCGCCAAGGATGTCCACGGCCTCCGGCGCAAACGCGGGTGCCACGATGCACTCGACGAACAGTGACGCGATGGCCTTCGCCGCGGCGGCGTCCACCGGCACGGTGAAGGCGATGACCGAGCCGAACGCCGACACCGGATCGCAGGCGAGTGCCTTCTGGTATGCCTCCAGCGCGGTCGTTCCCGTGGCGAGTCCGCACGGCGTGGTGTGCTTCACGATGGCGCAGGCGCACTCGCCGGCAAACGGGGTGATGGCGAGCAGCGCCCCCTCGAGGTCGAGGAAGTTGTTGAAGCTCAGTTCCTTGCCGCCGCGCTGCACGAGGCCGGCCAGGCCGGCGCGCGGTGCGTCGACGTAGAATGCCGCCTTCTGGTGCGGGTTCTCGCCATAGCGCAGCGCTTGCGCGCGCTCGAAGGCCATCGACAGGCGCGGCGGAAAGCGGTCGCCCGCCTGTTGGGAGAACCATCCGGCGATGGCTGCGTCGTATGCCGCGGTGTGCGCGTACACCTTGCCGGCGAGCTCGCGGCGCAACGGCAGCTGGTCGCCTCCGGCCTCCAGCGCGCCGAGCACGCGGGAGTAGTCGGCGGGATCGACCACCACCGTCACCGCGCCGAAATTCTTTGCCGCCGATCGGAGCATCGAGGGACCGCCGATGTCGATCTGCTCGATCACGTCCTCCGGCTGCACGCCGGGCTTCGCCGCGGTCTCGCGGAAGGGATACAGGTTCACGACCACGACGTCGATGGGCTTGATGCCGTGCTCGGCGATGACCGCCATGTGCGCCGGCACGTCGCGGCGCGCCAGCAGCCCGCCATGCACCACGGGATGCAGCGTCTTCACCCGCCCGTCGAGCATCTCGGGGAATTGCGTCACCTCGGAGATGTCGCGCACCGCGAGGCCGGCATTGCGCAGCGCCTTGGCGGTGCCGCCGGTGGAGATGAGATCGAAGCCGAGAGCCAAGAGGCCGCGGGCAAACTCGGCGATGCCGGACTTGTCGGAGACGGAGAGCAGTGCGAAAGGCATGCTGGGGACAGATGATAGAGGATAGATGCTAGATGCTAGATGCTAGATGCTAGATGCTAGTGAACGGACGGCGTAGAACGTACAGCGTACAGCTTACAGCTTCTCTTGTCGTTTACCCGCGAATCACAAATGGATGCTGCTCCCCTTCCGCCCCGAACCTCAAGAAATCGTACGGCAACTCGCCGTGCACGCGCCCATCGTCGCCCAGGCGCACCGTACCACGAGCCACCGCCTCGACGCACCACGGATAGATGCGATGCTCCACCGCGAGGACTCGCGCGGCGAGGGCGTCGGGTGTGTCGTGGGACGGCACGGGCACGGGCCACTGCGCGATGATCGCCCCGCGGTCGAACTGTTCGTCCACGAAGTGCACGGTGGCGCCGGAAAGCCTGGCGCCCGACGCGATGACCGCCTCGTGCACGCGGTGGCCGAACATGCCGGCGCCGCCGAACGCGGGAAGCAGGGCGGGGTGCACGTTCAGCATGCATCCCGCCCAGCGTCGCACGACCGAGGCCGGGACGAGACGCAGGTAGCCGGCGAGCACCACGAGATCGGTGTCGTGCGCGGCCAGGGTGCGCTCGAGCGTCCCGGCCGGCGCACTGCGCGGCAGGTGCACCGTGGGTATGTCGCGCAGGCGCGCGCGCTCCAGCGCCTGCGCCTGCGCGCGGTCGCTCACCACGAGCGAGATGGCGCCGGGCGCGCCCGGGCCGAGCGCGTCCAGGTGCTCGAGGATCGCCTGCAGATTGCTGCCGGCACCGGAAGCGAGCACGGCAATCCGCTTCACGTCAGCGCCCGGGCGTATGCGGAATGCCGAGGTACATCGCCGCGGCTTCGGTGAGCGACGTGGCGACCTCGAATCCCAGGGAGAGCGCCTGCTCGACGTCCTGGCTGTCGGTGGCGGCCGAGGGCACGAGGATGCCGCGCGCCCTGTACGACTTGGCCGGCAGCAGGTCGCGTAACCGGTCCCCGACGAACAGCGACGACGCGGCGTCCACCTGGTGCTCCTTGATGGCCTTCTCGAACATGCCGATGCCCGGCTTCCGGCACTCACACGGCCCCGTGAAGTCCGGATGGTGGGGGCAGTGATAGTGGTCGTCGATGAACGCGCCGCGCTCCTCGAACAGGTCGTCGATGCGCGCCCGCACGGCGCGGTAGTCGTCCTCCGTCAACAGGCCGCGGGCGATGCCCGACTGGTTGGTGGCCACGATGACGGGGACGAGGGCATAGTTGAACCGACGCACGGCGTTGGTGGACTGCGGCACCAGTTCGACGAGCTGCGGGTCCTTGAGGAAGTGCTTGTCGACGATCAGCGTACCGTCCCGGTCGAGAAAGACCGCGCGGCGGAAAAACGCCGTGCTGGTGCGCGACTGGGCCGGCGTTGGGTTCGTCACGCGAGCGCCTCGTGCACGGCGGCGGTCAGGCGCGCGTCGTCGCCGGCCGGTATGCCGCGAAGGTCAAGCAGCAACGCGCCGTCGGCAATGCGCCCGATCACCGGCAGCGCGCCCAGGCGCAGCGCGCGCTCGGCGGGTTCGGCCGCGCCGCCGAGGGCCACCGCGCACGACGGAATGCGCGCCCCGGGAAACGCACCGCCACCCACCGTCGCTTCGGTGCTCAGCACGCGGGCGTCGATGCCGCACGCGCGCCAGGCCTTCGCCAGGCGCTCGGCGCGCTCGCGGAGTTCATCGAGCGGAACCGTGAGCATGGCCAGCGCCGGGATCTCGCGCACGGCGCGCTCCGGTTCACGGTACAAGCGCAGCGTAGCGTGCAGGGCCGCCAATGTCAGCTTGTCCACGCGCAGCGCCCGCGCCAGCGGATTCTCGCGCAGCGCCGCCACCACGCCGGCGCGGCCCAGGATGATGCCGGCCTGCGGGCCGCCGAGCAGCTTGTCGCCGCTCATCACCACCAGCGAGGGACCGGCGGCCACGGCGTCGCGCGCCGTGGGCTCGCCGGCCAGTCCCCAGGGCGACAGGTCGAGCATCAGCCCGCTGCCGAAGTCGTGGATCAGCGGCACGCCGACCTCGTCGGCCAGCGCGGCAAGCTCGCGTGGCGGCACCGTG
>DATCGU010000256.1:0-2688 GCA_036508735.1 Gemmatimonadaceae bacterium
GTGCCCCACGTGGCGGCCGCTGGACCAGCCGACTCCTGGGCTGGCTCGGGTCTAGGGACTCCCGGCACCTCCCAATCGGCCAAGTCCTCGCCGCGCAGGTGGATATACCCGCGCTCGCCGTGGATCCGCAGTTCGTGGGGCACGCCCGGGTACGCACACGTCGTTGCCACGAGACTGCCGAGCGCACCGCTGGCGAAGGCGACCGCGGCCGTGGCCGTGTCCTCGGCTTCCATCTTCTTCGCCACGGTCGCCGCCTGCCCAGCCACGAGCACGATGGGACCGGCCAACCAGCGCACGAGGTCGACCATGTGGATGCCCTGGTTCATGAGCGCGCCCCCATCGAACGCGCGCGTACCCCGCCACGTGGCGCTGTCGTAGTACTGCTGCGGGCGATAGTCGAGCGTGAGCCCCTCGACAAACGCCACAGGACCGAGCGCGCCGTCCGACAGGACTTGCCGGATTGCCTGCACCGCCGGCTCGAATCGTCGCTGGCTGACCGTCGATGCCACCAGGGCACGAGAACGGGCCTCCTCGACGACACGGTCCGCATCGTCCAGGCTCAATGCGATCGGTTTCTCGATCAACACGTGCTTCCCGGCTTGCAGCGCGGCGAGCGCTTGCTTGGCATGGAGTCCCGACGGCGTGCAGATGACCGCGGCATCGACGCCGCTCCAGCCGAGCGCCTCCATGAGATCCAGCGACCACGGCACGCCCCATCGCTCGCCGGCTGCCTGCGCGCGCTCTGCGCTCGCATCGCACACGCCCGCCACGTACGCGCCGTCCGTGATGCGAATCGCCTCGACGTGCTGCACCGAGATTGCGCCTGCTCCGACGATCACGTATCCGACCCTGGCCATCTTCAGGCCCGCTGGGCGGCGATCTTCGCGACGGCGGTCACGACATCGTCGAGATCGCGCCGGTCCCCCATCAGGATCGGCAGGGAGAACATCAGGACCTCGTCGCTGGCGGCTCGTTCCGCGGCGGGACAGGGTTCCGGGGCCCGCCCTCCCAAGCGCGCGATCTCGTCACAGATGGCCTGGTTGCGGTTGAGCGGCACATACCCGTGGAACACGGGCACCCCCTCGGCGCGCAGCGCTCGGGCGAACTCCATCTTGGGCAGTCCGCCGTCCTGCGCACCGAGCCAGCGCACGTGGTACGAGTACCAGCTATGCGCGGTCACCCCGTCGGGCACGCGGACCGCCTTGATGCCCGGAATCTGCTCCAGTTCCGCGGTGAGGTACGCCGCCGACGCGGCGCGATGCTCACGCTGGGCAGGCATGCGGCGCATCTGGGCAAGCGCGATCGCGGCCTGGAACTCGCTGATCCGCAGGTTCCACCCGACCCGCACGTGCTCGTACCACTCGCCGCCTCGTCGACGGCCGACGTTACGCAGCGACCACAACGTCTCCTCCAGCGCCGGGTCGTTCGTCAGCATCATGCCTCCCTCGCCGCTGTTGATGACTTTGGAGGACTGGAAGCTGAATGTCCCGATGTCGCCGATGGCGCCGACTGGCCGGCCCTTCCAGGCCGCACCGGCGGCCTGCGCCGCATCCTCGACGACCCTCAGGTTGTGTCGGCGCGCGGCCGCGAGCACGCTGTCCATGTCGACGGGGCTCCCGGCGTGGTGCACGGGGATGATCGCCTTGGTGCGAAGCGTTACCGCGGCGTCGATCTTCGCTGAATCGATGAGCAGAGTGTCAAGTTCCACGTCGACGAACACGGGGATCGCACCCAACATGAGTGCTGCGCTCGCCGTCGCGATGAACGTGTAGGGCGGCACGAGGACCTCGTCGCCGCGCTCGATCCCGAGGGCCTTGAGGGCCACGACTAGTGCCATCGTTCCGTTCGAGACGCTGATCCCGAACCGCGAGTCCTGCAGGGCGGCGAACTCGCGCTCGAGGTCCGCGACGAAATGCCCGTCCAGCGACCCCCAATGACCCGATCGAAGTGCCTGAAGCAGCAGCGTCTCTTCTTCGCTGCCGAACTGCGGCCAGGTCGCGAACTGCTCCGTTCGCACCGGCGTTCCGCCATATAGGGCAAGCTTGTCTGCCATCTGATTGCCTCCCAGCACTGCTGTTACCGCGCCAGCTGCTCCTGAGCGCCCGCGAAGGCCGCTCGGTCGACGTAAAGCGTCGCGTCGGCATGGCGGCGGAGCGCGGAGGTGGGGCATGCGGCTGACACCGGCCCAAGCAGAGCGCGACTGCGGACGCCTTGCGGGATCCTGGCACGCCGACCGAGAAGAGCCGCCCACGACCCATTGAACCGCGAGGGCCGGTTGACCAGGGTTCACGCCTTCCCCAGCCGGTAGGCGCGCCTGGCCAGGCCGACCGCCATGTCGCGGGCCATGTCGACCGCCCCGGCTTCGTCCACCAGGCCCCGCACCACCAGCCCGGCCAGCCAGTCGGCGCTGGCCCGTCGCCAGACGTCGTGCCGGGCCGGGATGGACAAGAAGGCGCGGGTGTCGTCGTTGAACCCGGCCGTGTTCCACAGCCCGGCCGTCTCCATCACCTGGTCGAAGTAGCGGGCCATGCCGTTGAGGCTGTCGTTGAACCACCAGGGCGGGCCCAGCGTGACGGCGGGGTAGTGCCCGGCCAGCGGCGCGAGCTCGCGAGCGTAGCTGCTCTCGTCCAGGGTGAAGAGGATCAGCGTGAGCCGCGCGTCATCACCGAACCGTTCGAGCAGCGGCCG
>DATCGU010000257.1:0-15837 GCA_036508735.1 Gemmatimonadaceae bacterium
ACGGCGCTGGGCGCGGCACGAACGCCCGCGTTGACGGAGGGCGGTGGGCTGCTGGCTGACGGCGCGGCCGCGGCTGCCGGTACTGGCGCCGGGGTTGGAGCTGCCGCGGCTGCCGGACCCGCCGCCGATACCGCCGACGCGCTGTCATCGAAGTCGCCCAGCACTTCACCGACCTTCACTACGTCACCTTCGGCCTTGGCGATCGCGGTGAGAAGACCACCCTTCAGAGCAGGCACCTCGACCGTGATCTTGTCGGTCTCGAGTTCCACCAGCGTTTCGCCGGCATTCACGGCATCGCCCGCGCGCTTGAGCCAGCGGGTGATGGTGGCTTCGGTAATCGACTCGCCGAGGGGAGGAACGAGGAGCTGCATGGGAGACGGTAGACGGTGGACGGTAGACGGCAGCGAACGACACTCCGGCAGGTAATATATTCGATTGAGGCTCGACGGCACGGTTTGCCGTCCACCGTCCACCGTCTACCGTCTACCGTCGACTGCTTGATGCGCGCACTGACCATCTCAACGACTGGCTCCCTCGACGCCGTGGAGTACTCCACCGACGTCGCAGCCCCGGTGATCTCGGGCCCCGGGCTGGTGCGCCTGCGACTGCAGGCGGCGGCGCTGAACCACCTGAACCTCTGGGCAATCCGGGGCCTCCCGGGCGCCACTGTCACCCCCAAATGGGTGCTGGGTTCCGATGGTACGGGCGTCGTCGAGGACGTGTCGGACGACGTCACCAGCGTGCAGCGGGGTGACCGCGTGGTCATCAACGCGGGGCTGTCGTGTCGCCGGTGCGAGTACTGCCTGGCAGGCGAGCAGTCCCTGTGCGTGAAGTTTCGCGTGCTTGGTGAACAGGTGCCTGGCACCTTTGCCGAGCAGGTGGTGCTGCCGGCGACCAACGTGCGCGCCATCCCGCCGAGCGTCTCTGATGCCGATGCCGGCGCCTTTGGGCTGGCCACCCTCACTGCCTGGCGAATGCTCGTGTCCCGGGCCCGGGTCGGCCCTGGCGACGAGGTGCTGATCTGGGGCATCGGCGGTGGCGTGGCGCAAGCCGCGCTGCTCATCGCCAAGGCGCGCGGCGCTCGCGTGTGGGTGACGTCAGGATCGGACGAGAAGCTGCAGCGCGCCAGGGCGCTCGGCGCTGACGAACTCATCAATCACACGGGTATCGACGTCGGCCGGGAAGTGCGCGCTCGCACCGGCAAGCGCGGCGTGAACGTGGTGGTGGACAGCGTGGGTTCGGCCACGTGGGAGCAGTCGCTCGGCGCGCTTGGCCGCGCGGGCCGGCTGGTGACCTGCGGCGGCACCAGCGGGCACGTACTGCAGATGGACGTGCGCAAGCTGTTCTGGAACCAGTGGACGATCATGGGAGCCACCATGGGCAGCGACTCCGAGTTCGACTCGGTGGTGGCCGAACTCGTGGCCGGCCGGCTATCGGTACCCGTGGACTCGGTCTTTCCGCTCGAACGCGGCCGCGAGGCACTCGAGCGCCTGCAGGGCGGCAGGCAGTTTGGGAAGATCGTGCTGCAGATCGGCCCGTGAGCGCCGAGGACGACGCGGCGCGGGGCGACAAGCGCGCGCAATACAGCCCGGCTGAGCAGCAGGCCATGCGTGCCGCGTTCGTATCCGGGGTGCCGGTCAAGTGCCCGGGTTGCGATGTGGTGATGACCGCGCGAGCCATTGGCGGCGGGAGCTTCGGGCTTGGATATGCACGACAGCGCGAGTGGTTGCTGTGCCCGCGGTGCAAGCGGTCGGCGATGTTTGATGTGAAGAGGGGAACACGGAACTGACGGGTTGAGTGCGGGGTGCGGGGGCTTGGTGCGGAGGGACGAGTGGAGATGGAGTGAGGAGGAGCGGGGCGCCCCCTTACCCCTCACCCACTACTCCACTCGATCCCCCTCACTGAGCCCCCGCACCCCGCACTCACTCCCCGCATGCCGAGAAACCCAACGCCCCACCCAGCCGTCTGTAGGGCAGAACCCTTCGCCAACACCGTATGCGCCTGCTCTCCGCGTTTCTCATCGCCGTTCCCCTCGCCGCGCAGGACCCTGCGGGCCAGCCAAAGCCTCGCCTCGAGCTTGCCGACAGTGCGCGCAGCGGCGCTGCACCGGCGCGCGCCGCGGTACCGCGGCCGGCGACGCGCGCAGACACTTCCGCCTCCGGGGCGAATCACATCTTCCGCAACTCGTTCGTGCGCAACCAGACCTTGCTTGGCTTCGCACTGTACGGCCCGTCCTTCGCCGCCACCGTCACCAACGCGGCCGTGCCGGGCATCGCTGCGTATCTCGTCATGGCGGGCGGGAGCTTCTTTGCCGCCGCTGAACTCGCACGCGACCTGCAAATCACCGAAGGCATGGAACTGCTGGCCACGCACGCTCCACTTCGCGGCGCCGGCATTGGCGCTGCGCTGCAGTACGCCGTGACGGGCAAGAACGACTACGCGGCGGGCATCTTCTTTGGCTCGATGCTCGGCACGACAGGGGCGCTGACACTCGGCAGGAAGCTCAGTCCAGGAGTGGCGATGGCCTCGATGTTCGGCGCTGACGCGTCGGCGGCCCTGACGATGGCCACGATGTATGCGTTCAACACGGACACCGGGCACGCCCGCACGCGCGCCGCCGCGGGCGCGGCGGCGGCGATTGCCGGCATGCAGCTCGGTGCCATGTACGCTTCGCACGCCAGTTACAACGTCACCGCTGGCGACGTGCAGACCCTCTGGACGTCATCGCTCATCGGAGCCGCAGCCGCCGGCTCGGCGGTGGCCAACGGACACCCGGGTACCAGGACTGTGACGCTGACCCTCGTTGGGGGTGGGCTGGCCGGCCTGGTGGCAGGCGACCGGTTGTTGGTGCGCCGATTCGATCATTCGCCAAGCGAGGGATCCCTTGTCGGCTTGGGCGGGGTGGCTGGCGCGCTCATGGGTGGCGGCATAGCCGTGCTGGTGGGCTCGGGCGACCGCTTCAACGCCGCCACGGCCGCACTGGGGGCGATCGGAGCAGCCGGCGGCGTCCTGATGGCCGAACGCCGGTTGGGCACTCGGCCCGACGCCGGCAGGCGACTAGGCCAGCGGTTGACGCTGGCCCCGCCGTCGCTGGCGATGGCTGCGATGCGGATGCCGGGCACCTATTCGATCGTCACGTATTCGTTCTAGATTCAAGGGTACCCAAATACGAGCCAAGTCGTCGTGACCTTCCTCGATCGTCTGCAGGAAAGCTTCGCCCAGTTCTGGGAGTACATCCCGGCACTGTTTGGCGCGGCCGTCGTACTCCTCGCCGGCTACCTGCTGGCCAAGCTGGTGCAAAAGGGTGCGGCGAGGGCACTGCGCCGCGTGCACCTGAACGACGTGCTCGGGAAGGGCGGTGTAGTCCCGCTCGAGCGCGTGGGGTCGCATCTCAATCCGACGCTCGCCATCGCCAACCTGCTGTTCTGGCTGGTGATGTTCAGCGCGATGCTGCTGGCGGCCAACGCGCTCGGCCTCGACTCGCTGGCGTCGCTTTTCAGCGAGTTGGTGAGCTACATCCCGAGTGTCGTGGCGGCGATCGTGATCATCGTCGTGGGCATCGTGCTCGGGGATTTCGTCGGCGGGCTGATCGCCGCGAGCACGAGCGCGCTTCACGGCGGACCGACACTTGCCCGCGTGGGCAAGGGTGGGGTGGTGCTGCTGGCGATCTTCATGGCGCTCCAGGAGCTTGGCGTCGCCACGGAAATCGTGACCACCGCGTTTGCGATCATCTTCGGCGCCATCGCGCTGGCCCTGTCGCTCTCGTTCGGCCTCGGCAACCGCGAGCTGGCCGGCGAGATCACGCGTCAGTGGTACGATCGGTACAAGGCCGAGCGCGATGCCATCGATCGGGAAGTGGAGGCGGAGGAGGCTGACGTGCTGTCCGACGACGCTGCGGCTGCTCCCCAGACGGCGGCGCCGTAGATCCGCCGGTGCCGCGCCGGTGCCGCGCCGGTGCCGCGACGGCGTGGAAGGCGCGAGGAATTCCGCGAAGGACGAAACGGGTGGGCCAATCGGCCCGCCCTTTGCCGTGTGTGCAAGCAGGCAAACTTTGCGGTCTTTCGTGTCGCTGGCGCCTTCATGGTGTGCAGGTGAAATATGTGCACGGCAAATGCTTGCCACTGAATGACTTACAACAGTGAAAAGAGGTTGATTTCCCGAGGGACTTTCGGTAAATTTTCCGGATAGGTCGAGGGTTACTTTCCCACCCCCCTGAACCGGCACATGACCGCACCGAACAATCGTGAACGAATCCTCCCCCGCCTGATCGACGAGGAGATCAAGGAATCGTTCATCAACTACTCGATGAGTGTGATCGTGTCCCGCGCGCTCCCCGATGTGCGAGACGGCCTCAAGCCGGTGCACCGGCGCGTGTTGTACGCGATGAACGAACTGGGCCTCGTGCCGGGGCGGCCGTACAAGAAGTCGGCTACCGTGGTCGGCGACGTGCTCGGCAAGTACCACCCGCACGGGGACCAGTCGGTGTACGACGCGCTCGTGCGCATGGTGCAGGATTTCTCGTTGCGCTATCCGCTGGTGGACGGCCAGGGAAATTTCGGTTCGGTGGACGGCGACCCGGCGGCGGCGTACCGGTACACCGAGGCGCGCATCACCAGGATTGCCATGGAGATGCTGGCCGACATCGACAAGAACACGGTCGACTTCGCACCCAATTTCGACGATCGCCTCGAGGAGCCGACGGTGCTGCCGTCCGGCTTCCCGAACCTTGTCGTCAACGGGTCGTCGGGCATCGCGGTCGGCATGGCCACCAACATCCCGCCGCACAACCTGCGCGAGGTGATCTCGGCGCTGCTGGCGCTCATTGATCATCCCGAGACCGACGCCACCGCCCTGCGCGGGCTGATCAAGGGTCCCGACTTTCCCACGGGCGCCTTCATCTATGGTCGCGAGGGGATCAAGGATTACCTGGAGACGGGGCGCGGCAAGATCGTGATGCGCGCGCGCGCCGTCATCGAGGAGAAGGAGAGCTCGAGCAAGCAGCAGATCGTCATCACCGAGCTGCCGTACCAGGTGAACAAGGCGCGCCTCGTCGAGTCCATTGCCGATTTGGTGCGCGACAAGAAGATCGATGGGATCAGCGACCTGCGCGACGAGTCCGACCGCGACGGCATGCGGGTCGTCATCGAGCTCAAGCGCGACTCCATCCCGCGCGTGGTGCTGAACGGCCTGTACAAGCACACGTCGATGCAGAGCACGTTCGGCGTCATCATGCTCGCCCTCGTGCCCGATCCGGTCTCCCGGCGCCTGGTGCCCCGGGTGATGGGCATGCGCGAGGTGCTGCTGCACTACATCCATCACCGCCACGACGTCATCGTCCGGCGCACGCAGTACGACCTCGACAAGGCCCGCGAACGGGAGCACATCCTCGACGGTCTCAAGATCGCCGTCGACAACATCGACGCGGTCATCAAGGTCATTCGCGCGGCCGACGACACGGAGTCGGCGAGCCTCGAGCTGCAGCGGCGTTTCAAGCTCTCGGAGCGGCAGGCCGAGGCGATCCTCAACATGCGCCTCGCCAAGCTCACCGGACTCGAGCGCGAGAAGCTGGAGGAGGAACTCAAGGAAGTCCGTGCCATCATCAAGGAGCTTGCGGCGCTGCTGGAGAGCAAGCCGGCCCGCATGGCGCTCGTGAAGGAGGAGCTGACCAAGGTGAACGAGGCGTTCGGCGACGAGCGCCGTACGACGATCGTCGCCGACGAGGGCGAGTTCTCGATCGAGGACCTCATCGCCAACGAGGAGGTCATCGTCACGCTTTCCAGGGCCGGCTACATCAAGCGCACGTCCATTGCCACGTACCGGAAGCAGAAGCGTGGCGGGCAGGGGCTCAAGGGGACCGAGCTCAAGCTGGACGACTTCGTGGAGCACTTCTTCACGGCCAAGACGCACGACTACCTGCTCGTCTTCACCGACGACGGGCGGTGCTTCTGGCTGAAGGTGCACGAGATCCCCGAGGGCGGCCGCGCCGCCAAGGGCAAGCCGATCGTCAATCTGATCAACGTGACGCCCGACACGCAGGTCTCGGCGGTCGTGCAGGTCAAGAAGTTCAGCGATGACGAGTTCCTGCTGTTCTGCACCAAGAACGGCACCGTCAAGAAGACGCCGCTCAGCGATTACTCGAACGTCCGCACCACGGGCATCAAGGCCATCAAGATCGAAGAGGGCGACCAGCTCATCGACGTGCAAGTCACGAGCGGCACCAACGACGTGGTGCTGGTCGCCCGGCACGGCCTGAGCATCCGCTTCCACGAGCAGGACGTGCGCAGCATGGGGCGCGACACCACGGGCGTGCGGGGCATCGCGCTCGGCAAGGGCGACCAGGTGGTCGGGATGGTGGTGGTGAGGCGCGAGGCCTGCCTGCTCGTGGTCACCGAGCAGGGGCTGGGCAAGCTGACGAACATCGACGAGTACCGGGTGCAGGGACGCGGCGGCAAGGGCATCCTGACCGTCAAGCGCACGGAGCGCACGGGGGACGTGGTGGGACTGCTGGAGGTGCTGCCGGAGGACGAGATGATGCTCATCACCCGGGGCGGCCAGACGCTGCGTTGCGCGGTGAAGGACATCCGGGAGACGGGGCGCGTGGCGCAGGGCGTGCAACTCAAGAAGCTCGACATGGGCGACGTGGTGGCGGCGGTCGCGCGCCTCGTCATCGAGGACAAGGAGCTCTTGGCCGACGACGGGGGCGGCGAAGACGGCGACGCCGAGCCGCAGATGGAGCTCACTGAGGGGAGCGAGGAAGAGTAGGCAACGAAGGGCGCCCGGGTTCGGGCGCCCTTCGCGTTGGTGGCGCAGGCGGCCATCTCTCTGCGCCGGCGATGGTCCGCGTCGTCGGGCCGGCGCCCCTGGAATCGCCTTGTCAGGTCAGAACCAAGGCTGTGGACATAGCGTTACACTGCGTGATAGCGTAGAATTCCGGCGTAGACCCCCGGCGATGCGTGTCATCCCGATGTTCGAGCTGCTGGAGCGCACGACGCTCTCTCCCGACGGCCGTCTGCCGGTCCTGATTCTCTGCGGTCATGTGGCTATGAAGGTTCGCCTTCGGGCGGCGATCGAGCCGTTCTCGCCGGTCGACTTCGCCTCGTCGGAATCCGACCTGCTGGCGCGGGCGCTCCGGCCCATCCGGCTCATCGTCATTCACGGTGCACCCCCGTTCACCGATGCGCGGCTTCCCGCGCGCCTACGGGCCGCCGTGCGCGCCCCCTGCGCGCCCATCGTCCTGCTCGCGACGTCGCGGGAGCCGGCATGGACTCACGGCCAGCAGCTGATTGCGTCGGGTCAGGTGGACGACGTCATCCGCACCGACGCCGCCCATCTGGACGCGCTGATCGCGGCGTGGAGCCTGCAGAGCGACCGTTGCCGCCGAATGGTAGAGGCGCTTCGGCTGGCGCACGAGAGCACGCCGGGGCCCCTGCATCCCTTCCTCGAGGAACTGCTGCTCAACGACGCCGCCGACCTGTCGGTGACCGCCTGGGCGGCGGCGAAACCCGACATTTCGCGCTTTGCCCTGCGCCGCGAACTTGCCCGGGAAGGCGTCAACCCGACGGTGCTGGTCGATGTCGCACGCATGCTGACCGTGGTCGCGCGCGTGCTGGTGCGCTGCCGTGAGCGCCTCAAGGGACACGTGACCGCGATTCCCGAGGTGCGCTCGGCGCGACGGCTCCTCGCGCGCACCATGGGAATGTCTCCGAGCGACGTGACGCGACTCGCGCATCAGCACGGCCCCGATGCCGTCCGGGACCGCGCCCGGCGGGCCGTGGGCGAGATGCTGAGAGTGAACGGCGACCGGAAGCGTGCGGGCGGCAGGTGCTAGGGAATGGGCGTCCTGCGGCCGCCAGCGAATCACGCGCCGGCTTCAGCACGCGATCGGCATAGTAGTTGGCGAGTAGGAAGTCGTTCTTGAGCCGCAGTTGTGGACCGTGCTCCTTGGACTCCGCTCCAAGCGGAATGACCACAACCGTGGACGAGTCGAGCAGCTTTTCGGCTTCCATCCATGTCAGGTCGGCAAGGCGGATGCCGGACGAGGGAACTGCTCCTTGGGCACTGGCGACGATGGTGCCTAGCGCGAGGAATGCGGCGCCCGAGAACAGACAACGGACGGCTGATGGCAGACGACCGCGTGCGACGAGGGCGAATCCCATTTCGTGACCGGACGGGCTGTGGAACATGCAACTATATGGGTACCATTGGCTTGGCACGCCAGTCCCGGAAGGCGCCGTGAGCCACCGTTCGACGGCCGGCTGCCATCTGCCGCACGTCACAAGTATCGGCTCGAGATGTTGCGGAACTCATTGCGCCAGCACAGATTAGTCGCGTTCGACTGCGATTTCGCCACTCCTTGGCAATATCCTCTCCATTTATAGTTGGAGATCCGTACATATGGCGTCTAAGTCCCGCGAGCCGAACCACACTCGAGGCAGCAGCACGTCACGCATGGCCCGCGGTTTCGCCCGCATGGCGGCCTGCGTGGTGGTCCTCTCGGGGCTGACCGCCGCGCTCGGAGCGCAGGGCGGTGACAAGGCGAAGGTGATCGAGGCGGTGAAGTCCGATCTGACTCGACTGGCCACGCTCGAGCGCATGTGGTACGAGAAGAACCGGGCCTTCACCACCGACTTGCGTGCCCTGGCCTTCACGCCCGCGAGCGGTGCGAACATCGTCATGTCGTACGCCTCGGCCCGTTCGTGGGCGGCCAACGCCTCGCACAAGACGCTGCAGCCCATGTCGTGCTTCATCGTCGGGCAACTGCCTTCCGGACAAGCGGCCCCCGAAAAGCCCTTCTGCACGGAGCCGACGGAGAGCAAGCAGGTGGCGGCCGCGCCGGCAACTCCAGCAACGCCGGCGCCGCGCCAGCAGCCGACAGCAGTCCAGGAAAAGCCCGCAGCGAAGCCGGCTCCAGTCCCTCAGTTGACGGCTCCCCAAGCCGCGACTCCGCGCCAGCAGCCGGTGGTCAATCGCCGTCCAAGCCGTTCAGGCCGTCGCGCCGCGGGCGCTGGCGCGGTTGCGACCACGATCCTCGAGCTTCCCGCCCGCGCACCGTCCAGTGGCGCCGCACTGGCCAACACCCGCGCGGCGGGAGGCGTAGCTGACGCGGGAGTTACCGAGGCGGTGATTCCGTCGCAGTTCAGCGAGCGGTTGAATGCCATCGTCGCGTCCGCGCTCGACATGATGAACGCCAAGATGCCGGAGTTGGCGCGCGATCCATATGAGAGCTCCACCGAGTACCAGGCACGCGTTGCCCAGGCGTATGCGGTCTTCCAGCGTCGCGAGACCGAGTTCTACGCGCGCAATACGCGCATGTATGTCGTCTCCATCCCGGTGAGGGACGTGAGGTACGACGCCGATCGTGAGGTGGTGGAGTTTGCCGTCGACCCGATGGCGCTGCCGACCACGCACTCGTTCGCTGCCGCCGACGGCGCTCGGCTCAGCGTGGCCTGCTACACCAGGCCGTACTTCTGGTGCAGCCCGGACAGTGGCATGTCGTACGACGGCACCGACCTGTGGCGCGTGCCACGCGTCGCGGCCCGCGCGGCCGATGTGCTGCGCACGCCGCTCACGCTCGTGGCGCGATTCGTGGTTGGACGGCGCGAGGACGCGCGTTCCCCTGCGGTCTCCCTTGTATCGATGGAATTGCAGGCCAAGGGTGCCGCGCTCGCGCGCTGGGACTCCGGTACGCGCTGACGCCGCGCAGGCGAAGGCGACGCGTCTGATCCTCCTGCCCCTATGACCGTCGCCTTACCGACGCTGGTTACGATTGACGACGTTCGCCGCGCCGCTGCCGTGCTGCGCGGCGTCGCCGTTCGTACCCCCTTGCTCGCGTCCGAAACGCTGTCCGCCGCCGCCGGCGCGCCGGTCTGGCTAAAGCCGGAGATGCTGCAGCTCGGCGGAGCGTTCAAGTTCCGCGGCGGCTACACGTTCCTCGCCGCGCTCGGGGCGCAGGCACGGGCGCAGGGCGTGGTGACGGCCTCGAGCGGCAACCACGGCCAGGCCGTGGCGCTGGCGGCGAAGATGTTCGGCGTGAAGGCCACCATCGTGATGCCAACCACGGCTCCGCGCGCCAAGCGCGAGGGTGCGGAGCGTCTGGGCGCTCGCTGCTTCTACGTGGGAACGACCACAGCGGAGCGCATTGTGAAGGCGGAGGAGCTGCGCGCCGCGGAGGGGCTCACCTACGTCCCTCCCTTCGACGATCCGACGATCATCGCCGCGCAGGGCACCGTCGGGCTGGAGATTGCCGAGGATCTGCCCCGCGTGCGCACGGTGCTGGTGCAGGTTGGGGGCGGCGGCCTGTCCAGCGGCGTAGTGGTCGCCATCAAGGCACTGGCGCCAACGGCGCGGGTGATCGGCGTCGAGCCGGAGGGTTCGCCCAAATTCACGCGGGCGCGCGAAGCCGGCGCGCCGGTGACCATTCCGGCCAACCCGCAGGGACTCGCCGACGGCTTGCTTGCCGTGCGCATCGGCACGCTGAACTTCTCGATTCTCGCCGCAGCGCTCGATGACGTGGTGACGGTGCCTGATGCCGCGCTGCCCCTCGCCATGCGCCTGCTCCTCGACCGGCACAAGCTGGTGGCCGAGCCGAGCGGTGCCATCACGGTGGCGGCGCTCCTCACGGGCCGGGTGGCGGCCGAGGGCGACACGGTGTGCGTGCTCAGCGGCGGCAACATCGAGTGGGACGGCCTGCAGGAGCTGCTGGGCCATGAGTGAGCCCCGCGTGCTGGTGGTGGACGACGACGAGGCCCTGCGCCTGATGCTCGGGACGATGCTGGGCGACGCCGGGTATGAGGTGCGCGGAGTGGACGCGGCGGCGGCGATGCGAGAGGCGTTGGCGGAGTGGAAGCCCGACCTGCTGTTGCTCGACATCCTGCTCCCCGACGCCAATGGCGTGGACCTGCTGCAGGAGCTGAAGGCGAGCGAGGACTGGCGGGAACTCCCCGTGCTCATGATCTCGGCGCGCACGCCCGATGAGATGACCGAACTGGCGCTCGGGCTCGGTGCGGCCGACGTCATCAAGAAGCCGTTCAGGCCGCGCGAGCTGGTGGCGCGCGTACAGGCGCAGTTGCGCCTGTACGAGATCACGCGCGCGACCCAACTGGCGTTGCGCAGTGCCCACGAGGAGTTGATCCGTGTGCGGGAGGATGCCGAGAACGGGCGCCGGCTGGTGGACATCCTGCATGACGTCACCGGTGACCTGTCGTCGGACGAGATCTACCACATCCTCGCGCGACGCGTGGCCAGGGCGCTCTCGCTGTCGCGCTGCTCGGTGATTCTCGCGAGTCCCGGCGACCGGGTGGGCGTGGTGGCGACGGCGTTCGACAATCCGGCGTTGCGCAACTACGAGATCAATCTCGATGCCTACCCGGAGATTCGCGCGGCGCTCGAGCACGGTCACCCGGTGCTGGTGGAAGACCTGCACACGAGCCCGCTGTACGAGGACCTGCGCAAGGAGTGGGCGGCCAACGGCACGCAGGTGCCGATCCGCAGCGTCATTGCCCTGCCGTTCACGCTGGGCAGGGTGCAGGCCGGCGTCTTCTTCCTGCGCCGGATGGTCAACGAGCCGCCGCTGACCAACGAGGACGTGGAGTTTGCCGACTCCGTCATCAAGGCGGCGGTGGCGGCCATCCACCGGGCGCAGCTCATCGAGACCACCAAGGCTGACAATGCGCGACTCGAGGTGCTGGCCCACACCGACTCGCTGACGATGGTGCTTAACCGTCGCGCGTTGACGGTGCGCCTGACATCGGAGCTGGAACGCGCGCGCCGTTACGATTCGGTGCTCACGCTGCTGATGGTCGACCTCGACAACTTCAAGCTCGTCAATGACACGCACGGGCACTTGGTGGGCGACGAGGTGCTGCGCGAGGTGGCGGCGCTGCTGCAGCACGCCGTGCGAACGATGGACGTGGTGGCGCGCTACGGCGGTGAGGAGTTCGTGGTGGTCCTTCCCGAGACGTCGCTGGCGGGCGCGACGACATTCGCCGAGCGCCTTCGCGAGAACGTGGAGGCGGCCGGGTTTGCCGGCTCGTTCGGTGAACCGTTGAAGTTGACGGCGAGCATCGGCGTGAGTTCCTATCCCTCAACCGCGGTCGAGACCGTGGACGATCTCTTTGCCCGGGCCGACGAGGCGCTCTACCGCGCCAAGGCAGACGGGCGCAACCGGGTTTGCCTATGAGCATGCGCTGCCCGACCTGCGGCACCGTGTATGGCGACGAGGCGAAGTTCTGCACTCGGGACGGCACCCGGGTGTTGCCCCACGGAGCGGCGCCAGCCGCGCCTGTGCCCCAGCTTGGCGGCGCCGACGCCATTCCTGCGGGTACGACGCCGCGGGCGATGACTCCGCCGATGGGCGTCCCCAAGCAGTTCAACCCGGCCGCGCTCACCGGCCAGGTGCTCGAGGGGCGTTACCAGATCCTCAAGAAGCTCGGTGAAGGCGGCATGTCGTACGTCTACCTGGGCGAGGACATCGCGACCAAGGAGCAGTACGCCATCAAGGTGCTCTCGCCGAACCTCGTGAAGGACCACAACGCCATGGCGCGCCTGCGGCGCGAGGCGTCTCTGGGCATGCGCCTCGCGCACCCGAACGTCTGCCACATCGTGCGGCTGGGGGAGACGGAGGACGGAGTCGTCTATGTCGTGATGCCGTATGTGCAGGGCGAGATCCTCAGTGACCGGAACAACAAGAAGGGGCAGCTGCCGCTCGCCGAGGCGGTCATGTTCGTGCAGCAGATCGCGGCGGGCCTCCAGGTGGCGCACGAGTTGAAGATCATCCATCGCGACCTGAAGCCGGAGAACATCATGGTCGCCCGGAACCCGGACGGCACGGAAAAGGCCGTGGTGATGGATTTCGGACTTGCCAAGGAGCGCAAGGCGGGCGGGGAGCTGCAGAAACTGACGGCCACGGGCATCATCCTCGGCACGCCGGAGTTCATGAGTCCCGAGCAGTTGCGCGGCAAGCCGCTCGACCCGCGCACCGACGTCTACTCGCTGACGCTGATGACGTACGAGATGCTTACCGGCAAGTTGCCGTTCGAGGGCAAGAACCAGCAGGAAATGATGATTGCCCGGCTGCGCAACGACCCGATTTCCATTCGCTCGCGCCGCCCCGACATTCCGGAAGCGGTGGAGAAGGTGCTGAACAAGGGCATGGCGCGGAACGCGGATGACCGGTATCCATCGGCGGTGGAGTTCGCGAACGAGCTCAGCCTGGCGGCCGGCGGCGGCCACGCCGATGCGGGGTTACTGGGCCGGCTGATGGGACGCTAGCTCTTGCTGATGGGCACTTGGTGAAACGGTTCGTCCTGTTTGCCCCGCTGTGTGCAGCCCTGACGCTGCCGGCGCAACAGCCGCGGGTCGAACGCTACACCTTTGCCATCGAGCTGCCGGAGACCGGCAGGCACATCAAAGGCGAGGCGCTCGCCAGATTCGCCACGCCACCGGCTGTCGACACGGTTGTCTTCGACCTCGACGCGGCGATGCAGGTGCGTGCGGTGGCGTTCGGCTGCGATAACGACGTCCTGGGCGCGCAGTTCGAGCGCACCGCGCAGCAGGTGCGTGTGGCGATCCCGTCGCGCATCGGTTCCGGTCGACGCGGCGCGGCCGGGACGGAATGCATCCGCACCTACTACGATGGCGAGCCCGCCGACGGACTGATCATCAACACCGATTCCGCCGGGCGCTGGACGGCCTTCGGCGACAACTTTCCCAACCGCGCGCGGTACTGGCTGCCGACCATGGATCTTCCTTCGCAGAAGGCGAAGGTGGAGTTCGTGGTGAATGCGCCGGCCGGGCGCACGGTGGTGGCAAACGGCGCGCCGGTCCGGACGCGCACGCTCAAGGATGGACGCATGCTCACGGCGTGGCGTGAGGAGCGCCCTATCCCGACGTACGCCATGGTCATCGCGGCCGGACCGCTCGTGATGCACGACCTCGGGCAGACGGCATGCGGCTTCGCCGAAGACGGCGGCTGTGTACCGCAGATGGTCTGGACCGCCCCGGAGCAGGCGAAGTACATGCCGGGGAACTTTGCGAACGCCGGCGAGATCGTCGCCTTCTATTCGCGCACGATCGGCGCCTTCCCATACGAGAAGCTTGCCCACCTGCAGACGACCACACGCTACGGCGGCATGGAGAACTCGAGCGCCATCTTCTATGCCGATCGCCTCTTCCGCCGGCCCAATGGCGTGAGCGACGGGCTGATCGCGCACGAAACGGCGCACCAGTGGTTCGGCGATGCCGTGACCGAGCGCGAATGGGCGCACGCCTGGCTCAGCGAAGGATTTGCCACCTTCCTCGCCGCGCTCTGGACGCAGCACGCGCGGGGTGACACGGCGTACCGCGACGAGCTGGCGCGCCTGAGGCAGGACGTGATCGATGCAAAGGTGGCCACCGAACGCGCCGTGATCGACAGCATCGAGACGGACCCCAACCGCCTGCTGAACGAGAACACTTATCAGAAAGGCGGCTTCGTGCTGCACATGCTGCGCACCCAGCTGGGCGACCGCGTCTTCTTTGACGGCCTGCGACGCTACTTCGCCGAGCACAGGAACGGAAACGCCATGACCCAGGATCTGCAACGGGCCCTCGAGCAGTCGTCGGGCAGGGACCTGGGATGGTTCTTCGACCAGTGGCTTCGGCGTCCCGGCTGGGCGCAACTGCGCACCACGTGGCACTGGGATGCCGCCACGCGGGGCGTGACACTCGACGTGGAACAGGAGACGCGCTTCGGCGCCTATCGCATGCCACTCACGGTCGACGTGGAGGACTCCAGTGGAGGGCATCGCCGGGTGACGGTGGATCTCGGCGCCATCCAGTCGCAGCGCGTGATGCTTCCAGGCGAGTTCGCCCTGGCCCCGAGGGCGCTCGTGTTCGATCCCGACGTGGCCCTGCTCGCCGCAATCAGGTCCAGATGATGAAGCGTCGCGTGTCGCGGGCGCTCAATACCAGCGTTGTCGTGACGCTTGCCTTGCTCGCGCTGCATCCGGCGCGCGCCCAGGTGGCGCGTCCAATGCGCCCCACACCGGCCGACGCTGCTGCATCGAGTGGCGACGTCGATGCGGCCGAACGCGCGCTCTATGCGGCCGTGCGCCGGACTCCGCGCGAGCCGTCGGCTCGAGGCGCGCTTGGTTCCTGGCTGGCTTCGCGCGGGCAGCTACGCACCGGCGCAGTCCTGCTCGAGGAGGCGCGACTGTTCGGTGGTGATGCCACGGCAATTGCCGTACGGCTGGAACGCGTCTACACCTGGCTGCGCGACTGGACCTCGCTTGCGGCGCTCCCCGCGTCACCGCTGTCGCCCAGCGAGAAGGTGCGGGCCAGGGTGCTGGCCGATCGCGGTTCGGAGATCTTGGGCGCCGACTCGGTGGTGCTTCCCTTCGCACCGTTGGAGATTGGCGCCCTGGGGCGGGTTCCGATGGTGATCGGCACCGACACCTTGTGGGATGAGGTGGACCCGCAGGCAGTCGGGCTGGTGCTTCCCGGCCTGGCTCGCGGTGCCGGCTTGGTGGAAGTGCTGGGAGACGATGGTCACGGGCTGGTGGCGATCGTGCGCGAGATTTCCCTTGGCGCGCTGACGCTGCGCAACGTTCCCGCCCGCGTCGATGCGACACTCGGTGTGGGCCGGGCGAGGATGGGGTTCGACGTCTTCGCCGCACTCGCGCCCACGGTGGACGCCAGGGCCGGCACGGTGACGCTGCGACGTGCGGGGCGCGTGGAGGAGCATCGCGGCGCGGTCGGAATAGCCATCGTGCTCGGGTTCCCGGGTGTCCAACTCGCCGTCCGTCGAGGGGAGCCGCTCGTGCCAATCACCTCACCGGCGGGCCGGGCCGCGCTGCGCGG
>DATCGU010000258.1:0-3010 GCA_036508735.1 Gemmatimonadaceae bacterium
GCCGTCGTTCTGGCGCCGGATCCCCGGCAACTGGACATACCTGCTCCGCATCTTCTCGCGAAGACCTGAGGATGACGTCGACGCCGAGCTGCGGTTTCATTTCGACGAGCGGATCGCGGAGCTGACCGCGCAGGGAATGCCGAGCGAACGTGCCCGTGCCAAGGCGCAGGAAGAGTTTGGCGATATCGCTGCCGTACGTGAGCGCCTGCAGGACATCGACCGACGCATTTCCAAGCAGCAGCGGCGTGCGGACTGGTGGGAAGGTTTCATGCAGGACGGCGGCTACGTGCTGCGGTCGCTCCGCCGGTCACCGGGCTTCACGAGCATGGTGGCCGTCACGCTGGCCCTCGGCATCGGCGCGAACGCGGCGATCTTTTCGATACTCGACCGGATGCTGCTGCGGGCGCCGACCGGCGTAGAGCGGCCGACGGAGCTGCGACGCCTGCAGGAGCACTTTGTCTCCCCGTTTGACCACCAGCCACATATTCGCTCGGTCTACAACTATCCCGAGTTCCGTGACTTGTGTTCGTCAGTGCCCGACAGCGACGCAATCACCGGGTACCGGCGCAGTCACGTCTACTTGGGCACGACCGATGCGGCGCCAGAGGCCATCGCCTCGTTCGTCGTCGGCGATTTCTTCCGCGTGCTGGGAGTACATCCCGCCGTCGGCCGGTTCTTCTCCGCCGACGAAACGCGCATCGATACACCCGCGCTCGTCGCCGTCATCAGTCATGCACTCTGGGTGAGGGGCTACGGCGGCGACGCGTCGGTGCTGGGTAAGTCCGTCAGTATCGACTCGACGCAGTACACCATCATCGGTGTCGCACCGGCAGCGTTTCAGGGCCTCGATCTCGACCCCGTGGACCTCTGGGTGCCGCTGAGCACGGCGCAACGTGTGATCGCCTATTCCGCTGCGAACGGACAACCGTGGTATGAATCGCGGAACTCGATGATTCTCCGCATCATCGTTCGCGCTTCGACGCGTGAGACGACACACCGCGTCGAGGCGACTGCCACTCGCGTGATGCGGCACGGCAACGCCGTCCTTTCCCGGGACACCACTGCGACCGTCTCGCTCGCACCCATTATCGAGGCCGTCTGGCCGGATGGCGGCGCGAAAGAGGTGACGACCGCCACGCGCTTGGCTGGTGTCGCCGCCATCATCCTGCTCATCGCCTGCGCGAATGTGGCCAACCTGCTACTCGCCCGCGGCGCGCAACGCCGGCACGAAATCGCGATACGCCTCGCGCTCGGCGTGAGCCGCGGTCGCCTGATCCGGCAGTTGCTGACGGAGAGCATCGTCATCGCGCTCCTCGGCGGCGCCGCGGCGTTGTTCGTGGCCATCTGGGGGAGCACGGCCCTTCGGCAGATGCTCCTGCCTGAAGTCCGGTGGGCGGGGTCGACGTTCGATCTCCGACTCGCCGCGTTCACCGCCACGACCGCGTTCCTCGCAGGTGTGGCGAGCGGACTGGCCCCCGCCCTGCAGGCGAGCCGCCCTGATCTAACGAACGCGCTCAAGGCCGGCGGACATGGAGGAGCGGCACATCGCTCGCCGTTGCGCACCGGATTGCTGGTGACGCAGGCCGCGCTCTCGGTGGTCCTGCTCGCGGTCGCGGGGCTCTTCGTGCGCAGCCTCCACAGCGTCGAGGCAACGAACCTTGGCTTCGACGCGGACCAGCTCGTGTTTGCCAGCGTCGCCTACGGGCGCGCCCACGAGCCAGAGGCCGCCGCGAAACTCCCTGACATCACGGCGCAACTGCAGCGTATCCCGGGCGTCGAGCGTGTGGGGCTCGCCGAGAACATTCCGATGTACGGCATCAGCTTTGAGGATGTGTTTCTCCCTGGCCGTGATTCCGTTCCCCGTGTCCCAGGGGTCATGGGGCCAATCGTGTCCTATGTTTCGCCGGATTATTTCCCGGCGACGGGCGTGCGGGTGAAGTCCGGCCGGGCGCTGAGTGCAACGGATCTGGCGGGCAGCGAGCTGGTGATCGTCGTCGACAGCGCGATGGCGAGGACGTTCTGGCCCACCGAGACCGCGATTGGCAAGTGCGTGATCGTCGGCGCTCGAACCGAGTCGTGCCGTCGCGTGGTTGGTGTCGTGTCGCAAGCGCATTATGCCGGCTTCATCGAGGCGCCGTCGATGCACTTCTACGTCCCGCTCGGGCAAGCCGCGCCCACGCACACCACGGGAGCACTCGCGATCCGGGTCGCGCCAGGACGCGTCGGTCCCGTGAGCGAGGAGGTGCGAGCGGTATTACGCAACTCCCTCGGGACCTGGACACGCTCTCGCGGGGTGACGGCGATGAGTGAGATGCTCGCGCCGCAGCTTCACCCGTGGCGTCTGAGCGCCGCACTCTTCTCGGCCGCCGGTCTGCTGGCCTTGATCGTCGCCGCCGTCGGCGTCTACAGCACGGTCGCCTACGCCGTGAGTCAGCGGACGCATGAGTTGGGCATACGGGTGGCGCTGGGGGCTCGCGCCGCCGACGTGGCCCGGCTGGTCATGGGCGACGGGATTCGCGTGGTGTTGATCGGCGTAGTTCTCGGTGTGGCGCTGGCACTCGCGGCGGGCCGGCTCGTCAGCTCGCTCCTGCACGGCGTGACGCCGCATGACCCCATCGTGCTCGTGTCGGTCTCGATCCTGCTGGTGTCGACCGCGGCACTCGCCTGCATCGTGCCGGCCTGGCGAGCGACGCGCGCGGACCCGGTCGAAGCGTTACGAGCGGAGTGACCGACCGCGTCCAAGTGCAACGCCGACCGCCACTCCTACTCTTTGCTCGTCTCCGCCGCCTGAATCAGCACGTGCGCCCGCTGGTGGAGCGCCTTGGCCGCGGGCGTGATGTTCGGCTCTGCCTTCGGAGTCACCGCGCAGCTCCGAGAAAGGACTGGGACCTGGCTTGGCCCTGACTGCTTGACAGCCCGTTAGTGACGTTGTCCCGGAAAAGTTAGGCCAGTCAAAACTATAGAAAGCGCGATTCCAACTTTTCGGCGCTCGGAAAGCACCAAGTATATA
>DATCGU010000259.1:0-3404 GCA_036508735.1 Gemmatimonadaceae bacterium
TCGCGCAGCCGGCGCACGGCCGCATCGTTGGTGGCATCGACCGCCAGGTGAAACCCGCCGAGACCGCGCAGGGCGACGATGGCACCAACACGCAGCGCGGTGGCGGCCAGCAGGATCGCCGTCTCCCCCACGCCCCGCTCATAGCCGGCCGTATCCTCCAGCCAGACGCGCGGACCGCACGCATGGCAGGCGATCGTCTCGGCGTGGAAGCGGCGGTCGGTCGGCGTCGCATACTCGGTGGCGCATCGCGGGCACGGCACGAACGCCTTCATGGAGGTGCGCTCGCGATCGTACGGCAGCTCGTCAATGATCGTGTAGCGCGGGCCGCAGTCGGTGCACGTGATGAACGGGTGCCGGAAGCGCAGGTCGGTGTTGTCGAACAGTTCAGCCTCACACGACGCGCAGGTGCCCACATCGGGCGGAACGGGACGCACGCCATCGGCGTCCGCGCTCTGGATGATGGAGAACCCGTCGACGCCCCCGGCGACCACGCTCGTCGACTGCAGTCCGTCGATGCGCGACACCGGCGGTGCATCGGCGCGCAGCGAGCGTTCGAACGCGTCGACCTGCGCTTCCGGCCCCTCGAGATGGATCTCCACCGTGCCGGCCACGTTGCGCACCCAGCCGGAGAGTCCGAGGCGTTGGGCGAGGCGATGCACGAAGGGGCGGAAGCCGACGCCCTGCACCACCCCGTTGACGCGGAGGAATCGGGCGGACTTGGGGGGCGCGGCGGGTTTCACGCGGAGGCCCGCGGCCTGACGGCGTGGCGCAGGAAGTCGAACCACGCGTCCATGCCATGCCCCGTCAGGGCTGAGAGGTGGATGAACTGCAGGCGCGGGTTCACCTGGAGACAATAGCGCACCGCGCGCTCGGCGTCGAACGGCACGTGCGCCAGCAGGTCGGTCTTGGTGAGCACCACCCAGTTGGCCTTCTCGAACATCTTCGGATACTTCAGTGGCTTGTCCTCGCCCTCCGTCACGGCGAACAGGACGACGCGCGACGTCTCGCCGAGATCCCAGCTGGCCGGACAGACGAGGTTGCCGACGTTCTCGATGATCAGGAGCCGGGCCTTATCGAGGTCGATGTGGTCGAGCGCGTCGTTCACCTGCAACGCATCCAGGTGGCAGGCGCCGCCGGTCACGACGGCCTGTACCAACCGTGCGGTGTGTGCGGACAACCGGTCGGCGTCGTTCTGCGTCTGGCAGTCGCCCGCCACCACGGCAATGTCGAGCGGCTCGCCGAGCACGGCGAGCGTGCGCTCGAGCAGCGTGGTCTTTCCCGATCCCGGCGAGGACATGAGGTTCAGCGCCACGATCCCGTGCATCGCGAGTCGCGCGCGTACACCCGCGGCCAGCTCGTCGTTGCGCGCCATCACGCGCTCCCGCACCTCAATCGTCCGGACTGTCATCGTCCTCGATTTCGAAATAGGTGACCTGGAAGGCGTCGCCATCGGGGCGGGTGATGGCCGGCCTTGCGCCCTTCCACGGGGGATGGCTGAGCACCACCTCCAGGCAAAACTCGAGCGCCGAGGGCTCCACGCCGCTGTCGGCACCCACCTCCACACCGACGGTCACGCACCGGCCCACCGAGGCACCCAGCTTTTCCTCCGCCAGTCGGCCAATCTCGATGGCGAGGCTCAGCTCATGCACCGGCCAATCCAGCGCGGCGGAGATTCCGATCACCGTGGTCCATAGGGATGAAAGATACGCCGGCGGCTACGCGGGGGGCATGGATGGGTTGCAGTACGGGTTCACCGGACATCGTTCAGGCGAGCACCCGGCGCACGGCGCCGCCCAGTTCAGTCAGCGACACCGGCTTCTCCAGGACCTCGCGGATTCCCGCCGCCCGCGCACTCTCCATAACTGCGGTGGTGTCGCCGCTGTACAGGATCACCGGCAGGTCGGCCCGTACCGCCAGCAGCTGCACCCCACAGGAGCGCGGCAATCGCCACTCCGCTCGGCGGCCACATCGGCGAGATGGCGCCGTTGATCGTGGCGAACAACACACCGACGCGCACCATCGCGTAATACACGATGGTCAGCGCAAGCAGGCGGGCGAGATACCTTGGGGTTGGTCTCATCCCGTCACGGGCGTCGGCGCTCCACGAGCAGTGCATTCCCGACGGGGCGCTCGCCAGCCGGGTCGCTCGGCGAGTTCACGATGCGTCCGTCGATGACGAGCGTCGTCGAGCCGCCACCGTCGAGGTTGAGCGCCTGCGCCACGCCGATGCCGCGCAGGAAGTCGGCCGCCTCGGCCAGCGTCATGCCGACGCTCGCCGTGCTGCGCCCATCGATGGCCACGAGGTAGAGGTGGCTCGTGTCGGCGTCGAAGCCGATGAGACTGCGCGGGTGCCGTACGTTCGCGTTGCCGGTGAGCGTCAGTTCCCGCGACGCCGACGCCTCGACGCTGGGCACGCCATCGCGCAGGATCACCGGCCATCCCCCCACCAGTTCGTCGATGGGCCCCGCGCTCGGCAACCAGTCGGCGCGCGCGGCGAATGGGCGCGAGAGCGCGGCCAGCGAGTCGAGCCGCGCGGCGGTGGCGCCGTACGCCACCAGCACGCCCTGGCCGGGCGCCACCGGCGCGGAGTCGGCGGCGACCACCCGCCCGCGCACCTGGAGCATCAGCGAGTCACGCCAGCTTCCGCCCACGACACGCACGGCAAGTTCGCGGCCGCGTCGCGTCGAATCGGCGCGCGGGCGACCGTTAGCCTCGGGCAGCCACAGCACCAGGCCCTGGCCGTTGGACGGAATGGCGTTGACGCCATCGAGCGCCCAGAACGCGCGGCCGGTGCTGAGGATGCCGGCGAAGACCATGCGGTCGATGACCGGGCGACCGCGGCGATTCACGCCGAACTGCCCGCGCGCCGTCCTCACCGCGCCGCCGGGCGTGCCGCTCATGGACAGCGCCTTCCAGATGCGTCCCTCGCTCACCTGGTTGTTGACGGTCTCGCCTGACTTGAGGTCGAAGAAGTCGGCATTGAGCGCCACGCGCACGTCGCGGCCCGCCAGGCGCGCCCGAGCGGCCATGGCGCTCGTCTTCTCCCTACCGCGCAGCGAGTCGAACGCGCGCGCGGTGCGCACGACATAGCGCTCGCCCTGCAGGTCCACGATCACCACGTGCAGTCGCCATGGGCCCTGCTGTCGCACGTAGTAGGCATGCACCAGTCCCGGTGCCACGGTATCGATGACGGTGGAATCAGTCGCGGGCTGCTGTGCCCAAACCGGAAAGGCGAACGACAGCAGGAGCAATAGGCGACGATACACCGGCACCTCGCACGAGAGGGTGCGCAAAATCTATCCCCGCGCGCAAAACGATGCCGGGGGTGCCGGGCCGGGGGGTCCGGGGGGTCCGGGGGGCCTGAGGGGTCTGGGGGGTCTGGGGGGTCTGGGGGGTCTGGGGGG
>DATCGU010000260.1:0-8450 GCA_036508735.1 Gemmatimonadaceae bacterium
TGAGGGTGCAAGACGTGACGCCGCCGCCGCATCCACGTACCAGCGCAGGTGACCGTTCGACGGCGCGATGGCTTGCGCCGGCAATTCCGCCGCCCGGTGGGGACCTTCGAGGACTCGCTGCAATACATCGGCCTTCGCCACGCCCGACACGACAAAGACGACCTCGGCCGCCGCATTGAGGACGGCCGGCGTCAGGGTGATCCGCCGTGCCGGCACCGCGTCGGTGTGGGCGGGGATCACCCAGCGCACGAACTCGTGAAGGCCTTCGCTTGCGGGAAAAAGCGAGGCGGTGTGCCCATCCGGGCCCAACCCGAGGAGTGCGAGGTCGATGCGGGCACGCGAGGTCGCGCGCGGCGGGCCCGTGGGAGTGGCGAACAGCTGCCGCAACGTCGCCTCATACTGCGCGGCCGCCACCACCGGATCGACTTCGCCGTGGATGCGATGCACGTGCTCCGGACGCACCGGCACGTGGTCGAGCACCGTCTCGCGCGCCAACCGGAAGTTGCTCGCCGGGTCATCAGGCGACACGCATCGCTCGTCGCCCCACACGACATGCACGCGTGTCCAGTCCACGCGAGCGATCATCGGTGCGCTGGCGATCTGCTCGAACGTCGCGCGTGGGGTCGCGCCGCCGCCGAGGGCAACGACAAAGCGTCCCCGTACGCCAATCACCTCGTCGGCGGCTGCGACAAACCGTTCAGCGACCGCATCGGCAAGCGCCATCGCATCGGGCAGCACCACCACGTCGGCGCGCATGCGAAGTCAGCGCCCCGCGCGCGTGAGGACGTCCACGCGCCCGTCGGGATGGCCCACCAACACCCGGTCGGCCGTGCCGAGGAAGAGCCCCGTGTCGACCACGCCGACGATACCGCGCAGTTGCCGCTCCAGCGCGCGGGCCGCGTCCCCGTCGTGCAGGGGCACCGGCAACAGGCAATCGATGATCTCGTTCCCGTTGTCGGTGATGAACGGCTGCTCCCCCTGTGCCTGCATGCGGCGCGCTGGCGTGAGGCCGAGCGAAGCGCACTCCCGCGCGACGAGCCACACCGCCAGCGGCGTCACCTCCACCGGCACCGGACCTCGCTCTCCCAGCGCCTGCACGAGCTTTTCCGCGCCCACGAGAATCAGCTGGCTCGCCGAGCTGGCCGCCACGATGCGCTCGCGCACCAGCGCGCCGCCCCGGCCCTTGATGAGGTCGAGGTTCGGCGTCACCTCGTCCGCTCCATCGACGGTGAAGTCGAGGGCAACGTCGGCGCCCAGTTCGATGAGGGGAACGCCGGAGCGCCGCGCCAGTTCGCCGGCCTCACGCGACGTCGGCACGCCCGAAACCCGCAGGCCTTCCTTTACCCGTGCACCAAGCATGGTGATGAACGCCGAAGCGGCTCGCCCGGAGCCAAGCCCGATAAGTGCGCCGTCAGGAATCAGCGCGAGCGCCCGCGCCGCCGCGGCGTGTACGCCCGGATCGTCGGTGTCGCCCGGCACGAACGCCGCGTGAGTCACGACGCAGCCACCGCCGTCGGCTCGCTCACTGCTCCCAGCACGACGCGCACCTGATGGGTTTTCTGGTCGTCAGCAAGCAGGATGCCGGCGCGATCGGCTAGCGCGACGCCGTCGAGTTCGAGCGCCGTCACGCCTTTGCACACCTGGCCGGGGTTTTCCACGGCAATCTCGTATCGGGCAGAACGGTACCGGAACGTCATCGTGAACCCCGGCCATGCCGACGGAATGCATGGGTCGATCACCAGGCGATTCCCCTGCAAACGCACGCCGAGTAGCCATTCGATTCCGGTGCGATAGAGCCAGCCTGAAGACCCGGTGTACCAGGTCCACCCACCCCGACCGACGTGCGCCGCAGCGGAGTAGACGTCGCCCACGGAAACATACGGTTCGACGCGATACTGCTCAACGTCGTTCGGCGTCGTCGTATGCGTGATCGGGTTGAGCATGCCGAACAGCTCGGCGGCCTTGTTGCCGTCGCCAAGCTCGGCGAACGCGATGACCGCCCATACCGCTGCGTGCGTGTACTGGGCGCCATTCTCGCGCACGCCGGGCACATAGCCCTTGATGTAGCCGGGCTCGAGCGCGGTGTGGTCGAAGGGGGGCGTCAGCAGGAGGATCATGCGATCGGCGCGCCGTACCAGGTGCTGATCCAGCGAGGCCATGGCGCGGCGCACCCGGTCGGGGTCGCCCGCGCCCGATATGACGCTCCACGATTGCACGATCGAGTCGATGGCGCAGGCATCGCTCCCGGCGGTACCGAGGGGCGTGCCATCATCGAAGTACGCGCGACGATACCACTCGCCGTCCCATGCCGTGTTTTCGATGGCTTCCCTGATCTTCCAGGCGTGGTCGCGCCAGGTGTTGGCACGCGCCGTCTCTCCTCGCGCGGCCGCCACCGGCGCCCACGCGGTGAGCACGGCGTACAGGAACCAGGCAAGCCAGACGCTCTCCCCCTTCCCCTGGTTGCCGACGCGGTTCATGCCGTCGTTCCAGTCTCCCGTGCCCATCAGCGGCAGCCCGTGCGCGCCGACGGCGAGGCTCCGGTCGAGGGCGCGCGCACAATGTTCAAACAGCGTCCCCTGTTCCACCGCGATGCGGGGCTCGAAGTACGACGTCAGCTGCCCGGCGGCCAGTGTCGCACCTTCGAGGAACGGGATCTTCTCATCAAGAATCCGTTGGTCCCCCGTGACCTCGAGATAGTGGCTGGACACATAGGGCAGCCAGACCAGGTCGTCGGAGAAGCGCGTGCGTATGCCGCGGCCGGCCGGCTCGTGCCACCAATGCAGCACGTCCCCTTCGACGAATTGATGCGATGCCGCATTCAAGATGTGCGCTCGCGTGAGGTCGGGGCGCGACACGGCGAGCGCCATGACGTCCTGCAGCTGGTCGCGGAAGCCATACGCGCCGCTCGACTGGTAGAACGCGGTGCGCGCCCACAGCCGGCAGGCGAGCGTCTGGTAGAGCAGCCACTGGTTCAGCATGAGGTCGAATGCGCGATCTGGGGTCTTCACCTGCACCGTCTCGAGCATCGTCGCCCACCCGTCGGTAACCACCTTGAGGCGGGCATCGAGATCGTCCGTGCGGTAGCGCAGGATCAACTCCCGCGCCTGCTCGCGGGTGTCGGTCTGACCGAGGAACCAGACCACGGACGCCTGGCCGCCGGCGGGTATTACCAGCGTCGTCTGCAGGGCGCAACATGGATCGAAGGCCGCCCCGGTGCGCCCCGAGAGTGCTTCGCGGCGCATGAGCGCGGCAGGACGGTCGGGCGCGCCGTTGCGCCCCAGGAACTCCCTCCGGTCGCCGGTCCAGCCGGTCTGCGCGCCGCCCAGGTCGGCAAACGAAATGCGATTGCCGAAGTCCCGGCTCCACGAGTTGCGCGCGAACATCGCCCCGGTGGTGGCGTCCATCTCGGTCGTCACGTACGGGGCCGAGCCACTCCGCGAGGTCCCGAGCACCCAGTCGAGATACGCCGTCACCGACAGGCTTCTGGCGCGCGGTGAATGATTCGTCAGCGTCAACCGGGAGATCTTGATGGGATCGTCCGCCGGCACGAACTGCAACAGGTCGAGCGCGATGCCGTGGGCATCGTGCGCGCATCGCGAGTAGCCGTGGCCGTGCCGTACGACGTACTCGCCAGTCTCGTCGCGGATGGGCAGCAGCGTCGGACTCCACAGGTCGCCGGACCCCTCGTCACGAATGTAGAACGACTCGCTCGGCGGATCGCACACCGGGTCGTTCGACCACGCCGTGAGCAGGTTCTCCTGGCTGTTCTCCGACCACGTGCAGCCGGCCCCTGCCTCGGAGACGAGGCATCCGAAGTTCGCGTTGGCGATCACGTTGATCCACGGCGCCGGCGTCCACTGTCCGGCGCGCAGGGTGATGACGTATTCCCGCGCGTCGGCGTCAAAGCCGCCGAGGCCGTTGAAGAACTCGAGCGCCGGTGGTGATGCACTCTTCCCGGACGCCGCTCTCGCCACCTTCACGCTCGGGCGGGGTGCATTGGCCGGAGCCCACTCCGGGACGGCCACGATGGCGGCGTCCGGGCGGTATCCCCGCGCGACCTGGTCAGCGAGGGTACCACGCCGGCTCGAAAAATCGACGCGAGCCACGCTGCTCAGCACGTCGCGCTGCGCCGCCGTCACCCGGTCGGACCGCAGCGTGAACACCTGCCCGTGCATCTCGAACCCCTCGGGACGCGGCATCGAGGTGCTGGTGCGCACGAGCGTCTCGATCAGCGTCTGCAGGTCCTGCACGTACGATGGCGCACGGTCGTTCAGGATGACGAGGTCGACCGGCAGCCGCTTCATGCGCCAGTACTGGTGCGCGCGCAGCAGCTGCCGCACGATGCCGATGTCGTCCACGTCGTCGATCGAGACGAGGACGATGGGGAGGTCGCCCGAGATTCCGTGCGCCCACAACGCCGACACCCCTTCGACGCGACGCGCGAGCACGTCGGCCGACGCGCGCAGCGACCGGTCGACGAACAGGATGGACGCGCCGATCGTCTGGAACAGGTGCGCCTCGTCGGGCCCGATGCCCAGGTGGTGCAGCTGTACCTGCGCCTGCGTCCACGCCATCGTGGCCACACGCTCGAACGTCGTGACGTCGTGGTACTTCTCCGCCAGGTCGAGCACTGCGGTTCGCGACGACCCCACCACGGTGGAGAACACCGCGTGCACCGTCCGGCCGGGCCGCACGCGCACGCGGCGCCGCAGGCAGACGATGGGATCGAGCACCGCGCCCTCGGTCTTCGAAAGCGTCCCGTCGTTCAGGAGCGCGTGCGGATTGCGCAGGTCGCGTCCCCGCCCCAGGAACTGGCCGCGGTCGGTTTCCCATTCGAGGTCGCCAATCGGTTCCCCCTCGACCGCCAGCACGTGGGCAAGCCAGACCTCGGCGTCCTCGGGCGACCGCGGCCGTCGCGTGGCGAGCAGCGTGCCGCGCTTGGCGAGGCTTTCGGTCTCGATGGACAGGTTCGCGAACGCCGGATGCGCCGCATCCGCCACCGCGAGCCCCAGCACGACCTCCGCATACGACGTAACCTCGATGTCGCGCGTTCGTGCGCCATTGTTCGTGATGGAGATCCGTCGCACCTCGCCGTCATCCTCCGGCGACACGATGACCTCGAGGCGCGTCGTGATCGTCCCGTCGCGACGCGTGAACTCGGCACGATCCTCGGCGAACGTCACATCGTATTTGTCCGGCGCCTTCCCGCTCGGCTGGAAGCCCGCCGACCAGCGCTCGCCGCTCGCAATGTCGCGGAGGAAGACCCAGGAGCCGGTGTCGTCACGCGTCGCGTCCTCGCGCCACCGGGTCACCGCGAGTTCCTGCCACCGGCTGTATCCCGATCCCGCGGCCGTGACCATCACGGCGTAGCGACCGTTCGACAGCAGTTGCGTGCGGGGCGTCGGCGAGTGCGCTGACGAGAAGCGGCGGGTGTGTGGCTCCACCAGTTCGCGCACTTCGCCCTCGGCGACACCGACATCCGTCCGCGGCCGGGCCACGGCGACATCGCGCGGCGTCCGTTCCTGGAGCAGGAGCTCGCTGGCCCGCACGATGGGTTCGGCGTGGAAGCGTACGCGCATGGCGCCGTCATTCAGCACGTTCGAGATGGCGACGATCGTCATGCCCTGATGGTGCGCCATGTACATGCGCACCACCTCGTACGACTTGCCGGCCGGCAGCCGCTTGGGCGTGTAGTCCACCGACTCGTAGAACCCGTACGGGCCGTCGCCACCCACGGCGGCCAGGGCGCGGAAGTTGCGCACCGCCTCCTGCGGCTCGAACATCACCGCGAGTGCCGTGGCATACGGCGCGACGACGACGTCCTCGCTCAGGCCGCGGCGGAGCCCGAGCCCGGGCACCCCGAAGTTCGAGTACTGGAAGGTCATCGCCAGGTCGCGCACGTTGTACCCGGACTCCGACATGCCCCACGGCACGCCGCGCTCCGCCCCATACTCGATCTGTCGCCGCACCGCCAGGCGGGACGTCTGGTCGAGGAGGCTCCGCATCGGCGCGCGCATGATGAGTCCCGGCATCAGGTACTCGAACATCGAGCCCGACCACGACATCAGCACGGAATCCCGTCCCACCGGCGTCAGCAGGCGGCTGAGCCGGAACCAGTGCCGCATGGGCACGTCGCCCTTGGCGATGGCCAGGAAACTCAGGAGCCTGGCCTCCGAGGCGAGCAGGTCGTAGCGACCCTCGTCGAGGCTCCGGTCGCTCATGCGGAACCCGATGGCAAACAGCATCCGCGTCTGGTCGAACAGAAAACCGAACTCCATGGCAGTGACCATCGCCCGCGCGTTGGCCGCGAGCTGGTCCAGTCGCCCGGTGAGGGCGACCGACGCGGCCACCGTGGCCTCGAGACTTTCGGTGAGTGCGTCGAGGCTGCGGAGCCTCGCCATCGTCCCCTCGCCGCCGGCCGCTATCGACGCGCGCAGCGCGGCCAGGTCGCGCATCACGCCGGCGCAGCGGTCCGGCATCTCGGCAATCGCCGGCGTGGGCACCAGGCGCGCCACGAGCGGCGCGGCGGCTCCGTCGATGCTCAGGCGGGCCCACGGCATGAGCGTGTCGACGTCGCGGGCATGCGATTCCACCGCCGTGAGCAACTCTGCCGCGCCCACCAGGACGGCGGGCGGCACCTTCGCCGCGCCGCCGTCCCCCGTGTCGCGCGCGCAGTTCGACACCGTCCTTGCCGCGGCTTCGAGCTCGGCGAGCCGCGCCGCCCATTGCGCGGCGGAACGCGGATGTTCGGCGATGACGGTCAGGACGACGTCGAGCGCTTCGTCGAGGCGCGCCGGTTGCGCGAGCCCGACATACCGGCCGTCCACGGTCGCGTGCGCGTCCTCGCGCAGGAGTGACGCCGCGTCGGCGATGCCGGACAGTGCCTGACGACCGGGTGCGGTCTCCTCGGTCATCTCCCGGCACGCGTTCGCCATTGTGATGAGCGCGGCGGCGAGATTGCCGCTGTCCACCGAGGATATGTAGCGTGGCTCGAGCGGATGGCAGTCGCGCGTATCGTACCAGTTGTAGAGATGGCCGCGATGATGATCGAGCGCCTGCACCGAGCGAAGCGTCGCCTCCAGCCGGTCGACCGCGTCGAGCGTCCCGATCCAGCCGAAATCGCGCGCCGCCAGTACCGAGAGCAGGTACATCCCGATGTTGGTCGGCGACGTGCGCTCGGCAATCACCGGCTGCGGCATTTCCTGGAAGTTGTCCGGCGGCAACGCATGGCTCTCGGCCGTCACGAACGCCGTGAAGAAGCGCCACGTGCGCCTGGCGATGAGGCGCAGCGTGCGCCGTTCGTCGGTGGACAATGGCGCCGTGCGCACTGCCGTGCCGGGACGACTCGCCCAGCGTGCGATGGCCGGCGCGAGCGCCCACAGCACCAGCACCGGCGCCGCCGCCGCCGTGCCGCCGCCGTGCCGCCACAGCAGAACGACCGCGGCCAGCACCGCGAGCCACACGCCGCCGGCCATGCGACGATAGAACCCCGGCAGCGTGGGCGGAACGCGCGACGCGGCGTATTCCGTCGTCTGCCACTCCAGCATGCGTCGATGCGTCAGGTACAATCGCCCCAGCGTCCGCCCGATGGCATCGGCCATCAGCGACGTTTGGTGTGCCATGAGCGTGAGCGTCATCGCCACCTGGCCAAACGCCGCGCGGAAGTCGCGGGCGACCGCTCGCACGTGACTTCGCTTGGAGATGCCCGGAGTGCGGGGCCAGATGCCGGCCAGCGGCGGGAGCATCGGGGGCACGATGATCACGACCAGAACGAACACCGACCAGAGCGCCGGCGACGATCCCGGCCACGTCCATCCGAACAGCAGCGTGAGAAACGCCGCCGGCATCGACAGCGTGCGCCGGAGGTTGTCCAGCATCTTCCAGCGTTCCACCAGCGAGAGGCGCTCGCGCAAAATCCAGGGCAGCAGCTGCCAGTCGCCGCGCGCCCAGCGGTGCTGGCGCGACGCCGCCGTCAGGTAATTCGCCGGGGCGCCCTCGAACAGTTCGACGTCGGTCACGAGGCCGGCCCGCGCGAACACGCCCTCGAACAGGTCGTGGCTCAGCAGCGAGTTTTCCGGCACACGCCCCGCCAGCGCCGCCTCGAACGCGTCGATGTCGTAGATGCCCTTGCCGGTGTAGGATCCCTCGCCGAAGAGATCCTGATACACATCCGACACCGCCGCCGCATACGGGTCGATGCCCGAGGCCCCCGACGAGAGCCGCTGGTAGATGGAGCCCGTCCGGCCCGGGAGCGGCGCGGTCACGCGGGGTTGCAGCACGGCGTATCCCTCGACGACCCGCTGCGTTTTCGTGTCGAGGCGCGGCCGGTTGAGCGAATGCGCCATCGTACCGACGAGCCGTTTGACCGCGCCGATCGGCAGGCGCGTGTCGGCGTCCAGCGTCACCACATATCGCACCCCCTCAGGCACGACCGGGGCGGAGCCGTGTTC
>DATCGU010000261.1:0-12358 GCA_036508735.1 Gemmatimonadaceae bacterium
CTCCGAACGCCGGAGCCGGAACGCACCCGGCTCACGGGGTTCGTGCTGTTGCAAGACGACGGCGATGAAGCCTGACTGGGCCCCATCGCCGCCGCCCGTACGCTTTCTCGAACGTGATGCCCTAGTAGAGGGCGCGCCCGGCCGCGAGCGGCAGTGACCCCGGGTGCCAGGAGACCGAGAAGGTCAGCCAGCGCGCCGTGTACGGGTTGTACTTGTTGCCGAGGAAGTGATACTGGCCGGTGTTCGTGCCGCTCGTCGCGCCCACGTTGCCGGGCAGGTTGCCCGTCCACGTCGTCGTCGGCGGGCCGCCGGCGATCGTGGTGCTCGTGAACAGCGGCGCTTCCTGCTGCCAGTTGTGGTCGACGTACTGTTCAGAGTTGTAGCGCATGTTGAGCGCCCAGTTCGCCGAGACCTTGTACTGGAAGGCCAGCGCCATCGGCGTCAGCTTGTTCGACACTTCCGGCCAGTTCTCGACCGTCGCGGCGAGGTTGTTCGCCGCCGTGCCGCCCGTCGGCGTCATGTCGTTGACGTTGTTCTCCTGGAACTTCGCGTCGATCACCGAGTAGTACGCCGTCATCTCGAGCTTGTCCGGGATGAGCACGGCCTTCACGTTCGCCGACACGCCGCTGTTCTTGTCGGCGTTGGTCGTCGTCCAGTAGTACGCCGGATTGTCATAGGTCACCGAACCCAGCACGCCGGTGCGATAGCGGTAGCGCGCCAGGAGGTCCGACTTCTCGTTGGAATACCCGACGCCCAGCGTGATGCGCGTGCTCGGCGTCCAGTCCACGTCCACGCCCGTCGTCGTGAGCTTGTCGCTCATCACGCCGAACCGCTGTCCGTGCATGCCGAACTTGTCGTCGCCGTTCTGGTACGACAGGCCCACGCTGACCTGGTCGATCGGCGTGATCGTGGCCATCACGTTGGTGCGCGTGCGGTCGCGATCGGCAAACATGTAGCTGCGGAAGTCGCTGACTTCGGTGGAGGCTTCCCGGTAGATGCCGTTGTAGCGGCGCTGACCGGTCAAGTAGCTGGCGTGCAGCGAGAGCCACTCGAGTGCGTTGAAGTCCACCGCCACGCGGGGCGTCTTCTCCCGCGATCCGTCGGCCCGGTACGCGCCGGTTTCACGGGTGAAGTCTTCTACCGCGTAACCGCCGGACACCGAGACGTTGCGGGCCACTTCGAACGCCGCCGTGAAGTCGGTGTTCACCTTGGTGAAGGGATCCCACTCGGTGTACAGGGAGTCGGCCAGTGCGATGCTGCGATCGCTGATCGCCATCGCCCGGATGTGGCCCGTCGGCGTCTGGTTGCTGTAGCTATGGTTGCGATACTTGGCACCCAGCGTCACCCGGTCGATCGGATGGCTCGTCGCGGTGACGTTGACCGTCGTCAGCTGGACGTTCCCCTCGAGGCTCGGGCGCAGGTTCGCCAGCAGCCCGTAACTCGGGTCGGCGGTCTGCGCGCTGTTGCTGGTCTGCGGCAGGAACGCATCATTCTGCTTCTGCGCGGAGGAGTTCACCGAGCCGGTGATGCGGGTGCGGAATGGCAGCATCACGGCGGCCACCGCCGACAGGGTCTGCGCCGAGTTGCTCGGTGCCAGGCTGATGCGCGCCACGTCGGTGCCGAAGAGCGAGCCCGAGATGGAGGGCGTGCTGATTGCCGGGTTGTCCAGCATAACGGACGTGAGCGCGTTGTTGTACTTGGAGTACTCGTACGACACCGTGCCCTGGTAGCTCTTGATGATCTCGCCGAGCACGCTGTTCTTGTCGCGCAGGCCGGAGGTGTACGACTGCGAGACGCGAATGTTGTTGACGGTCTCGTCGATCGGCGAGACGTACTCGCGTTGCGGGCCGCTCGAGCCGCTGAAGGTGTTCGACTTGGGCAGGCCGCCCTTCTTGCCGATGCGGAGCCACTCGAACTTGGTGTCGAGCGCGTCGGTCGGCATCAGGGCCAGCGAGGCCTTGATGGGATCCCAGATCGTCCGGACGTTGCCGATGTACGGCGCGTTCTTCCAGGCGGTCGAGTCGGGACGCGGCGTGGGCAGGGTGTTGAAGCCGGGGTTCGCGGCCCCTTCGTTGCCCGGTGAGCGCGCGTCCGACGAGTACAGGTGCGGCGTCTTGTCCCAGCGGACGTTGAAGTCGTACAGGTTCGGGCGTGCGACCTGCAGCCAGAGGCTCTGGTCGAGCTGGCCAAGGCGGCGCGCCGTCAGCTGGTAGGTGCCGATGCCGTCCGCCGGCTGGTAGCCGACCGAGAGGCGCTCGAGAAACGCACCGGCGGGAAGGGAACGGTACTCCTCGAACTTGCCCTTGTCCTGGGCCGACGGTTCGGTGGTGAACGCACGCGCGCCGATTTCGGCGGCGGCCGTGAACGTGCCGCGGGTCTGCTTCGCCTGCGCCATGCCCGTGGCCGGAAGGCCCCAGGTCAGCGCGCCGGCGAGGACACACGCGGTCGTGATGCTATGGAAACGCATGGTTTTGGATTCCTCTGTCGGTGGCGTCAGCGGGTGAAGAAGGCGCCGGCGGGGTGGTTCGAGCCGTGGAGCAGCGAGTGGCAGTTGACGCAGCCCTTGTTGTAGTTGAAGCGCACCGCCACCTGGTCGGACGGACGGCCCGCGGGGGCGCCGTGCGGCGTGAAGTGGCAGTTCTGGCACAGGCGCGGCAGGGCGTTGATCAGCATCCGCTGCTTGTTGCTGCCATGCGAGTTGTGGCAGTTGGCGCAGCTCTCGGTCACCGGCGCGTGCTCCCACATGAATGGGCCGCGCTTCTCGGTGTGGCAGCTGAAGCAGGTCTCGTTCACCGAGCTTCCCACCAGCATCTTGTCGTTCGGCGAACCATGCGGGTTGTGGCAGCTGCTGCATTCCATCTTGCCTTCGCCCAGCGGCATGTGGGCGAACTTGTTGACGGCCGCCTGCTTGTCCTTGTGGCAGTTGCCGCAGGTCGCGAGCACGGTGCCCTGCTTCAGGGCGCCCTTCTCCGAAGTCTGGTGCATGACGGCGTGGCAATCGGTGCAGGCCACGTTGCGCGACTCGTGCGTGCTTCCCGCCCACAGCGTGCGTGCCGTCTTCTCGTGGCACTGCAGGCAGGTGGCGTTCTTCTCGGACGACGTCGACTTGCTCTTGCGGCCGTACAGGATCATGCCGGCCTTGCTCTCGCCGCCGGAGTTCGCATGCTCCTTGGCGGGACCGTGGCAGGTTTCGCAGCCCTTGGCCTCATGCCCGTGACGGGGCTGCGCCATGGCCTGGCCCATCGCCGTCTGGGCGACCGGCGCGAACAGTTCCTTGTGGCACTCCTGACACGACGCATCGCCGGCAAAGCCAGCGGCGGGCTTCTGCGCGCCGGCCGGGGTCGGCAGGAGGGCCAGCATCACCGCGGTGACGACGGCTCCCAGCAAACGCAAATACTTCATACCTGACATATCGGTTCCTCCAGCCGCTTGGATCGCGACGGGGCTTCGGGGTAGGGTAGGGGGCGAACGCTTACGACTTGGGCTTGGCAAGCTCGAGCACGTACTTGGCAACGGCGGTCATCTCGGCGCTGTTCTTGGTCTTGGGGTCCATGTTCAGCTTGTCGCCGAACGGCTTCATGTCCGCGCCCTTGCCCTTGGCGAGAATGCCCACAACATCGGCGACCGTGCCCTTGGCGGTCCCGGCCTGTCGGTCGTTGAACGGCAGCATCTTGGGGAACTTCGCCGCCATCGGCTTCGTCGGCGTGCCAAGCGCGCCGTGGCACTTCTTGCATTGCGCGTCATACAGCGCCTTGCCGTCTGCCGCCTGCGCGGCGGCGTTGGTGGAAACGGCGGCGGCGAGAATACCTACGAACAAGAATGCACGCATTTGGACTACTCCTTAGGAAACGAATGCGGGTATTTGGACGATCTGACGTGAGAAGAACGACTTCATGCACCGTGCCAATTCGGTTGTGCGAAACGACCGAGCTACGTAGTAACACGAAGGGTTTTGCCCTATACGATATCGGTTGTCGGATGATAGCCGATTCCCTGCACTTGTAAGTGGGCGATTTCCCTCAACTTATGTGAGGACAAAGGACGGCACAGAGAAAGGAAAACCACCACAGATTCAGGGGTGTCAATTCAACGACCAGAGTCGCTTATTTCACGTACTATGGAACGACCCATTCGAGTCCTCGTTGCCAAGCCCGGCCTGGACGGCCACGACCGCGGCGCCAAGGTGGTGGCCGCCGCCCTGCGCGATGCTGGCATGGAAGTCATCTATACCGGATTGCACCAGACGCCTGAGATGATCGCCAGCGCGGCCGTGCAGGAAGACGTCGACGTCGTCGGCCTCTCCATCCTGTCCGGTGCCCACATGACGCTCTTCCCGCGCGTGCGCGAACTGCTCGTGGCGCAGGGACGCGATGACATCCTCATCACCGGCGGCGGCATCATTCCCCGGGAAGACATGGCGCAGCTCGAGCAGCTGGGCCTGGGCCGGCTCTTCGGACCTGGAACGCCGACGACCGACCTCATCGCGTACATCCGCGACTGGTTCGCCGCCAGGCAGGCGCAGGACGCGTGAGCACCCGCCTCGCTGAGCTCAGCGCGGAGTCGCGCGAGCTCGAGCAGCGCCTGCGCCTCGGCGGTGGCCCCGATAAGATCGAGCGCCAGCATCAACAGGGCAAACTGACGGCGCGCGAACGCATCGCCCGCCTCAAGGACGCCGATTCGCACTTCGTCGAGTTCGGGCTGCTCGTCGCCTACGACAAGTACAACGGCGACGCGCCCGCCGCCGGCGTCGTCACCGGACTCGTGCACATCGACGGCCGTCCCTGCGTGGTGGTGGCCAACGATGCGACCGTCAAGGCCGGTTCGTGGTGGCCCGAAACCATCGGCAAGATCCTGCGCGCACAGGAGTGCGCCATGCGATGCCGGCTGCCCATCATCTACCTGGTCGATTCCGCCGGCGTGAACCTCCCGTACCAGGGTGGTGTCTTTCCGGGCCAGTACGGCGCGGCGCGCATCTTCTATTACAACTCGCTGATGCGGCGCTTCCTGCGCATCCCGCAGATCGCCGCCGTCATGGGGCCGTGCATCGCCGGCGGCGCCTACATCCCGGCGCTCAGCGACGTGATCCTCATGGTCAAGGGCACGTCATTCATGGGGCTCGGCGGACCCAACCTCGTGCAGGGTGCCACCGGCGCCGTCATCGACGGCGAGACACTCGGCGGCGCCCGCACGCACACCGAGATTTCGGCGGTCGCCCACTATGCCGTGGACGACGACGAAGCCTGCGTGCTCAAGATTCGCGAGCTGGTGGGGCGCCTGGCGCCGCCGATGCGCATCGCGCCGTTCAACGCCGAGGCGGTGCCGGGCAGCGACCCGTCGTCCCTGTACGACCTGCTGCCGAACGACCATCGCATGCCGTACGACATGCGCGCCGTGTTGCGCACCATCCTTGACGACGGCGCGCTCGACGAGTTCCAGCCGAACCTCGCCCGTGAAATGATCTGCGGCGACGCGCGCGTCGAGGGAACGCCGGTGGGCGTCATCGCCAACCTGCGCGCGCTGCTCAAGGGACCCGAGGGGCAGTCGGCGCGATTTGGCGGGATCATCTATACGGAAAGCGCGGAGAAGGTGGCGTTCTTCATCGATCGTTGCGACCGACAGGGAATTCCTCTCCTGTTCGTGCAGGACGTGTCGGGGTTTATGGTAGGGAAGGACGCCGAGCACTCGGGCATCATTCGCGCCGGGGCGCATTTCGTCGAGGCCATGGCCACCGCGTCCGTCCCCAAGATCGTGCTCACGCTCAATCACGCCTCTGGCGCCGGGTACTACGCCATGGCCGGACAGGGCTTCGACCCCGACTTCATCTTCTCGTGGCCCACCGGACGCATGGCGGTCATGGAAGGCCAGTCGGCGGTGCAGGCGGTGCACGGCACGTCGCTTGAACTGGCGCGCAAGGCGGGATTCGAGCCGTCGGAGGAATTGCAGGAGGCCATCGAGGCGCTTCGCGCCGACTTCGAGCATCAACTCGATGCGCGCTATGCGGCCGCGCGCGGCTATCTCGATACGATCGTCTATCCGGAGGACACGCGCATGGTGCTCGGCATCGCTCTCCGCGCGGCGTGGCAGAATCCCGGGCCGCACCTTGGGCCCTTCGTGTTGCCCAGCCGGCCAGGAGGCCAGCCGTGACGAGGACTGTGAGGGTGGCCGGCGGCCAGGGTTTCTGGGGCGACTGGCTGGACGCGCCGCGGCGCCAGGTGGACGGCGGCCCGGTGGACTACCTGATGCTCGACTACCTCGCCGAAGTCACCATGTCCATTCTGCAGAAGCAGAAGGAACGCGACCCGGCCATGGGGTATGCCCGCGATTTCGTGGGTGCGATGGAGAGCGTCCTGCCGGCGGTCGCCGAGCGCGGCGTCAAGATCATCGCCAACGCGGGGGGCGTGAATCCCGCCGCGTGCGCTGCCGCCGTGCAGGCGATGGCCAGGGCCGCGGGACGCCCGGCGGCGCTGCGCATCGGCATCGTCACCGGCGATAATCTGCTGCCGCGCATCGACGAGTTGCTGGACACGGGACACTGGCTGCTGAACATGGACACCGGCGAGCCGTTGTCTGTCGTGCGCGATCGGGTGATCGCGGCCAACGCCTACATTGGCTCGGCGCCCATCGTCGAGGCGCTCGCCAGGGGCGCCAACGTCGTGATCACCGGGCGTTCCACCGACACCGCGCTCACCATGGCGCCGCTCCGTCATGAGTTCGGCTGGGGCGCCACGGACTGGAACAAGCTCGCGGCCGGCATCATCGCCGGGCACATCATTGAATGCGGGGCGCAGTGCTCGGGCGGCAACTGCCTGTACGACTGGCGCAACATTCCGCATCTCGCCGACGTCGGATACCCCATCGTCGAAGGCTCGGCCGACGGCACGTTCGTCGTCACCAAGCATCCCGGCACCGGTGGGCGCGTGAGCATTCCCACCGTTACCGAGCAGCTCGTGTACGAAATGGGCGACCCGCACTCCTACATCACCCCCGATGTCGTCGCCGACTTCTCGTCCATCCGCCTCGAGGATGCCGGCCCCGACCGCGTGCGCGTCTACGGCATCACTGGTGCGCCGGCCACCGACAAGCTCAAGGTCTCAATCGCGTACAAGTCGGGCTACAAGGCCGTGGGTTCGCTCGTGTACGCCTGGCCCGATGCCCTGGAAAAGGCGGAGTGTGCCGACCGTGTGCTGCGCGAACGGCTAGACCGCATGGGGCTGACGTACGAGAAGATCCTCACCGAGTTCGTCGGCGCCTCGGCCACCCATGGCCGACTGGCCGGCGACGCCGGCCGGAACGCGCCCGAAGTGCAGTTCCGCATCGGCGTGCGTGACGCCGACCGCAAGAAGGTGGAACGCTTCACACGCGAAATTGTGCCGCTGGTGCTCAACGGTCCGCCCAGCGTGACGGGTTTTGCCGGTGGGCGTCCCAAGGTCGAGGAGATCGTGGCCTACTGGCCCGCTCTCGTCGACAAGTCCGTGGTGCAAACCCAGGTGGAGATGCTGTGATGCGGGTACGCCTCCTCGACATTGCCCACGCCCGGTCGGGCGACAAGGGCGACACCGCCAACGTCGGCGTCATCGCGCTGAAGCCCGCGTGGTACCCGGTGCTCGTCAAGCATCTCACGCGCGACCGCGTGGCCGCGCACTTCGATGGCCTTATCGAGGGGGGCGTGGACCGCTATGAACTGCCCAACCTCGGAGCCCTCAACTTCCTGCTGCATGGCGCGCTCGACGGCGGCGGCACCCTGTCGCTGAAGACCGACGCGCAGGGCAAGGTGTACTCCACGGCAATGCTGCGCCTGGTGCTCGACGTTTCCGACGACGAGGCGCGCGCTGCCGGGCTCCCGATCGCCACGTGAGCGCCGCGCCGCGGCTGACCATCGGCATGTACGGCGGCATCGGGCGCGCCACGCTGTCGCGTCCGGAGCTGCAGAACCCGCTGGACGTGCAGACGGCCGTGGAATTGCGGCACGCCCTCGAGGAGTTCGAAGCCGACCCTGACGTGCGCGCGGTGCTCATAGCCGGACAGGGCGACCACTTCAGTGGCGCCATGCTCGGCATCGAGATCGACGAGGACGCGGAAGACGCATGGATCCTCGGGCGCGTCTTCCTGGCCATCCGGCAGATGTCCAAGCCGGTGGTGGCCGCGGTGCAGGGTCGCGTGATCGCCGGCGGCGCCGGGTTGGCAACGGCATGCGACATGGTGCTGGCACGCGAGGACGCCGTGTTCGGCTATCCCGAGGTGCGGCTGGGGTCGGTGCCCGCCCTGGTGATGACCATGCTGCGCCGCTCCGTCGGCGAGAAGCACGCGTTCGACCTCGTGGCCAGCGGTCGCATGGTGGCCGCCGTCGAGGCCGAGCGCATCGGGCTGGTCAGTCGCGTGCTTTCCACGGCCGCATTCCCCAGCGAGGTGGAACGCATCGTGCTGGGGCTTGCCTCGCACTCCACGACCGGCATGGCCATCACCAAGAAGCTCTTCTACGCCCTCGACGGCCTCGATTTCCGCGAGGCCATCGACCAGGGCGTCAAGTCCAACGCCGAAGCCCACGCGCAGCAGGAACCGCACGGCGCCCCGCGGAGTTGACGGCGTGATTCTCATCTACGGCGTCACCGGATACACCGGACAGCTAGTGCTCGACGAGTGTCTCGCGTCGGGGTTGCGCCCGCTCGTGGCTGGTCGCGATGCGGCCGCGGTGCAGGCCGTCGCCGGGCCGCACGCCTTGGCGTGGCGGGCGGCGCCGCTCGGTGACGCGGCGGCGCTCGATGCCGCGCTTGCCGGCGTGACGGTGGTCATTCACTGCGCCGGCCCCTTTTCGCGCACGTCGCGCCGCATGGCTGACGCCTGCCTGCGCAACAGGGTGCACTACCTCGACATCACCGGCGAGATTGCCGTGTTCGAGGCGCTGGCCGCGCGCGACGCCGAAGCCAGGGCGGCCGGCGTGATGCTGCTGCCGGGCGCCGGCTTCGACGTGGTACCCAGTGACTGCCTGGCCGCGCACCTCAAGCGCCGCCTGCCGACGGCGACGTCACTGACGCTCGCATTTCACGGCGGCACCGGGTTGTCGCGCGGCACCGCCGCGACGATGGCGGAAAATGCCGGGAGTCCGGGGGCCGTGCGACGGGGAGGTCGCATCGTCCCCGTGCCGCCGGCGTGGCGCACGCGCGTCATTGACTTCGGCGACAAGCCGCGGTTGGCCGCCACGATTCCCTGGGGTGACGTGTCGACCGCCTTCTACAGCACCGGCATCCCCGACATCGAGGTGTTCGCCGCGATGCCGCCGGCCACGGTGCGCTCGCTGCGGTTTTCGCGTTTCCTCGCGCCGATCCTGCGCACTGGCTGGGTCCGGCGTCGGCTGGTGGCGTCAATCAAGCGTCGGCCGCCGGGACCCAGCGCGCAGGCTCGGGCCAGCGCGGTTGCACGACTGTGGGGCGAAGTGCGCGACGCGCAGGGCAACAGCGCGTCCGCGCGCCTCGAATGCCCGGATGGCTACACGCTCACGGCCAGGACCGCCGTGCTCGCCGCGCGCGCCGTGCTTGACGGGCGAGCCGTGCCGGGATTCCAGACCCCGTCGATGGCGTTCGGTGCAGACTTCATATTGCAGGTTCCGGGTTGCGTACGCACTGATCTTTGAAGTCTCACCCGGGCACGCCAAGACTCTTCAGCGTCACACTTCGCCATGACTCCGCTCACCACAATCAAGGTCACGCTGACGCTTTCCGGCATCATCCTCTTCGGTGCCAGTATCCGGTTCGATACCCCCGCGCTGCGCTGGGCCGCGCTCGGCTGCTTCGTCGTGGCCTTGCTTCTGCGGTTCAAGAAGAGCGAAGGGCCGGGCGGGACGTAGGGTGCAAGAGCACGAGATCGCAAGAGCACGAGATCGCAAGAGCGCGAGATCGCGATAGCGCGAGGGCGCGAGCGCGCGGCAAAGAGCCCGGCGGACCAGAAGGTTCGCCGGGCTCTTTGCCGTCCATCGTCTCTCGTCTATCGCCTACGGTTTGAGTTCGTACCGCTCATACCGCCCCATCCGCACGTCACGCGATCCGGCGCTTACGCCCATGCCGATGCTCAGTCCCAGCGTGAGTGCCGCGCCTATACCCAGGTGTACGAGCGGCAGGATGGAGATGAGGCTCACCAGTGGAATGCCGATCAGGAAGCCGGCGACGCCGGCCACCACCGCCACGGCCGGCCGGTGCGCCGCGTCCACATAGCGAAGGCGGTCACGGACGAAACGGCGCGCTGTGCCATAGCCCATGAGGGCCCCCACGGCGACGATGGCGAATGAAATGGCGAATCCGATCATATGCCCCCCTTTTGACTTCCGTACGCGCGCGGAATCACCGTTGTTTCAGCGCCGCCCATGGCTCTCGCGATATTGTGCTCTCGCGCTCTCGCGCTCCGGTCCCTGTTATCTTTCCCAGATGCCCCCCGTCCCCGAACTCCTCGCGCCAGCCGGCAGCCTCGATGCCGTGCGCGCGGCCGTGGCCAACGGGGCCAACGCCGTCTATCTGGGTGCGTCGCGCTTCAACGCCCGCGACGAAGGGGCGCAGCTCTCCCTGGACGAGCTCGAAGTGGCCTGCCAGATCGCTCACGGCGGCGGCGTACGGGTCTACATGACGCTCAACACCCTGGTAAAGCCTGCCGAACTCGGTGATTGCCTGACGTACCTGGGCGAGTGCATCGACCGGGGCATCGACGCCGCCCTCGTGCAGGATGTAGGGCTCGTGCGCCTCATCCAGGCGGTGTTTCCGGGCTTCGAGATTCATGGTTCCACGCAGATGACCGTGCACGACGAGAGCGGCGCGCGGGTGATGCAGCGTCTCGGCGTCGCTCGGGTGGTGCTGGCCCGTGAGAACACGCTGGATGACATCCGGGCCATTCACGCCGCCGTGCCCGGCCTGGCCCTCGAGACGTTCGTGCACGGCGCGCTGTGCATTGCCTACAGCGGACAGTGCTTCATGTCCGGCTTGATCTCGGAACGCAGCGCCAACCGGGGATCGTGCGCGCAGAGCTGCCGCAAGGACTACGTGCTCACCGATCTTGACTCGGGACAGGAACTCGACCGCGGCTACCTCATCTCGGCCAAGGACCTCGGCGCGTACGACCACCTCGCCCAAATCGCCGAGGCTGGTGTGCAATGCCTCAAGATCGAGGGGCGCAAGAAGAAGCCCGAGTACGTCGCCACGGTCACCAAGGGGTATCGCGAGTGGCTCGACCGGGTGGAGCAGGGCACCTTCGCGCCGCCGACCTTCGAGGAAACCCGCCCGCTCGTGCAGATCTTCAGCCGTGGTTTCACCGGCGGCATGTACGGGGGCCGCGCCGGCCGCGACTACGTCACTCGTACCCAGCCCGACAATCGCGGACTCGAACTCGGCGTTGTAGTGGGCTATGAGCGCGGCGAATTGCTGGTGGACGTTACCGCGCCCATCAACGTGGGGGACGGACTGGGCTTCGAGCCGCCCGACGGAGGGCACGCCGAGAGCAGTGGCTTTGCGGTGAGCGCCGTGCGCACCGTCCAGCGGCGCGGTGCCCTGCTGCGGCAGGCCATCAAGGGGCGTTCGCGCGTGACGACGGGCTGGCGGATCTTCCGCACCAGCGATCCGGATCTGCTGATGCATGCCCGCGCGTCGTTTGCCGTGCTCGCCGACGCCGGCAAGCTGCCACGGGTGCCCCTCGACGTCCGCGTTTTCGGCGCCGCCGGCGCACCACTGAAGGCGGTGTTCACTGCCGGTGAAGCACAGGTCACGCAGCTGTCCGACGCCACGCTCGCGCCCGCGTCGCGGCGCGCGCTCGACGCGGCGCAGCTTCGCGAACAGCTTGGGCGCCTCGGCGACTCATCCTTCGCGCTCGGCCATCTCGATGCCGCCGGACTTGCCGAAGGGTTGTTCCTCCCGGTCTCCGACCTCAACCGGATGCGGCAGCGCGCCACCGAGGAACTGGTATTGCAGCGCGATTGGGCGCACACCGCGGTCCTCGCCGAACGCGCCGGGCGCATTGCGTCCGCGGTCACGATGCCTGCGTCGGGCGAGGACCCTGCGTTGGACGTGGATGCCGCGCCGGCATTCACCCTCGTGGCCCAGGTCTTCGACGTGGACGATGCGCGCGCCGCCGCCGCCGCCGGCGCCACCGAGATCGTCTTCGATCCCTTTCTCCGGCATCCGACGCCGCCGCTCACGCGCCTCAAGGTGCTGGCCGACGAGTTGGCCGGACAGGGCATCGTACTCCGCCTGCGCACGCCGAGCATCGTGCGGCCCGGGGAGCGGCGCCCCTTGCAGAAGTGGCTGGACCTCGGCCTTCCGCTGCTCTGCGGGCACCTGGGGCTCGTATCGGAACTTGGAGGCGCGGGGCGAGACGTCACGGCCGA
>DATCGU010000262.1:0-3806 GCA_036508735.1 Gemmatimonadaceae bacterium
TGGAAGCCGTGGTGCTCCACGGCTCCGCAGCGCGGCACCAGGGCGCGCCAACCGGTGCGCTGGACGTGCTGGTGATCGTGCGTGCGCTCGCCGATGGTGCGCTTGCTGCGGCCGGGGCGGCCACGCGTGCATGGATGGAAGCGGGGCATCCAGCGCCGCTCACGCTGACGTCCGCCGAGTGGCGCTCGAGCGCCGACATTTTTGCCATCGAGTACGCCGACATCCTGTCGGCCCACCGGGTGCTTCACGGCGCGCTGGCGACCGACGGCATTGCCGTGACGCGGCATGACCTTCGCCTGCAGCTCGAACGCGAGGCGATGGGGAAACTGCTGCAGCTGCGGCGCGAAATGCAGGCGCGCCACGGAGACGGCAAGGCCCAGCGCGTGCTGCTGGAGAGCGCGCGCGGAGGAATCTTCGCGCTCTTTCGGGCTGCGTTGCGCCTGTCCGGCGGTGTGACGAGGCCGCACGCCGACTCGGAAGAAGTGGCGCGGGAGGTAGCGTTAGTCGCGGGGCTGGATGCGACGCCGTTCCTGGCGCTGGTCGCCCACGCGCGGGGAACAAAGAAGATTGCGGACGCCGACGCGCCCGCAGTGATGCGGGGGTGCCACGACGGGCTGGAGCGGTTTGCGGGCTGGCTGGATCAGCAAACGACAGACGGTAGTTGATAGTCGATGGACGATAGCGGCTCCCCTCGGGGAGAGAACTTGAGGTTTGGCAGGTCCCCTTTTTCACGGAGAGATGCACAGATGCGACGTCGCGCGTTGTTCCTCCTGCTGCCACTCGTGCTGGCGGGGTGCGGATACAACACCATCCAGACCTACGATGAAACGGCCGCCAAGGCCAAGCAGGATATCGAGGTGCAGTTGCAGCGCCGGGCCGACCTGGTGCCGAACCTGGTCAACACGGTGAAGGGCTTTGCCACGCAGGAGCAGGAGGTGTTCGTGAAGGTCACGGAGGCGCGCGCCGGACTGTCGGGCGCCATCAAGGGCGGCAAGATGTCCGAGATGGCCGACGCCAACCAGCAGCTCACGGGGGCGCTCAGCCGCCTGATGGTGACGGTCGAGGCGTATCCGCAGCTGAAGAGCGACCAGAACTTCCTGCAGTTGCAGGACGAACTGACGGGTACGGAGAACCGGATTGCGGTGGCCCGGAAGGACTACAACGAGATGGTGGCGACGTACAACGCCTACATCCGCAAGTTCCCCCAGGTGCTGACCGCCAAGGTGACGGGGGCGAAGGCGCGCGACTACTTCGAGGTGTCTAATGCGGCGGCTCGTGAGGCGCCGACCGTGGATTTCGGGAAGAAGCCGTAGGTAGTTCCTGATAGAAACGGCGCACGCACGAAGACACGAAGCAATACGGAGCTTCACGAAGGGACACGTTCAGGGGGGACTGCACGGACGGTGCAGGTCCCCCTGTATTGCGTCCCGGCTCTTCGTGCTTTTGTGGTGTGCGATTGGGTGAGCCGCGCCGCCTGTCATCGCCCTTGCCGATCCATGCCGACCCTTGCCTGCGTGCGCGCCGCCGCCACATAATCCTGACCGATGATGCAGCCGCGTGCTCCGCGGTTCGCACGATGCACCCCGAATAACCCCCGGCGTTCGGGACCCACCATTGTCCCGCCTGCGATGAACACGCCCAACGCTTCCGTGCTCAAGGAGCACGAATGGTCGCGCCCCCTCTTGCAGACCGTGTCGGGCCTGCTGGCTTTCGAGACGCTGACCGGTATCGCCAACTACCTGCTGCCGTTCAGCGTGCCCAACCAGGTGATGGTGCTGCTCCACACCCTGGTCGGGCTCGTGCTCATCGTGCCGTTCCTCGCTTACCAGCTGCGCCACTGGCGGAACTACCGCGCGCTGCGGTTCTCGCAGGTGCTGCTCATCGGCTACTTCGCCATGGCGGCGGCCTTGCTGCTCATCGTCTCGGGCGTCGCGCTCACCGTGCAGGCGGCCTTCGGCACGCACATCTCCCGGGCGTGGGACGTGACGCACCTGCTCGCGACGGTGGCGCTGGTGTGCGCGACGCTGCCGCACATCTGGATGCTGGCGAGCCGCGCGGTGCAGGCTGGCAACATCGAGTCCAGCGCTCCGCTGCGCTCGGCCGTGCGCTCGTTCACGCGTCGCACCGCCGTCATCGCGGTCGCGCCATTCGTGCTCGTTCCGGCACTGGCCCTGCTCTACAAGCCGGTGCCACTCGTCAACACGCTGCCGAGCGACTACAGCCTGGTCTACGGCAAGGAGCGGCCATTCGCGCCCAGCCTCGCCCGCACGGCGAGCGGCGGGGCGTACGATGCAAAGTCGCTGTCCGGTTCCGCCGGCTGCGGCACCGGGGGATGCCACACGCGCATCTACGAGGAGTGGTCGGTGAGCGCGCACCGCTACTCGGCGATGGACGCAGCGTTCCAGAAGGTGCAGTCCGTGATGGGAGCGCAGAACGGCAACGAGTCGACGCGATACTGCGGCGGGTGCCACGACCCGATCTCCCTGTTCTCGGGCACCAAGAACATCCTGACGAAGGACCTGACGAGCCTCGCCGGGTACCAGGAAGGCGTCTCGTGCGTGGCGTGCCACGCCATCAAGGAAACGGACGTCAAGGGGAATGCGGCCTACGTGATGACCCAGCCGGTGCGCTACATGTATGAACTGGGCGACACCATAGGGCCGTCCAAGCTGCTCCGCGACTTCCTCATTCGCGCGTACCCGCGCCAGCACGTGGCCTCGTTGCAGCACAAGCTCTTCAAGAGCCCCGAGTTCTGCGCGGCGTGCCACAAGCAGTTCATCGACAAGGAGATCAACAAGGTGGGGTGGGTGCAGCTGCAGAACCAGTTCGACAACTGGCGCAAGAGCCGCTGGAATCATCCGGGCGATGCCACCAAGACCATCGAGTGCCGTGAGTGCCACATGCCGCTCAACGCGACGTACGACCCGGCGAATGGCGACGACCTCGACTACAACCGGTCGCCGTCGGACGCCAAGCACCGGAGCCACCGTTTTCTGGGCGCGAACCAGTGGATGCCGCTGGTGCTCAAGCTCAAGGGCGCGGACGAACACGTGAAATTGACGGAGCAGTGGATGCGTGGCGAATTTGCCGTGCCGGAGATCGCGTCGAAGTGGCGCACCGGCGCCGCCGTGCCGGTGGCGGTCGTCGCGCCGGACTCGGTGCGCCCGGGCCAGCCGCTGACCATCCAGGCCGTGCTGACGAACAACAAGGTGGGGCACGACTTCCCCACCGGGCCGCTGGACATCATCCAGGCGTGGGTCGAGGTGCAAGTCACCGACCAGACGGGACGCGTCATCTTCGAGGAAGGCCAGCGTGACAGTGCGAACTTCATCGCGCCCGGGTCGTTCATGCTCAAGGCGGAGCCGGTGGACCAGAACGGCAACCTCATCGACAAGCACAACCTGTGGGAGATGGTGGGTGTGCGCTATCGCCGGTCGCTCTTCCCGGGCTTCTCCGACAAGGAGGAGTTCACGCTCATCTGCCCGGGGAACGTGGTCACGTCGCCGTCACAGGTGAAGCTCCGGAATCCCGGCGACACCAGCTCGCCGCTGAATCGCACTGCCGCGCTGCGCGTGCCGGGCGGGCGCGTCACCGAGCTGCACGTGACGGCGCGACTGATGTACCGCAAGTCCGACCAGTTCCTGCTGAACTTCCTGTTCGGTGCAAAGTCGGGCCTCACGGCGCGGGTGACGATGATGTCGGAAGACCACAAGACGATCCGGGTTGTCACCGGTGGGTAGGCACGGCCGCCGGCGCGGCGCCGCGTCCATCGTGGCTCGATGGATGAGGGTGCCGTGCTGACGCGC
>DATCGU010000263.1:0-4262 GCA_036508735.1 Gemmatimonadaceae bacterium
GGACGATGAGTGTCCATGGTGCCGGCGCATGATGCGGTATGCGGATTTCGCGAACGGCCTGGACGGCAATGCCCACTGCCGCAGTGATCAGCATCAGCGACACCGTGGCGCCGGCCACCGTCTCCGCCTTGCCGTAGCCGAACGGGTAGTCCTGGTCGGGATCCCTGTTCGCGATGCGCAGCCCGGTCCAGACGATGAGCGAGGCGAAGATGTCGGCTGACGACTCCACCGCGTCGGCCACCAGCGCATACGAGTGACCCACGATGCCGGCGGTCAGCTTGACGACCGCCAGCGTGGCGTTGGATACCAGGCTTAGCTGTATGGAGCGGAGCCCGCGGTCGTGGTCCGAGTTCACCGCCGGAAGCTATCGGGTCGGCAATGGCCTCGCTACGCGAGCGGAAACAGTTGGCGTGTTGCCGACGTAGAGCAGGAAGAGGTCATCACCCGCCGGGAGAACCTATGAGCGTCTGGGACAAATTGCATACCGAGTTGAATCGTGCGGGTCGCGCGGCGCAGGGTGCCTTCGACGAGGGGCGCCTCCGCATCGAGATCTTCCGCGTACGCCAGCTGGCCGACAAGTCGGCGCAGGCGCTGGGCTACGCCGTGTACCGTGCACGAGCCAAGGGAGAGGACCTGGATGCCGCCGGTTGGGACCGCCTCGCTGCCACGCTCAGGGAGCACGAAGCCGAGGCGACGCGTTTGGAGGAGCAGCTCCAGAGGCAGTCGGGCGCGTCGGGACAAGCGCCGCCCGAGCCGCCGCCGGCAGCCGATGCTTCAGGGGCGCAGTCGAGTCCTCCCGGCGGGCCAACCTCCGGCAGCTGATGCGGGCGCGCCTCAGCGTCCGAGGACGCGCCGCACCATCGGCACGTCATCGGAGCAGAGGCCATCCACTCCCCAGGCGGCCAGACGCTCAACGAGCGCCGGGTCGTTGACCGTCCAGGCGATGACGCGTCCACCGCCGGCGTGCACCTCGCGAATCAGCGATTCGTCGACGTACTCCACCAGTTGCCAGAGGTCCCGGGCGAGCACGGAGCGCGGCGTGCTCGCGGCATCGACGTGGCGGCTCACCTCGAGTACGCCGCGCGCGACCTCGGGGGCATAGCTCGCCGCTTCGGCGACCATGCGGTGGTCGAACGAGTGCACGGCGCAACGGATTCCACTGTGCCGCAGGACGTCGAGCGCCGGGCGCGCCGTGCCGGATCCCTTCAACTCGCAGTAAACGGTGGGGCCGGTGCCCAGCAGGGCGGCGACCTCGGCGAGTGTCGGGGCGGCACTCCCGTCACGCAACGGAAACGAGGCGGCCTCTGCAGTCGTCATTGTCGCAATCGGCGCCGCGGCCAGGCGCTCTCCGGCGCTGCCGCCACGAAGGACCGGGTCGTGGTGTACGATGACCGTACCGTCCGCGGTGACGTGGACGTCGAGTTCGACGGCATCGGCGCCCAGGTCAATTGCACGCTGGAAGGCCGGCAGGGTATTCTCGAGGCGCTCGCGCGATGCGCCGCGGTGGGCAATGATCTGGGTCATGCGGTCGGTGGTTGCAGGGTGCGGGGACGCTGGCCAGCGAGGCGGTTCCCGTCAAGACGGCCGCCTCCTTAACATCCGGCTCCGGCCGGCGTCCAAGACGGTGAGCACATGGGTGGACCGAATCGCGAAGACGACGCGACCGTGGATCTCGAGCTGATTGCCCGCTGGCAAGGGGGAGACCAGCGGGCCGCGAGCGAAATCGTGGAACGGCACGCCCAGGCGCTCGCCCGGTTCGCTGCCAGTCACGGCGTTCGTGACGTCGTCGACGAACTGGTGCAGGACACGTTCGTGCGGGCGTTCAACTCGCTCGAGAGCTTTCGGGCCGACTCGTCGCTGCGCACATGGCTGTTCACCATCCTGAAGCGGCTGATGCTCGACCGCCGGCGCAGTGAACGGCGAGCGAGCAACCGGGTGGCGCTCGAAGAGGACCACGCGGTGCAGGAGTTCAACGCGCTGGACGGCATGGTGGCCGACGAGGCGTTGGTGCGCGTGCAGCAGGCGGTGGCCCGGTTGTCACCGTTGCAGCGTGAGGTCTTCACGCTGCGGGTATCGGAAGGATTGCCGTACGTGGACATTGCACGAATTGTCGAGAGCACAGAAGGCGCGTGCCGGGTGCACTACCACAACGCGATGCGCGCCGTCAAGGAGTACCTGAACGATGACTGATTGTCCCAACGGTGTGATGCGCGACCAGTTGCCCGGCTACGTGCACGGCCTGCTTTCGGCAGCCGAAGTGTCGATTGTCGACGCGCACCTCGAGGGCTGCGAGGATTGCCGCGCCGAGGTGGCGTTGCTCGGGAAGGCCCGCGTGGCGCTGTCGCTGGGCGTTCCGCGGATCGACGTGGCGTCCGTTGTTTCCGTGCTGCCGGCACCTCCGGTCACCCTGCGCCGCGCGCCGCACAGCACGTCGCGCCGGTTGGCCGTGGCGGGTGCGTGGAAGTACGCTGCGGCGGCGGCGCTCGTGCTTGCCGTGGGCAGCAGCGCCCTGTGGCACCGCGCTCGCGGCACAACGGACCAGCACGTGGCCGACTCGTCCAGCGTGGTGGTGCCGGAGACGACGGCCGCGGTGTTGCCCGCGCAGTCAGAGGATGGCATCACGTTCGGTGGTGGCCTGTCGGACCTGTCGCTGGACGACCTGCAGTCTCTCTTGGGGCAGTTGGATTCGGTGAAGACACTGCCCAGTACGAATCCCGAGTCGATGACTCCGATCATCTCATTGAAGGAAGGAGGCAAGTCTCTATGATGTCCATGTATCGTGTGGCAGCCGCGCTCGGCCTCGTCGCTAGTGTTGCCGTGGCCCAGAATCCGCCGGCCGCGGGGCAGGCCACGCCGCAGCGCCCGAAGCAGCCTGCGGCAGGTGCGCAGGGGCAAATGGGCCAGATGGGCCAGATGGGGCGGCCCAATCGCGCCCAGCTCGAGCAGAGGATTGGCGATCGCATTGGCGCGGCGCTGAAGAAAAACCTGAACCTCAGCGACGATCAGTTTGGCAAGCTGCAGGCCACGAACAAGCGCTTCGAGGAGCGCCGTCACCTGCTCGTCGGCCAGGAGCGCGACGCCCGCATGGGCATGCGTGAATTGATGATCGCCGGTGACACGGCGAACCAGGCCAAGGTTTCGGCGGCACTCGACCGCATGCTGCAGATCCAGCGGCAGCGTTTCGAGAGCATCGAGCAGGAGCAGAAGGAACTGGCCGGGTTCCTGACGCCCATGCAGCGGGCCAAGTACCTCGGCATGCAGGAGCAGATGTTCCGTCGGGTCGAGGCCCTGCGTCAGCAGGGGATGAACCGCGCGCAGCAGCGCGGTGGACGGCCGATGGGTGGTGGAATGGGTCGGGGCATGGGTCAGGGCATGGGTCAGGGCATGGGTCCCGGTATGGGCCAGGGCATGGGTGGTCAGCCTCCGATGGCCGGACGCCCGCGTAATCCGCAGCGTCCTTTGCGGGGTCAGGTTCCCCCGCCCAACGCACCGGTTCCGCCCGCCGGCGAGCAGATTCCGTAACGTTGACTCGCTGATGGCAGTGCGCCGCCGCCGTGTGCTTTCCGCTCACGGCGGCGGTCGCAATTCGGCGGCCCTACCGCAGGAAGGTGCAGCGCCACCGGCCCGATCGTGCTGCCCAGCCCGATCTTGCTTGCGTGCGGGGCCTGGGCGCTGCATGCTCTGACCTCCCGAGTGACGGCGAGGCCCGGACGGTCATCGCCAAAGCCCTTACGCCCCCCTGGCTTGGGGAAGGATGGCAGGATGCGGACGAAGACCCGAATGCTCGTGCTCGGCACCATGCTCGCGATGGTCGGCGCTGCGGCCGCCGCGTCGGCGCAGAATAAGATGGGCTCCGAGTACGGAGAGTGGGAACTCGACGTCGGGCACTCGACGTACAGACCCGGCCCGGCGCCGAAGAGTTCCTGGCGGAGGTACGTCTACATCGAGAATGGCTACACGTTTTTGTCGAGAGGAGTTGACGCCCAAGGGAAGCATGTGAGCACCAACTTCACCGTCCACTTCGATGGGAAGTACGCTCCGATGACCGGCAGTTCCGACGCGGATTCCATCATGGTGAGACGAGTCGACGACCGCACGGTTGAGTCCACGCAAAAGAAGGGCGGCAAGGTGGTCATCCACACGCAGCGTGTGACCTCGAGGGATGGGACGTCGATGACCAGCACCAGCTGGGGGACGAATGCCGCCGGCAAGGAGTACAAGAACGTGGAGGTGTTCGGCAGGAAGAAATAGCGGCGAGCGGA
>DATCGU010000264.1:0-12663 GCA_036508735.1 Gemmatimonadaceae bacterium
ATCACCTAGCACCTAGCACCTAGCACCTAGCACCTAGCTTCTGGCCTCTACCGAACATTTCCCGAAACTGTATATTTGGGCGTGCCCGCCTTCGACCTCCAAGCCCCCTTCCAGCCGGCCGGCGACCAGCCCCGGGCGATCGCCGAACTGACCGCCGGCATCGCGCGCGGCGACCGCTTCCAGACGCTCCTCGGCGTCACCGGTTCCGGGAAGACGATGACGATCGCCAACGTGATCCGGAATCACGGCCGGCCGACGCTCGTGCTCTCGCACAACAAGACGCTCGCCGCCCAGTTGTACGGCGAGCTCAAGTCGTTCTTCCCGAACAACGCCGTCGAATACTTCATCTCGTACTACGACTACTACCAGCCCGAAGCGTACGTGCCGAGCAGCGACACGTACATCGAGAAGGACGCGTCGATCAACGAGGACATCGACCGGTTGCGGCTGCGGGCCACCTCCTCGCTGATGGAGCGCGAGGACGTCATCATCGTCGCGACCGTCTCGGCGATCTACGGCCTCGGCGACCCGGTGCAGTACCGCGAGCAGATGGTGCACCTCGAGGTGGGGCAGAAGGGCGCGCGCGACGAGATCCTGCGCGGCCTCGTCAGGATCCAGTATGGCCGCAACGACGTCGCCTTCGAGCGCGGCACCTTTCGCGTGCGCGGCGACACGGTCGAAATCTTCCCGGCGTACGAGGAGCAGGCCGTGCGCGTGGAGATGTGGGGTGACGAGATCGAGCGCATCTCGAAGATCAACCCGATGACTGGCGAGACGGTCACGCCGCTCCAGCGCGCGGCCATCTACCCGGCCAAGCACTTCGTGACGTCACGCCCGCTGCTCGAGCGCGCCATCGGGCTGATCCAGGTGGAGCTGCGCGAGCGCCTGGCCGCGCTGCGCGAGGCGGGCAAGCTGCTCGAGGCGCAGCGCCTGGAGTCGCGCACCCATTTCGACATCGAAATGCTGCTCGAGATCGGGACCTGCGCCGGCATCGAGAACTACTCGCGGCACCTCTCCACGCGCGGCGCGGGCGAGCGCCCGGCGGTCCTGTTCGACTACTTCCCGGCCGATTTCCTCGTCGTCGTCGACGAGTCGCACGTGGCCGTGCCGCAGGTCGGCGGCATGCTCGGTGGTTACCGCTCGCGCAAGGCGGCCCTGGTGGAGTACGGCTTCCGCCTGCCGAGCGCGCTCGACAACCGCCCGCTCATGTTCGACGAATTCCTCACGCTGACGCCGCGCGCGATCTTCGTGTCGGCGACGCCGGCGGACCTCGAGCTGCAGTTGTCGCAGGGTGTTGTCGTCGAGCAGATCATTCGCCCGACCGGCCTCGTCGATCCCCAGCTCGAGATCCGGCCCGTGCTGGGACAGGTGGACGACCTGCTGGGCGAGATCCGGATTCGCGAGCGAAAGGGCGAGCGCGTGCTCGTCACGGTGCTTACCAAGCGCATGGCCGAGGACCTCACCGACTACCTGCAGCAGATGGGCGTGCGGGTGCGGTACATGCACGCCGACATCGACGCCATCGAACGCATGGAGATCGTGCGCGGCCTGCGGCTCGGCGAGTTCGACGTGCTGGTGGGCATCAACCTCCTGCGCGAGGGGCTCGACCTGCCGGAGGTCTCGCTGGTGGCGATTCTCGACGCCGACCAGGAAGGCTTCCTGCGCTCCGACCGGTCACTCATCCAGACGGTGGGGCGTGCCGCCCGGCACGTCGAGGGACGGGCGATCTTCTACGCCGGCCGCATCACCGGCTCGATGCAGCGCGCGATGGACGAGACCAACCGCCGCCGTGCGGTGCAGGAGGCGCACAACCGCAAACATGGCATCGTGCCGCGCAGCGTGACGAAGAGCACCGATCAGATCCGCGTGCTCACCCGGGTGGCCGACGCGCGCGACGAGCGCGAAGGGCGCGAGGCGGAGCGTGCCGGCACGAAGAAGCAGCGCAAGGTGGCGGAGGCCGCGGCGCACTACAACACCGACGACCTGCCGGGGCTGGTGAAGCGGCTCGAGGACGAGATGAAGCAGGCCGCCCGGGACCTGGACTTCGAGACGGCGGCGCGGCTGCGCGACGAGCTGTTCGAGATCAAGACGGCGATGGGCGAGCGAAGCGGCGGCGCCGACGCCGCCGGACGCCGCCGCCCGGCCCCGTGGCGGCCCGGGCGCTGACGTGACGACATTCCTGCCTCCCGCGGCGCCGCATGGCGACCAGCTGATGACCGTCGACGAGCTCACGGCGTTCGGCGTGGCGCTCGGCGCGGCGGCCATGCGATCGCTGCCGTGCCTGATCACGCTCAGCGGCGATCTTGGCACGGGCAAGACCACGCTGACGCGGGCGATGGGGCGCGGCTTCGGCGTGGTCGAGCCGGTGACGAGCCCGACCTTTGCACTCGTGCATGAGTACGTCACCCGCGAGCGCCAGCGCTTCTTCCACCTCGACCTCTATCGCATCAACGGCCCGCACGAGTTGGCCAACCTCGGCTGGGAATCGTTGTTCGTCGAACCGGCGCTGACCGTCATCGAGTGGCCCGACCGCGCCGCGACGCTCATTCCTTCCGATGCGCTGGCCATCACGCTGGCGCACGTGGACGCGGACGACTCACGACGACGGGTCACGTGGTGAGCGCGTCCGGCCTGACGCTGGCCATCGATGCGTCCACCTACCTGGGGACGGTGGCCGTCCTGCGTGACGGTGTCGTCGTTACCGTGGGCGAGGCGGTGATGCGTGGCGAACACGAGGAACGCCTGATGCCGGCGGTTCTCGCCGCGCTCGCCGGCGCCGGTGCGGTGCCACGCGACGTCCAGCGCGTGGTCTGCGGGGCTGGGCCCGGCGCCTTCACGTCGCTCCGCATCGTCGCGGGCATTGCCAAGGGGATCGCGCACGGCGCCGGCGTGCCGCTGTTCACGGTCTCGTCGCTCGCGCTCGTGGTGGCGGGGGCCGACCCCGCGTTGCCTCGCGGGCGCTACGTCGCCGCCCTCGACGCCATGCGCGGCGAACGGTATGCGCAGTCGGTCAGGGTGCACGCGGACGGGACGGTGAGCACCGAAGGGAACCTGGCGTTGGCCACGCCTGAGCAGTTGGCGGCCGCGGGTGCGCCGGTGGTCGGACCGCTCGAGCCAGCGCCGCGGTTTCCGCACGCCCGGGGGGTGGCGGCGATGCTCTGGGCCTGCCTGGCCGCGGGTCCGGTGGCGCTCGACGGATGGGAACCCTCGTACGGCCGGCTCGCCGAGGCGCAGGTGAAGTGGGAGGCGGCGCACGGGCGGCCGCTGGCAGACGGGTAGTGGCCATCATACGGCACGCGCTGCCGCTCGACCTCGCCGCAGTCGACGTCATCGAGCGCGCATCGTTCGCCGACCCGTGGTCGCTGCAGAGCTTTCGCCAGTCGCTGGCCCGCACGTTCGTGCGCATCAACGTCGCGGAGGACGAGGAGGACGGTATTGTCGGCTACTCCGTGGTCTGGATGGCGGGCGAGGAGTGCGAGTTGGCGAACCTGGCCGTCGATCCCAAGCGCCGCGGATCGGGGCTGGGGACGTTGCTGCTCGATGCCGCGCTGCAGGAAGCGCACGAGGAGGGTTCGCTGGTGATGTTTCTCGATGTGCGCGCCTCCAACGAGGCGGCGCGGCGGCTGTATGCGAGCCGCGGGTTCCACGAGGTGGGGCGGCGCAAGGCCTACTACCGGAATCCCGAGGAGGACGCCCTCGTCCTGCGTCGCGACCTCGGGTGAGTGCGGTGATGCGCACCGATTGGCGTGTTACTGGTTGTGGCCCGCGGCGCGGGTATCTTTACCATCAACGACGACGTACGGACTTCATACCACGGGAGGAGTTGTGAGTCGCAGCTTGAACAAGGTGATGCTGATTGGGAATCTCGGAGCCGATCCGGAGATCCGCACGACGTCGAACGGCAGCAAGGTGGCTTCGTTCTCGCTGGCCACCAGCCGCTCGTGGGGCGGGCAGGGAGGGGGCGAGAAGCAGGAGAAGACCGAGTGGCACAAGTGCGTCGCCTGGAATTCCAAGGGACCGGGCACCGGGCTGGCCGACATCATCGAGCGCTACTGCAAGAAGGGCGAGAAGCTCTATGTGGAGGGGCGCGTCGAGTACCGGCAGTACCAGGACAAGGAAAACCAGACCAAGTACGTCACGGAGATCAACGTCCGCGAGATCATGCTGCTTGGCGGCAAGGGCGGCGGCGACTTCGACGGTGGCAGCGCTCCGTCGCGCTCGCGCACCGCGTCCCCGGCCAAGAGCGAAGTTGGCAGCCCGCCATCGGGGGACTTTGAGGAGTTTCCGGGTGGGCTCGAGGCGGAGGATGATCTGCCGTTCTGAGCTGGCGGGCAATTGACAATGGTCGATGGACGATAGAGGGTCCGTTCGGAAGGCTCGGGACGGACCCTCTGGCGTCTGCCGCCAGCGAACGGCGGCCTGTCCACCCACCTGAATGCGGCGTATCGTACCACCCAGATTCTCCGGGAGCTCCTCATGATCGCCCGCGCGTTCGCCAGCATCCTCATCGTGATGACCGCTGCCTGTGGGTCCTCGGGTTCGAGCACAGCGCCGGCCACCCTGGTGACCACCACGGTCACCCTCGGCCCGACAGTCGCAACCGACACGTATCAGCCGAGCGGGCTTCTCGCGGCCTGGACGGGTTTTTGTCCCGAGGCCAACCCGAACACGGTGACGCTTGCGGCGGGAAACGCGTACCAAATCGTCAACCGGGCCGACCGCGCGGTGGACGTCGTTACCCTGCCGGATCGCCTGCCACTCGAGACAATCGCCGCCGGCGCCACCGGGATCAGGCATATCGAGTATGGGGCCGTCAGCCAGCCCACCTTCACCTTCAAGCTGACAGTGGCCGGGTGCACCGATGGTGCGTCGGGCCAGGGACTCCTCAACATCACCGTGAACAGCAAGTAGCGTTCCACGCAACCTTCTTCGACCTCGTTCGTCCATAGTTCAGTTGGCGTCCGTTCCTCCCTTGAGGGTAGGAGCGGCGACTGCCATGCTTACCTACGACCTCACCGTCGACCGGACCCGTCCATGGCCCGTTTCCGCGCTTCAATCATCGCTTTCGCTGTCCTCGGCGCCGCTTCCCTCCTCGGGGCGCAGCAGCCCGCCCAGCCACCGGTCGCCGCAAGACTGCAACCAACACAGCCGGCGCCCGCGACGCACGCCGTAAAGCGCGGTGACACGCTGTGGGACCTTGCCAAGCTGTATCTCGGGGACGCGTACCTGTGGCCGGAGATCTACCGGCTGAACACCGCAGTGATTGAAGATCCGCACTGGATCTATCCCGGCGAAATACTCACGCTACCCAGGGGCGTCGCCGCCTCGGCTGGACCGGCGGAAGCGGCTCCCACCGACACCAACTCGACGACGATCTTCGATCCGCGGCGCTATCGTCGCGCGCGGAACGCGAGGCAGGGACTGGCACTGATGGCGTCGCACAGTGCCGTGCGTGCGGGTGAGTACCTCGAGGCGCCGTGGGTCGAGGCGGAGGGCGGCCCTCCCGGCGCCGGCCGTGTTCGCGCGACCGCCGAATCGCAGGTCGTCACGATGCAACTCGAACTGCGGGCGTTGCAGTCGCAGGAGCCGATGTTCATTGACCTTCCGGCAGGCGGCAGGCGAGTAAACGGAGAACGCTTCCTGACCTACACGCTCGGCCCGGTGCTTTTCGGCCAGGGCCAGGTCGTGATTCCCACGGCAGTCATCCAGATTGCGGGAGATGCCGGCAAGGGCGAGACGCGTGCCGTGATCCTGCTTCGATTCCGCTCGGTCGAGGAAGGACAGGGTGTCGTGCCCATCGACTCCCTGATCCCGCGCCGCGACCAGTTCCCCGCGGCGGTCGAGTTCGGCAAGGCGACCACGCTCGCGTGGATGGTGGACCGTCCGATCATCGCGCAACTTGGCGGTTACGTGATCCTCAAGTCCACCGCGAAGGACGGTTTCGTGACTGGTGACCAGGTGACGCTGCTCGCGTCGCTTGGAGAGGGCGCGAACGGTGAGGTGCGCGCTCCCGAGGCGGCCGCGGTGGTGCAGGTGCTGCGCGTGACGCCGTTCGGCGTCTCCGCGATCATTCTGCGCCGCTCGCAGGGGGAGCTCGCCGTTGACATGCCCGGGCGGATCACGGCGAAGATGCCCTGAGTGGGGGCGTTGCCCGTCGCCACGGGTTAGTTTTTGCTCATGTCACCACGTGCCCTGATCACCGGCGGCGCAGGGTTCATCGGGTCGCACGTCGCCGATGCCCTGCTCGACCGCGGATTCCAGGTCGTCATCCTCGACGACCTCTCGACCGGCCGGTTGGCCAACGTGCCGTCGGGCGCGGAGTTGGTCCAGCTTGACGTCCGCTCTCCCGAGGCCGCGGCGCTCGTGCGGCAGGGTGGCTTCGACGTCGTTCACCACCACGCCGCCCAGATCGACGTCCGGCGCAGCGTCGCCGACCCGGTCCATGACGCGTCCATCAACATTCTCGGCGCGCTGAACCTTCTCGAGGCCGTGCGCGCCGCGCCCCGGCCCCCCCGGCCCCCGCGCTTCATCTTCGCCTCGACCGGCGGTGCCATCTACGGCGATTTCGTGACGCCGCCGAACGCCGAGGACATCGCCAAGGACCCCGAATCACCGTACGGCATTGCCAAGCTCGCCGTCGAGCACTACCTCGCCTACTACGGGCGCCTGCACGGCATCGAGGGCGTGGTGCTGCGCTACGCCAACGTCTACGGGCCGCGGCAGGATCCGCATGGCGAGGCCGGTGTGGTGGCCATCTTCTGCAATCGCATCCTCGATGGCAAGCCGCTGACAGTCTTCGGCGACGGGCGGCAGACGCGCGACTACGTGTTCGTCGGCGACGTCGCCGCGGCCAACGCGGCGGCGGCCACGGCGGCGCTGCCGGCCGTCGGCCGTCTGGATGAGCGGGCCATGAACATCGGCACTGCCATCGAGACCGACGTACTGACGCTCGCCGAGACGCTGCGGCGAGTGAGCGGCCGCAAGGCGAGCATCGAGTTTGCACCGGCGCGTCCCGGGGAGCAGCTCCGCTCCTCAGTCCGCATCGACAAGGCGCAGCGCGTCCTCGGCTGGAAGCCGGCGCGCGCGCTCGACGAGGGGCTGAAGGAAACGTTCGACTATTTTGCAGGACTGAGGCGCTAGTAGCCAGGCGCAAGGCGCCAGGAGCTAGACACTGTGTCTCGCACCTAGCACCTAGCACCTAGCACCTGGCACCTGGCACCTAGCACCTAGCACCTAGCACCCAGCACCTAACGCCAAGCACCCATCTTCCACTCGCCCGCGAGCATGCAGACTTCCGCCATTCCCACCACTCCGCTGGAGCTGATCACCAACTCCGTTCTCGCCACCAAGGTGGTTCTGGCCCTGCTGCTGCTTCTCTCGCTCTACAGTTGGGGAATCATGCTGGCGAAGTGGATCGAGTTCCGGCGGATGGACCGGGCATCGAAGGCGTTCATGCGCGATTTCGCGCGCGCCACCAAACTGGATCAGGCGGTCGCGATGGCGCGCAAGGCGCCACCGTCCGCGTTCAACCGGCTCTTCGCCCGCGCCGTGAACTTCCTGCAGGACACGTCGCTCCGCGACGACGACGGCGCCACGCGCCCGCTGCGTGCGTCGCAGGTGGAGGCCATGCGCCTGCTGCTCGACGCCGAAACGACTTCCGAGCGTGGCGTGCTGGGGAGCTACATCCCGTCGCTGGCCGTCATCGGCTCGGCGAGCCCGCTCATCGGCCTGTTCGGCACCGTGCTCGGCATCATCGACGCCTTCCTCCAGGTGGCCATCAAGGGGTCGGGGAATCTCGGTGCCGTGGCCCCGGGCGTGGCGGAGGCGCTCATCGCCACGGCGGCGGCGCTCGCCGTCGCGATCCCCGCGACCTTCGCCTACAACATCTTCGCCGCGCGGCTCAACCGCTTCGACGGCGAGCTCGAGGGCTTCGGCTCGGAGATCATTGCGCTGATGGCCCGCGAGGGGCGCGTCTAGCGTGCGCCGCCGCACGCATGGGGAACGGACGCCGCTCAACGCGGACATCAACGTCGTGTCGCTGATCGACGTGATTCTGCTGCTGCTCATCATCTTCATGATCACGGCGCCGTTGATGCAGGGCGGGGTGGACGTGACGCTTCCCAGGACGTCGGCGCGCGCGCTCGCGCCCAAGAGCGGCCTGGTGGTGAGCATCACCGCGAGCGGTCGCGTCTATGCCGACGAGACGGCCATGTCGCTGTCCGAGTTCAAGTCGACGTTCAAGGCGTTGTCGTCCAGGGCCGGAAAGGAGGGGGTGTATGTGCGCGCCGACCGCGGGGCGCCCTACGGCATCGTCGCGCAGGTGCTGGCCACCATCCAGAAGGCCGGCATCGTGAACGTCGGGCTCGTCACCGAACCGGAGACCGTCCAGCCGTGATCCGCGTCCAGGCCCGCTCGAGCATCGCCGGGCCGATCGTCATGTCGGCGGTGCTGCATGGTCTTGCTATCACCGCACTCGTGATCTCGCGCTCCGGCGGCAGCGTCCCGTTGCCGCCGATGTACCGGGTTGAACTGATCGCCGCGCCACCCGGCGCGCCGGCGGTTGGCGTGGTGACCAGCGAGCCCCTGCCGACGGACGCCGCCAAGCCGGAACCGGCAAAGGCGGCGCCCAAGCCCGTGGACAATGCGGTGTCCATCAGGGCACCCAAGGCGAAACCCGGGGCGAAAACGCCGCCGGCGACGAAGGCGACGCCCACACCGACCAAGTCCCGGGAAGCTGCGGCGCGCGCCGGCGGCGGCGCCGTGGGGGGACCTGGTACCGACGTTGCGAACATCCGCACCGAAGGGATCGACTTTCCCTTCCCGGGGTATCTGCAGAATATCGTCCGGCAGGTGCGACTGAACTTCGCTCCGGCCGACAAGTCGCCGCGCACGGCGGAGGTTTTCTTCCTGATCCGGCGTGACGGCTCGACCGGCGGGTTTCGCTTCCTGCAGCGCAGCGGTTCGTATGCGTTCGACCTGGAATGTCAGGGGGCCGTGGAAGCCGCGGCCGCTCAAAAGGCCTGGGGACCGCTCCCGGCCGGCTTCATGGATGATGTGCTCCCTGTGATCTTCAGTTTCGACCCGAAAACACTGCGTTGATGAATCGAGCCATAAGAGCCATCGGAGTCCTGTGTCTGTTCGCGGTGCGCCTGAGCGCGCAGGACACCATCCCGGTGGGCGTGCGGATCGGCATCACCTATGACCCGTCGTCGCGGATCGGCGTCTTCGTGACCGCGGTCGCCGGTCCGGCCGGAGACTCTGTGCGGGCCATGATCAGTCGCGACCTCGATTTCGGTGACCGCGTCACCCTAGTGAGCGCCGAGGCCGGCCCGCCGCCGTCGGGGGCCCTCAACTACGACCTCTACGCCAGGCTCACGGCGCGCGCCATCGTGCAGGCGTCGATGACGCCGCAGGGTTCGCTCCATGTGGCTGTTCACGATGTCGTCGCGAAGGCGGTGCTCAACGTCGGCGACTTCGCCCTGGGCGGCGCCGCGCCGCTCTCGCCGGCCTGGCGCATGGCCGTGCACCGCGCCAGCGACGAGATCGAGCGCTGGATCACCTCGACGCGCGGCGTCGCCGCCACGCGTGTCGCCTTCGTGCGCGACCAGCGCCTCTGGATTGTCGACTCGGACGGGGCAACCCTGCAGGCTCTCGACGCCGGTGCGGCAGCGCTGTCGCCGGCGTGGCACCCGACGGGACGTTATCTCGCGTACGCGCAGATGGCCAACGACGGCACGCACATCGCGGTTCGCGACCTGGTGACCGGGCAGTCGCGGCGCCTCCGCGACCTCGGGGGGACGAACATCACGCCGGCCTTCTCTCCCGATGGTAGCACCCTCGTATTCTCGTCGGGCGACGATGGCACCGACCTGTACGCGGTGTCGGCGTTCGGCGGCGATGCGCCGCGCCGGGTGACCGTGGGGCGGGGGAGCCCGACGTCGTCGCCAAGCTTCAGTCCGGACGGCCGCAAGATCGCCTTCATCTCGGGTCGACTGGGTCACCCTGAGGTGTATATTACCGATGCGGATGGAACGAATGCGGAGTTGCTGACCGAGATACCCAGCGGAGACCAGCCCTATCGCTCAAGTCCCGACTGGTCGCCCGACGGCCGGAACGTCGCATTCACGTCGCAGGAAGGCGCAAACCTGCAGGTGATGGTGATCAGCGTGCGGGATCGCAAGATTCGCCAGCTCACCGGCGACGCGCGCAACGAGGACCCGTCGTGGGCGCCCGATGGAAGGCACCTGGTGTTCACGTCGACGCGTTCGGGCGCCAAGCAGCTCTGGGTGCTCGACACGGAGTCAGGGCGCTCGCGGCAGTTGACGCGTGGCGCTGGTATTGCCCGCATGGCCGCGTGGTCACCGCGGATGGAACAACCGTAGTCGCATTCGTGTTACCCCCACTGGAGATCCCGTCATGCATGCTCGCTTTCGCTCGTTCGCCCTCGCGGTACTCGCGCTCTCGGCCGTGACGACCACCGCCTGCAAGAAGAAGCCGGTCGTGTCCCCCACGCCGGTGCCGGTCGCGAAGCCGTTCAACCAGGATTCGGCAAACGCTGCCGCCGCCGCCCGCAAGGCCGCTGCCGACGCCGCTGCCGCTGCCGCGGCCAAGGCCGCTGCCGACAAGGCCGCCCGCGACGCCACCAACCGGTTGGCCGCTGCGGCCGCCTCGGCCCGTGCCGCCTTTGTCACGCCGGTGTACTTCGACTATGACAAGTCGGACATCCGCGACGACCAGAAGGCAACGATCGAGGCCAAGATCCCCCTGTTCCAGGCCAATCCGGACATGCGGATCCGCGTGGCGGGCAACACGGACAACCGCGGCTCGGACGAGTACAACCTGGCCCTTGGCCAGCGTCGCGCCGCCGAAGTGAGGCGCTACCTCGTGGCGCGTGGCATCGCCGAGTCACGCATCGACGTCGTGAGCTTTGGCGAGGAGCGCCCCGCGGTGGCGCAGGACAACGAGGACGCGTGGGCCAAGAACCGCCGCGACGAGTTCGAGATCATCGCCGGCGGCAACCCGCTGAAGCTGCCCAACCCGTGACCGCTCGTGTCATTCGCCGGTTGATCGCTCCGGCCGTCATCCTGACGGCCGGGGCGTGCTTTGCCACGCGCGGAGACGTGCGTGTCCTGCAAAGCGACATCGGCACGCTGCAGGCGGCCGCCGCCCGTGCCGCCCGCGCCGACACCCTGCAGGGCGTGCAGCTGCGCCAGATCACACAGGCCCTCGGCGCCGTGGCCGATTCGCTGCGGCTTGCCACGACCACGCTGCAGCGCTTCCAGGGTGACGTGGCGATGTCGATGCATGATGTCCAGCAGCAGCTCCTTACCATCCAGGAACTGACCGGCCAGAGCCGCAAGCAGGTGGATGCGTTGCGCGTGCAGATGGAGGCGCGGGCGAACGAGCCGCCTGTGGTGGCGCCTGCGGCGGTCGCACCGGGAGCGGTGCCGCCGTCGGCCGTCCCACCGGCGACTCCGCCTCCGGGTCCGTATCAGTTGAGGGACCTCGGTCGGCAGCAGCTGACGCGCGGCGCGTTTTCGGCCGCACGAGCCGCGTACGGCGATCTCCTCACGCAGTACCCGTCGTCGGAGCTGGCCCCGGATGCGCAGTTCGGCATCGCCGAGGCGTTCGCCGCCGCCGGCAGCGCGGTGGAGGCGGACTCGGTGTACGCGCTCGTCGCCGAGAAGTATCCCGCGTCGGATCAGGCACCGACGGCAATCTACAAGCGCGCGGTCGGGCTCAAGGTCGCCGGACAGACGAAGCAGGCCCGAGTGCTCCTGCAGCTGGTGCTCGACAAGTACCCCAAGTCGGATGCAGCCTCGCTCGCGGCCTACATGCTGCGGGATCTGAAGTAGCGGCCCGGGAGCGCGGCGTGGCGGAAAGGAAGCGTGAGGAACAATCGGAGATGCCGTTCCTCGATCATCTCGAGGAACTGCGGTGGCGGCTGATCTGGAGCGGCGCGGCGCTCCTCATCGCCTTCGCCCTGGCGTTCACCCTCGTCAGCAACTTTGACGTCATCGGCCTGCTCGCCCTCCCGGCCAAGGGTTATCTACACGGCGGGAAGCTCATCTACACGCATCCCGCCGACCCCTTCACGATCCTGATGCAGGTGTCGTTCGCGGTCGGGCTCGTTCTCGCGAGCCCGGTCATCGGCTACCAGGTGTGGGCCTTCCTGTCGCCGGCGCTGCATGCGCACGAGAAGCGGGTCATCATCCCGCTGCTGGCCGGGGCGCTCCTCCTCTTTCTCGGCGGCTGCGCACTCTGCGTCACGTGGGTGCTGCCCGTCATGCTCAGCCTGCTCGGGGGCATTTCGTCCGGATCGCTGCAGCAGATGATCTCGGCGTCCGAGTACTTCTCCTTCGCCGTCACGCTGACGCTCGCGTTTGGCGCGGTCTTCGAACTCCCCATCCTGATCCTGCTGCTGACCGCGATCGGCTTGGTGACCCCCCGCTTCCTGTCGAAGTACCGGCGGCACGCGTTCGTCGCCATGCTGATCCTGTCGGCCATCATCACGCCCGGCGACATGATCATCTCGACGCTCATGCTCTTCATCCCGCTGTACGGGCTGTATGAGGTGAGCATCATCCTCTCGTGGCTCGTGCACCGGGCGAAGCAGAAGAAGGTGCGCCGCGAGGAGGAGGCGGAACGCATCGCGACCGCTTC
>DATCGU010000265.1:0-5251 GCA_036508735.1 Gemmatimonadaceae bacterium
CGAAGTTGCCGTGCGTGAGGATCGCGCCCTTCGACGCGCCGGTCGTGCCGGAGGTGTAGACGAGTGCGGCGGGCGTGGAGGCGTCGAGCTCCACCGACGGTCGATCGTCCGGCATCGCGGCCGCCTCGGCGCTCAGCGCCTCGACGTCCCAGCAAGCGAGCCCCGCCGGAAACGCCGCCATCTGCGCGGTCGTCGTGACCACCGCGACGGGCTCCGCATCGCTCACGATGTGCCGGATCTCGCGTTCCTTGTAGAGCACGTTGATCGGCACGACGATCACGCCGAGCTTCATGCAGGCGATCCAGAGGTCGATGATCTCGATTCTGTTGACCAGGTAGAATCCGAGCCGGTCGCCGCGCTTCAGTCCGCGAGTGAGCAGCAGCTGCGCGAGCTGGTTGCTGCGCGCGTCGAGTTCGCCGAACGTCAGCGATGCGGGTCCGCCGCCGGGGCGATCGTACTCGATCGCCGCCCGGTCGCGGCGGCCGATCAGCGAGCGGTCGTAGAGTTCGAGGAGCGACATGTATACCGGAAGGTAATGTCCGCCTTCCGGTATCTGCCATCTGCCGCTAGCCCGGATTTCTCACGAGAGGGATTGTTAACGGCTGTCCCCGGTGGCATAAAGAGTTTGTCGAGAACGCTTTATACCCACACACGGAGACAGCCGTTATGGAAACAGAGTGTATGGTGGGGACGCTGCGGTTTCAAGCGGTCGCCCGCCGGGCGGTGGATGTGACTCCCGTGTGGCAGAGAAAGCTGCCGGAATTTCGGTTGGCGAAGGGATTCCTCACGGACAGACGACGCCCAACTGGTTGGCGATCGGCTGCTTCGAGAAAGGCGTGTACCACGATGACGATCCCGTGATGCCCGTCGGACCGGATGCACTCCCCCAGTAGTTGCACGTGAGGTTCACGGCCGAGAAGGCCCAGGACGCATCGAGCGTCACGACATAGTCGAGCAGGTCGTTGCGCGTCATGGCGATCGTACTGCTCGACGGACTGCCCCCGCTGGCGAATGGCGCGTACGTGTGCTCGATGACGTTGTCGCCGCCCGTAAGCGTAGCATTGGAAGCGCCGATTCCGTTGTAAGCATAGGTGATCCTGTTGCGGTCAATCCGGCCATCGCCGTAAACCTGGATCGCACGACCGCGGATCGAGTAGTTGGCGTCCAAACCGCGGTCGGCGCCGCTGAACAAGCCGGTGATCACGTTGTCGCTCACCACGGAGGTGCCGCCGCTGAAGTTGTCGATGCGGAGCGGAGCGTAAGTCGAGCGGCCCGTGGGGATCTCAATGGTATTGCCCACGGCCGTCACCCCGTGCTGTGTGAACAGGCACCAGTTCGTGCCGCAGCCACGGAACGTATTTCGTTCGATCACGATCGGCCCCGGCCTCGGGCCGGCGATATGGATCGACGAGTTGTTCTGGTTCAGGAAGGTATTGCCGCGAAGGGTGGGCGACCCTGACGGACTGTTGATGTGGAACCCGACGTCCCCGTCGACGAATGTGTTGTCGACGACATTCACCGCGCCCATGCCGGTCCCGCCTAACTGCAGGCCCGAGAGCCAACCGACGGTGCCGCCGTACGGTCCGGTCTGCGGCGGGTGGAATTCGTTCGACGACACGTTCACGTTCCCGGCGTTGTTGCCGAGGAATACGTTGGAATACATCCCACCGAAGAACTGGAGCCGTGAGATGTTCACCGTGCCCCCGGGAGTGACGTTGCCGACGAAGAACACCTGACCTCCCGGTCCCGAACCTCCATCAAGCGTCGCCATGGCGCCGCTCTCCGACGTGACGGTGAGCGGCTTGTCGATCGACGCATTCGACACCATATGCGTCCCCGCGCAGAAGGATATCGTGCCGCCAACTGCGACGAGGTTGTACGCCTGCGAGAAAGTCGCTGCCGTCATGGGACCACCGTCGACGGCTGTGGAACAGACGCGCACGGCCATGATCGCCGCCGCCGGATCGCAGCTCACGCTGGTCCCGGCGATCGGCTGCGTCGCCCACGGTGCGTACGTGCTCGTGGCGACGTTGCCGGGCGGTGTCACTGGACCGCTGGCCGACCCCCACCAATTGCACTGATAGTTCCCGCCTGTGTTGGGAGCGGTAAACGAACTCAAGAGCCCGACCGCGTCATTGCGCTGAAACGTCACTGCGCGTGCGGTAATCTGTTGAAAGGCATACACGCCGCCGTTGAACGTGTTGTCCATCGCGCTGACATTGGCCGTCGCGGTCAGACCACTGTAAACATTCGTGATGCGGTTCCGGCGTACCACGTGAGTCACTGTGTTCTGATCGCCCACCCAGATGCCGGTCTGGAACATCCAGCCCTGCGGGGTCATCTCCGGGGAGGAAGTGCGAGCCGAGGTGATGACGTTGTCCTCGATGATTTTCGGCGCCGCGTTCGGGTCGACGATCCCCGCCATCACTGTGATCGCGCCGTAGGAGCCGCTCGCCATCGGCTGGTTCATCGCTTGGAGCTGGTTCCGGGCGACGAGCACCGCTCCCGTGGTCAGCACGCGAATACAACCGCTCGGTCCGCAGTTCGTGAACACATTGTCTTCGATGCGACCGAACGACTGCGTCGTCGCGGTATTGCCGTTGGAATAGTCGGCGGCGCCGCCACTGAAGCGATCGAACCGCGAGTTTCTTATGTTGGTCTCGACTGCGTTGACGGGCCACACGCCCAGCTGCAGCTGGCTAAAGTCGCTGTTCGTCACTTCGACGCGGGCGCCTGTTACGGTGGTCGCGCCGATGACAACCGCGACATTACTGGCGCCGGGGACGCCGGAAAAATGCACGCTGTCGATTTCGACCTGATCGAACGTACCCAATGGCCGGATACCCTGATCGGTGACGGCAATTGCGATGTCAGCGATGCGCACCAATCCAGAGGCAACCTTGTCGATCCGAATGATCGGCGTCCCCGAAGTCGCGTTGCCTCCTGACTCAGCGTCGCCAAGGGTCGCGCCGCCCGGATTCTGCGACCGGAGCGTCAGCGGTTTGTCGATCAGCACCGTGTCGACGAGATGCAAGCCGTCGCACACGAGCACGGTGCCACCCGGCGGTGTCTGAACGATGGCCTGTCGCAGATCAGTCACACTGCCGGCCCGGCCATCGGGGCAAAACAGCGTGGCCGACCGCTTGCCCTCGATCCAGATGTCGAGATAGCCCCCTGGCGCGCTCGCAAGGGTCACGGAGAGTTTCGCGGTGCTGCCTAACGTGACGGGAATGGACCACTCGCCCTGTTGCTGGTTGAACGCGCTCGGCGCGAGCATGGTGGTGCCATCGAGGCGCACGGTGGCGCTGGAGACCCGATTCGCGCCCGACGCGTCGCCGCTGCTAACGTGCAGCACGAAGGGCGCTTCAAATCCAACGGTCGGGATCTGCCGAGTGAAGGTCTCGGGCGCTCCCTTGCCGCGGGTGAATCGCTCGGGACCATAGAACGTCTCGAGGATCGGCGCGCTCGCAAGGTCGTACGCTGCGGCCGCCGGCGCCACGCGACGCGGCCCGGTGGCATCCTGGCATCCTATGAGCGCTGCGGCCGCCAGCACCGTCATCAGGGACAGGTGGTTGGAGCCGAGGTTCAGTCTCAACATGATCATGTCTCCGGTTCGACGGGTCAGGGTGTGCAGGCCACAGCGGGCTGATTCGCGATCGGCTGTGTCGCCCAGGGCGTGTACATCGTTGGCCACTGCCCGGCAACCCAGTTGACGTTCTGCGGTCCGTCAGTGCTGCCCCACCAGTTGCACCTGAGAGATACAGGACCCATGGTGTTGGTGGAGTACCAGATGGAAATCGGGCTACTGTAGCCGGTGAAGTCATTGCCGTTCAGGGTTACAGCGGCCGCGTCGCCAAGGGCCAGCACCGAACCAACCCTGGAGATTGTGTTGTCGCTGCCCGTCGCACTCACGGCCGACCCCTGGAACACGAGGCCGATCCATGCGCCGCTGATGCGATTGCCGAGGAGGGTGACCTTCCCTCCGACGTGGATGGCCGAAACCCAGATCGGCCAAGTCGACGGATCGGCGGGATCCGTTGAGCCCCCGGCCGCAACGATTTCATTGCCTTCAACCCGCGCGGTGGCCGTGCCCAGATACACGGCCTCTCTCGTCGCCCGAGAGAAATTCACATGGATGGAGTTCCGCAGGAGCTCCGTAAGGCTGCCAGCGGCGGGCGCGAGGTTGTCGAAGATCCCGATGCAGTAGTTCGGTCCGCATCCGGAGATGGTGTTGTCCGCGATGCGCAGGCCGGAGTTGTCTCCTAGATGGAGGGCGAAGTTCTCGCTCGAGAATGTGTTGTTGAGGATGGAGATCCCGTTGCTCCCGTGGACGTGCACGCCGACATCGCCGCCGTGGAACGCATTGTCCTGAATCAGCACCGACAGGGCCGGCCCTACAGCAATGCCGGCATACAGTCCCCAAGGAGCGTCTGGCAAGTCGGAACCGGGATAGAACTCGGACTTTTCGATCACCACGCTGTCGGTCGATCCCGAGAGCAGGATCTCTTGATACTTGCCGTTCTGGAATTGGAGGCCGCGGATGCGGATGGTGCCGCCAACCGCGCCGTCAACCCGAAGGCCGCAACATTGGCCGCCGAAGTCAAGGACGGGCTTCGTGGCTCCGATCCCCTCGATCGTGAGCGGCTTGGCGATTCGCACTTCGGCAACGCGGTGCGTCCCCGGGCAGACGAGGACCGTTCCACCAGCTGGCGTGGCCGCGATGGCCTGCTGCAGGTCCCCGATGGCGGTCGGGCTACCGTCCTCGCAGAAGAGCGTTCCCGAGCGCTTCCCCTGGAGCCAGATCTCGAGATAGCTGCCCGGCTTGCTCGCCAGCGACACGGAGAGCACCGCGGTGCTGCCCAGCGCGACGGGAAGGGACCACTCGCTCTGTTGCTGGTTGAAGGCGCTCGGGCCGAGGAGGGTGGTGCCGTCCAGGCGCACGGTCGCGCTGGAGACCCGATTCGCCCCGGCCGCGTCGCCGCTGCGGACGTGCAGCACGAAGGGCGCTTCGAACGCTGCCGTAGAGATCTGGCGCGTGAAGGGCTCGGGCGCCCCACGGCCGCGGGTGAACTGCTCGGGGCCATAGAACGTTTGTGGGATGTCGGCCGTGACGTTAGCCCGGATTTCTCACGAAGGGGGTTGTTAACGGCTGTCCCCGGTGGCATAAAGAGTTTGTCGAGAACGCTTTATACCCACACACGGAGACAGCCGTTATGGAAACAGAGTGTACGGTGGGGACGCTGCGGTTTCA
>DATCGU010000266.1:0-3208 GCA_036508735.1 Gemmatimonadaceae bacterium
CGTCTGACCCCCAACGGATACGCAGCCATCGGCCAGTCGATGCGTCAGGCGTACGTCCGCGCCTGGGCGTCTACCGAGTCCCGCGACCTGGCGGCAAGCTGGGCGGACGCGTTCTCCGAGTGGCAGGCGGACGGCTGGAAGCTTGTCCAAGGCCCCGCCGCGTTCGAGGCGGTGCGGCGATGTGCGGCAGTTCGGTACCGCACGAGGAGCCTGTCGGACACCGACCTCGTGTTCCGCGATCGGGTCCGGAAGGCACCGCCGGTGCCGATGCCCTGCCCCGCGTTCACGCACACCGCCGACGCGAATGTGTGGCTGGTCGTGCGGGTGGCGCCCGACCGCAACCTCCGCCGGTGGCTCGACAAGTTCCTCCCGCTGCGGCTATTCGCCCCGCTACCGGTGCTCATTGTATCGAGTAGCCCGATGGACGGCGACCGCATCGCACGCGACCTGAAGGCCTGGCAGCGGCTGCGCCGAATCGAGCTCGCGGTGCGCTACGCGCCGTCGTTCATGGCCCAGCCGAACCCCTTCGACGCGCCGGCCACGGGTCAGGACCGGTATCTGGCCGCCCGCGGAATCGGGGTCGCCGCGCTCGAACTGCCGGACATATAACGCAGTACGTGGTGGGGGAGCGTACTGCGCATATCGAAATAGCCGCCGACAGAGTGTCCCCTCTGTCGGCGCGCTCGTTTGCGAGCTGTCAGCAAGTGCCCCAGATAGCACCGCCCGAAAAAATTGCGACGGGTATGCTCGAATAGCGCGGGCATCCCGCGTGTCCCCTCTATCCGGTAGGTCGGTCGTGCAACGCCCCAGTCAGTTCACCCCACAGACCCGCGCCGGGCCCGTCGCCGGCGGTCAGGCGGGTGCGGAGCATGAGGCGCGCGAGCGCTCCAGGGAGACGGCTTATAGGCCCGACGGGTCGGTGGCGGGCACGCGCGAGTGGGAGCGCTGGCGGGTCTGGCGCCAGCCCGTCGGCACGCTCCAGGCGGGGTCGCCGGGGATCGCGCCGTTCGGATTCATCGAGGCGATCAAGGAATTTGTGCTTCTCTGGACAGGGGCGCACTGCCTCCTCGCCGTCGCAATCGCGGGCGGAGCGCTGGCGAAGTGGAGCGGCCACAACCCGATCGCCGGCTACGTGCTCACGTGCTTTTTGATGTACTGGATCTTCGTCCGCCCTCGACTGTGAGCGCCCCCGACGTGACCTCGCCCGAGATGATCGCCCTCGCACTGAACGCCATCAGTCGCGCGCGCCACGCTCACGACTTTCTCATCGACGCGCTCGAAGACACGCAGAACGTGCTCGGGGCGGAACGGCCGCTCCCGGCGCGGTGCGAATGGGGTTGTGCGATTGTGAGCCGGTATGTGACGCCCGCCGATTTTTGGGTCTGTGACATCATTGACGGTGCTGAAGGCCCGCCGGGCATCGTCTGGCCGCTCGCACCGGCGATGCCGGAGGGCGCGATGCTGCTCGAGCTCGTGACCGAGTGGGGGACCCGCGTGCTGCTCACGCCCCGGATCTGCCACGACCTCGAACGCGCCGGGTGCCGGCTGCTCGGGATCACGCCGCTGTGCTGGGACGACATCGCGCACATCGGGCTCGACGACGCGATGCCGTCTGTCGCGGTCGTCTTACTCCCGCAGTCGCTTTTTATCGACCGGGAGATGCCGCTCCCCATGATCTCCGCGGTGCTCACCGCCCGAGCGATGGCTGCCCCATACGTCCTACTCGCGAACCAACGGCCTCCTGGGCTGCCGCGATGAACGCGACGTGTCGGGCGCCAGCCGACGCCTCAAGAATCAGTGGGCGTGCTCGCCGCCGCTTCTCGAGGCGTCACCGGGCCAACGCTGACACCCTGGACGCGATCGGCACCAGATCGCGTTCCCGGCATCACCATCAGCGCGAACAGCAACTGCAGCCCAATGGCGCGCACCGCGGGCTCCGGCGCGCCGATTACGTGCGCCAACAACTTCTCGGGGTCGAAACGCTGCGCGAGCTCGACGTCGCTGATGGGTGTCGGTTCTGGCGCGGTACTGACGGCGCTCCAATATCGGCTGACCTTATGCGCGCGGTTCAGCACGCCATTCATTGAACCCCCGCCGAGCGCGCGCCAAGCGGCGTAAATGAGGCGGTCGCGCTCCGTGGCGGGGCGCTTCGTCCACGTAAGCCCGGCGGTGGTTCCCAGCCGAGACGCGTGCCACAGAACCGCCAGCATGCGGACCTCTTCGGGGTACGCCAGGAGGACCATCGCGATCGCACGACGACCATCGGTGTTGATACGTAGCGTTTTCGGATGCAGGTCGGACATCGGAATAGTGGTGGAGGTGGTGGTCGAGACGGACGGATGTGTCATACAGTGCGAGGCCCGTCCTGCTGCCCACAAGTCCGCGACGCGTGCGGCGGAGTAGGTGCCGTGTCCGAACCGCCGAGACTCCCCGAATGCCTGATATCGCCACGCAGCGGACCCTCTACGCCCTGTCCAAGCTGCCGCGCTTGCGCTGGCACACGACGAGTATGGAGTTGGAAAATCGGCGTGCCCAGTCGGACGCATGGGAGGTGGCCAACGCGATCGTGGCCGGCGGCGGCGGAATGGCGGAGCTGCTCGCGGCGGATGACAGCAGAATACGGCTCGCGGCGCTCGCTGAAGTCGAGGGGATGGACCGGCCTTGACGGGGGTCCGGACTCGATTGCACCTGATCTACGTCTACCCGCACCTATCCCACTGACCAATGCCCAGCCCATACGTGCTTGTCGGAGAGACCATCGACCCTGCCGGGAACACCGCGCGATGGCTGGTGGCGGGGAAGTCGAACCTGGAGCGCTGACCGTGACCACGCGCCAAACATCGTACGAAACGCGGCTATGCAACCGGCTACTGCACCTCGCCCACCAGCTCGGCATGCCCGCCGTTGATTGCTCGATCGTCGAGGAGTGGTTTGGAACCAATGGCAGCGGAGAACCATCGTCGATGATGGTCGTCACGGTCTTCCCGGACGAAGACACGGCGTGCCAGGGCTATGGGTGCACGCGCATTGCCGCGATCGCTGACGCGCTGCGACGGTTGGCCGAGTACCACCACCCCGGCGGCGACCGCTTCGAGCGAATATACGGCCCCGGCGAGGCGGTGTCGCCCGAAGCGGCCGCGCTGATGCCGCTGTTCCGGAACCGCAGCGTTGATCTCGTCGCGGATCTCGTCGCGCTGTGCACGTCCCC
>DATCGU010000267.1:0-3624 GCA_036508735.1 Gemmatimonadaceae bacterium
CCAGCAGGTAGTCGTTGGACGCGCCGTAGAGCGCCACCCGGCGCGCGATCGATGGCAGCCGCGGCGCAAAGTCGGCGCGGAACCGCGCGGCGCCAATGTCGGGCGAGAAGATGCCGAATGCGCGCAGTGGACGCGCCTCGAAACGTCGTTGCATGGACGTGTCACCGACCACCGCGTCGAGCGCGATGCGCGTGCCCATCGAGTGGGCCACCAGCACCGTCCCCGGTGCCAGCGAGTCGACGATCCGCAGCAGGTGGGCGAGTGCGGGGCCGCTGCGCGCCGCTGCCGCAGCATCGTCGTTGTAGGCGCGCGCCGGCGTGGGTGGCGCCACGAAGTGTTCGTGCGTGGGCCACAGGAAGACGATGAGTGGGCCTCGGTGGCCCGCGCGCGCCTTCACCTGCACTCCCTGCGCCACCGCGGTGCCGGGGCTCGACGAGTAGCCGTGCACGTACACCAACGCGGCGTGCCGGGCCGTCGTGTCGCCGAGCGCGGCGGCCAGTCGCGCCGACCATTCGGCCTCGTCCAGCGACGCCGAGTCCGCGCGCTGCACGCGCATGGGAGCGAGGGCGCGCGTGCCACCACCGCTAGTGACGAGTTGCGTGACGTACATGCCGTACCAGAGGGAGTCGGTGACGTCGCGCGTGAAGCCGCGCGTCACGCGCCGCCGGTTCGAGGCGACGAACACCGTATCGCGCACCGTATCGGCGGCTGCATGCGCCGGCGAGAGCGCCAGCGCGGCCCCCAGCAACACGGCAATCACGCGAGCGCCGAGATGCGGTTGCAGGCGATGGCGCGCTCGGCGAGGTCGCCAAGGGCGGCGACCGCGAGGTCGAGTGCGGAGAACCTCGGATCGCGGGTGTGGCCGGCTGCATACCGCGCGAAGATCTGCTGCGCGATGACGGCCACCTTGAACAGCCCGAAGGCGAAGAGCCACACGGGATCCCCGGCGGCGCGGCCACTCGCGGCCTCGTACGCCGCCACGACTTCCTCGCGCGTCCAGCTGCCGGGCAGGGAAGAGATGCCCAGTCCCAACCGCAGCAGCGGCGGCGGGTCGCTGGCCTCCAGCCAGTAGCCGAGCGTGGTCGCCAGGTCGAGGCGCGGGTCGCCGATGGTGGCCATTTCCCAGTCGAGTACGGCGCGTATGCGGGTGGGGTCGGCGGGGTCGAGCACCAGGTTGTCGAACTTGAAGTCGTTGTGCACCAGCGCGGCGTCGCCGGTGCCCGGTGCGTGAGCGGCCAGCCACGCGGCCAAGCGCTCGATGCTCGCCACGTCGCTGGTACGCGAGGCCGACCAGCGCTTGCTCCACCCGGCGACCTGCCGTTCGACGTAGCCCTCGGGCCGCCCCAGCGACTCGAGACCCGGCACGCGCCAGTCCACCGCGTGCAAGCCAGCGAGCGTGTCGATGACCGCCGACGAGAGGGCGCGCAGCTGCGGCGCCCCGAAGGCGAGCGCGCCCGGAAGGGTGCCGCGCAGGATCAGTCCACGCACGCGCTCCATCACGAAGAATGGCGCGCCAAGAACGCCCGCATCGTCGCAGAGCGCGACGACGGCCGGCACGCGGGGGTACGAGGGACGCAACGCGGCGAGCAGCCGCCCCTCGCGCAGCACGTCGTGGGCAACGCCCGGCTTCACGCCGAACGGCGGCCGGCGCAGCACGAACTCGTCACCGCCCGCCCGCACGAGGTACGTGAGGTTGGAAAAGCCGCGCGGAAACTGTTCGATCTCGATGGCACCTACCGGACCGATGCGCTCGGTCCACCACGCCCGCAAGGCGTCGACGGGGATGGCCTCCCCCGGGCGCACCGCCGCGGGGACGTCGAGGATTGCGTCGCCGGTCATGAGGCGCCGGTCAGGTGCGCGACTTGGCGTACCGCTCGAGGGTGCGGCGTGCCACGGAGTCCTTGTGCACCTCGTCGGGACCGTCGTAGATGCGCGAGGCCCGCTCGTGCGCCCACCAGCCGGCCAGCGGCGTGGCGTCGGTCAGGCCGAGGGCGCCATGCACCTGCAGTGCGCGGTCGAGCACGCGTTGCATCACCTGCGGCACGAAGTACTTGATCATCGATACCTCGTCGCGGGCACTGTGCGTACCGTCGCGCTCCATTGTGCGCACGACGTCGCGGACGAAGAGGCGCGCGGCCGTGATCTCGGCCCGGCTCTCGGCAATCCAGTGCCTGACCGCCTGCCTGTTGGACAGCGGGTCGCCGGGCGCAAGCTCGCGCGCAAGCGCGTACCGGCACATCAGCTCGAGCGATCGGTCGCAGATGCCGATCCACCGCATGCAGTGGTGCACCCGGCCCGGCCCGAGCCGTTCCTGCGCCAGCGCGAAGCCGGCGCCCTCGGCGCCGATCAGGGCGGACGACGGCACACGACAGTTGCTGTACGTCACCTCGCCGTGGCTCGCCCAGCCGCCGCCGGCGTGTCCCATCACGGGAATGTTGCGCACCAGCGCGAACCCGGGCGTGTCGGTGGGCACGACGAACATCGAGGCGCGGTGGTGCGGCTTGGTCGCGGTGGGGTTGGTCACCGCCATGGTGACGGCGAAGGCCGCACCATCGGCCGACGATGCAAACCACTTGCGGCCGTTGAGCACCCAGGAATCGCCGTCGCGAACCGCCGTCGTGTCGAGCCAGACCGGATTGGAGCCGGCACGCCCCGGTTCAGTCATGGCGAAGCATGAGCGAATGCGGCCGGCGGCAAGCGGGCGCAGCCATGTTTCGCGATGCTCCGCCGAGCCGTGGGTGAGCAGCAGTTCCATGTTGCCCACGTCGGGTGCCTGCACGTTGCAGGCGTAGTGGCCGATGGGCGTGCGCCCGAGCACAGCGCTCACCTCGGCGAAGTCGGCGAGCGGGAGCGCCAGGCCGCCCCACTCGACCGGAAGGTGGGGGGTCCAGAGGCCGCGCTTGCGGGCTTCGGCCCGGGCGCTGTCGAGCTGGGTGACGACGGTGGACCACGGGTTGCCGAGAAAGAGCGGCTCGATCGGCAGCAGGACCTCGTCGACGAACGCCGCGTAGCGTGCAAGCAAGTCAGGCATGCGTGCAAAGCTATGGGGCGCCGTTCGGTGTCGCCATCCGCCGCCGGATGCTACTTTTCCGACTGTCCAGGCACCCGTGAACCTGCCCGCACCGGTCGCGCACACATGCCGCACTTCACGAGCAACGGCGTTTCGTTCTTCTACGAGGACACGGGTGGCCCCGGCTCGGCGATCGTGTTCAGCCACGGGCTGATGATGTCGTCGCGCATGTGGCGCGCGCAGATCGACGCGCTCAAGGGACGGTACCGGTGCATTGCCTACGACCATCGCGGCCAGGGGCAGAGCAGTGATCCGGGGGGCCGCAGCCACGACATCGAGACCTGCTATCGCGACGCGGTGTCGTTGATCGAGGGGCTCGACGCGCGCCCATGCCACTTCGTGGGGCTCTCCATGGGAGGGTTCATCGGCATGCGGCTGGCGGTGCGCCGCCCCGACCTGCTGTACTCGCTGTCGCTGCTGGAGACGTCGGCCGAACCCGAGCCGGCGGAGAACGTGGGGCGCTATCGCCTGATGGCGCGGGTGGCCCAGTGGCTGGGCACGCGGTTCGTCGTCGACCGCGTGATGCCGATCCTCTTCGGCCGCAGTTTCATGAC
>DATCGU010000268.1:0-4536 GCA_036508735.1 Gemmatimonadaceae bacterium
CCGAACACCGGCGGCGGCTCGATGGCGTCCGGAGGCAGCTCCACCACCTGGCTCACGCGGTCGGCGACGATGCCGACCACCTCCCGCGTGCCTTCGCGCACGACCTCGACCACGACGATGCAACTGCGCCGCGTCACTGCGGCTGGCTCGCGGCCGAAGCGCACCGCGAGGTCAACCACCGACACGACGCGGCCCCGCAGGTTGATCACGCCGCGCACGAAGGCCGGGGCATTGGGCACGGTCGTCACCGTGTCGTACTCGATGATCTCCTTGGCGCGCAGGAGGCCGATGCCGTACTCCGCGTCCCCCACGACGAACGTGAGATACTGCGACTGCTGCCCCGCGGGATGGTCGGACGACAAGGCCGGCTGCATCAAAACCGTCCCGTGAAATGTCCGTTGTCCGACCCGGCGTACACGGTATAGGACTCGCTGTCGTCGGTGAGCACGGGCGACCGCGTTCCACTCGGCAGGCGGTGCGCCGCGCGGCCGTTGTTCCGTCCATTGCCGCGGGCCAGGGTGTGCTGCGGCGCCGCGCGGACGTTCCCGGCGGCGTCGACATGGAAGAAGGCCACGAGCTGCTGGAGCGCGTCGGCCTGCGCCGAAAGCTCCTCGGCGGTGCTCGCAAGTTCCTCGGCCGCGGACGCGTTGCGTTGCGTCACCTGATCCACCTGACTCATGGCCTTGTTGATCTGCCCGACGCCGCTCGCCTGCTCGCGCGAAGCCGCGGCGACTTCCTGCACCAGCTCGGCCGTCCGCCGGATGGCGGGCACCAGTTCGGCCAGGCGCTGCCCCGATTGCGTCGCCACGGCCACGCTGCTCCCCGCCAATTCGTTCACCGACGTGGCCGCGAGCTGGCTGCGCTCGGCGAGCTTGCGCACCTCGGTCGCCACGACGGCGAATCCCCGCCCCTGCTCGCCGGCGCGTGCCGCTTCGATGGCCGCGTTCAGCGCGAGGAGATTGGTCTGGTAGGCGATGTCCTCGATGATCGAGATCTTTCCCGCGATGGTCGTCATGGCGTCGAGGCTCTGCTTCACGGCGAGTCCGCTCAGTTCCGCGTCGTGCGCACCGGCGATCGCCATCTGCTCCGTCTGCCGCGCGTTCTCGGCATTCTGCGTGATCGATGCGCTCATCTGCTCGAGTCCGGCCGTGGTCTCCTCCACGGACGCCGCCTGCTCGCTCGTCCCGTGCGAGAGGGACTGGGCCGTCGCCGATACCTGCGCCGACGCCGAAGAGAGCGCATCGGCACCAGCGCGCACCTCGCCGATCGTCTCGCGCAACCGCGTCGTCATGTTGCGCAATGCCTCGAGGAGCTGCCGCACTTCGTCGTTGCCGCTGACGTCCGTCGTCGCCGTGAGGTCGCCGCCGGCGACTGCCTCGGCGAGCACCACCGCGTCGCGCAACGGGTCCACGATGCTGCGGATGATCAGCACGGCAGCCACGGCGGCGACGAGCGTCAGCAGCGGCAGGAAGACGAAGAAGCTCAGTCGCATCCATCCGTACGACACCGTCGCCTGCTCCGCCATGCGGCCGATATTGGCGTGCGCGCCGGCTCCGGCTGCCGCGACCACCGTGTCGAACGCGGCGAGGGACGTCTGCTCCAGGCCTTTCGTGAGGCTGTCCACCACGCTTGCGGCGCGTGCGTCACTCCGGTTGAAGCGCGTGAGGGCCGCGCGATACCGCTGGCCCAGCTCCTCGTGACTTGCCGCGAGGCGTGTCACCACCTGAGCGTCCGCCTTCTCCGCCTCGAGCGTCCGGCGAAGGTCGGCGAGCGCCGTGCGCACCTCGCCCTCCTCCTTGGTATAGGCGGCGAGATACTGGTCGTACAGCACCGGGTCGCTGCCGTGGAGCATGATGCTGGTCCAGTCCTGCACCTGGCCGCGGAAGTGCACCTGCGCCGACCGTGCCGCGTCGACGACGGCGATGCCGTTGTCGGCCGACGTTACTAGTTCCGCCAGCCGGCTTCTCATGTAGCTCGCGCCGCTCAGCCCGACGATGCCGATGGCGGTGATGATGAAGAGCATGGACCCCGTCGCCGCAAACAGGCGGGTCCTGATTCGCACTGACCGCAACATTGAGTATCTCCCGCCGTCGTTGACGGCCTGGTGTTCTGAAGAGCGCGAACGGGTCGCGAAGCGCATCACGCCACCGCGCTCACCGACGAGTCCCTGGTGATGAGCTCCACGAGCTGCGGAACGTCGAGAATCAACGCTACGCGACCGGACCCGAGGATCGTGGAGCCCGCGATCCCGGGAAGGCTCTCCAGCAGGCCGGCCAGCGGCTTGATGACCGCCTGGCAGTCGCCGTCGAGCGAGTCGACGACGAGGCCGACCTGGTGATGGGCGTGCCGCAGGATCATGGCGCAGGCACGAAGCGCGGGCGGCGACGGCTCGCCCAGCGCGTGGGCAAGGCGCGCGTACGGCACCGGCTTGCCGCGGAGATTGAGTACGCCAGTGTCGCCGCCGTTCGCGTGCACGGTCTGGAAGTCCACGCACTCCTCGACGGCTTCCATGGGCACCACGTAGTGCTCGCCGCCGGCCGTCACGAGCAGGCCGTTGATGATCGCGACCGTCAACGGCAACCGCATGGCGAAGCGCGTGCCCTGCCCCGGCGTGGAGGAAATGTTGATGGTGCCGCGCAGGGCGCGAATGCGCCGCCGCACGACGTCCATCCCCACGCCGCGGCCGGAGATCTCGGTGACCTCGTGCGCCGTGGAAAAGCCGGGTTCGAAGATGCAGCCAAACAGCTCCTCGTCGGAAAGCGTGGATGCGTCGTCGACGAGCCCCCGGGCTTCGCTCCGCTCGGCAATCGTCGCCCGGTCGAGCCCGCGCCCGTCATCCTCGATCTCGATCACCACGGCACCCGACTGGCGTCGCGCACGCAGCACGATCCGCCCCAGCGGCGACTTTCCCGCCGCCACGCGGGCCACCGGCGCCTCGATTCCATGATCCACCGCGTTGCGGATCATGTGCGTCAGCGGATCGCGCAGCTGCTCCGAGATCGAGGTGTCCACCTCGACGTCCTCGCCTTCAAGGTCGAGCTGCACCAGCTTGCCCAGGTGTTGCGCCAGGTCGCGCACCGTCCGCTGCTGGGCGCGGAACACCGCCCCGAGCGGGACCACGCGGAGCATCATCACCTCGTCATGCAGCGCCGCATGCAACTGCTCGATCTGCCACAGGGTGCCCCCGAGCACGTCGTCCACGGCGGCGCTCGCCGCGAGGAGCTGGGTCATTCGTCCGCGGGCGATGGTGATCTCGGCGGTGAGGTCGAGCAGGCGGTCGAGCCGGCTGAGGTTCACGCGCAGCGTGGTCTCGCGATCGCCGGCGCGCGAGCCCGCCGCCTTCGCCACGGCCGTTGCGCCCGCAGCGCCCTCCGCGTCGGTGCTCCGCTCGCCCCCATCGGCCTTCTCTTCGCGGACGTGCACGCGCAGGGCATCGAGCGACGCCAGCAGGTCCTGCGAGGCGGTGGGGGTCCACCGCAGGCTTCCGTCGCGGATGCGCTGAAGCGAGTCCTCCAGGCGATGGGCCGCTTCGGCGACCGCGCCAAAGCCGATGGTCGCGCTGTTCCCCTTGATGGTGTGTGCGGCGCGGAAGACGGCGTGCACCAGCTCGGCATCGGGCTCCCCAAGCTCCTCGAGCTCCAGCAGCCCGTGTTCCATCGCCGCGAGGTTCTCCTCGGTCTCGGCGCGGTACACGTCGATGAGCGCGCGCAGGTCGCTGTCCATGCGCATCTTGCTAGATCCGGCTGACGAGGAGGTAGCCCGTGTCGGGCCTGAACCGCAGTTTGCGCGCGTGGTCGCCGCCCACCTCCACCGTGGTCACCGCGATTCGCTGCTCCCGCAGCGCCTTGAGCGCCATGCGCGCGTTCTGCCGGCCGATGTGCCCTATGTTGCCGCGGTACGCATCGAGCACGCAGGCCCCGCCAATCACGCTGGCGGTGAGATGGCGTCGCTGCGCGCCGAGTGACTCGAGCATCGTGATCAGCTGGAAGAGCGCAACGTCGCCAAACCGGGGCGACTGGTCGTGCGCCGGTGCCGTCGGCAGCAGGAAGTGGTTCAGGCCGCCAAGATGCGCCGACTGGTCGTAGAGGCAGACGCTGACGCACGAACCAAGGATGGTGGTGATCGTGCACGGCACGCCGGCCACGGCGAACTCGCCGGGATGCAGGTACAGCTTGCCGTTTGCATCGGCATGCGTGCGCGAGGGGAACTTCGCGGCGCGCGCGCCGGATGCGGTAACGACCGCGGTGGCCGTCACGGCGCGATGTCCTCGAATGCGTCGGACGCGCCGACCCAGCTCTCGACCTTCGCGGCGAGTTCCATCTCATCCACCGGCTTGCCGATGAAGTCCGTGCAGCCGCACGAGAAGCCCGCCTCGACGTCCGACGGCTCCGTACGCGACGTCACCAGGATGATCGGCGTTCGACGGGTGCCCGGCAGCGTCCGCAGCGCCCGGCAGGCGGCGAAGCCATCCACACGCGGCATCTCGACGTCGAGCAGGATCAGGTCGGGCCGCACGGACAGCGCCATGCTGACCGC
>DATCGU010000269.1:0-11550 GCA_036508735.1 Gemmatimonadaceae bacterium
TGCGGCGGCACCAGGACTCCCGCCTCCGATTCATCTGCCGCGGCGGTTCCGGCGGCGGCCGTCCAGCCGTCGCCGATGATCCCGCCCGACACGATGAAGGCGGACACGGTGAAGCAGGCCACGGCCGATTCGGCCTCCAAGGCAGCGGCGGCCAAGGCGGCGGCAGCCAAGCCTGCGAAGGCCGCCACGCCGCCCGGGGGTTTCGATCGTCTCCGCAAGCCGAAGTACACGATCAACGAGAAGACCGGCAAGGTGGATACGATCAAGAGACCTTGATCACTCGGCCCCCGCCTACACCCCCACGAACTCCTCATCCCGCTTCGCCGGCTCCGGCTCTTCCACCAGCGCCAGCTTCAGCACGTCTTGCAGCGTCTCCACGAAGTGGAATGTCATCGAGCGCGTCGCCTCCTCGGGCACGTCCTCCATGTCCGCCTCATTGTCCTTGGGCAGGATCACGTGCGTGATGCCGGCGCGCAGCGCGCCGAGCACCTTCTCCTTGACGCCGCCGATCGGCAGCACGCGCCCGCGCAGGGTGATCTCGCCGGTCATGGCGAGGTCCCGTCGCACCGGGCGTCCGCTCAGCTCGCTGGCCAGCGCCGTGGCAATGGACACGCCGGCCGACGGGCCATCCTTGGGAATTGCGCCGGCCGGCACGTGGATGTGCGTTTCCAGCGCGCCAAGGCGTGAGCGTGGGATGCCGAGCAATTCCGCGTTCTTCGTCACGAACGAGAATGCGGCGCGCGCCGACTCCTTCATGACGTCGCCGAGCTGCCCGGTAAGGATCAGCGACACCGGCACGCCGCCACCGCCGGAGCCATCGGCGGCGATGGTCGTGGTGAGGGCGCGCGTCGACGCTTCCACGAACATGATGTCGCCGCCCATCGGCGTGTAGTACATGCCGGTGGCCACGCCCACCTCGTGCACCGCGTTGGCCTTTTCGGGACGCACCCTCGGCCGGCCGAGCAACTCGCGTACTTCGGTCGCCGTGATGACTCCGTCCCCCTCGATGGTCGTGTGCTCATCACCGGTGGCAATGCGTCGCGCCACCTTGCGGGCTACCTTGCCAATCTCGCGCTCCAACTGCCGCACGCCGCTCTCGCGCGTGTAGTTGGTGACGAGCTGCCTGATGGCGTCCTCTTCCAGCTTCACGTTCTTGCCAGCCAGTCCGTTCTCCTCGAGCTGGCGGGGAATCAGGTACGCCTTGGCAATCTCCGACTTCTCGCGCTCCGTGTAGCCGGCGAACTCGACGACTTCCATGCGGTCGAGCAGCGGCCCGGGAATGTTCTGGATGAAGTTCGCCGTCGCCACGAACAGGACCTCGCTCAGATCGAACGGCACGCCGAGATAGTGATCGGTGAAGGTGTCGTTCTGCGCCGGGTCGAGGACCTCGAGCAGCGCGCTCGACGGGTCGCCCTGGAATGAAACACCGAGCTTGTCGACCTCGTCCAGCAGGAAGACCGGGTTCTTGGTGCCGGCCTGCTTCATGCCCTGGATGATGCGTCCCGGCATGGCGCCCACGTATGTGCGGCGATGGCCGCGGATGTCCGCCTCGTCGCGGGCGCCACCGAGCGAGACGCGCACGTATTCACGGCCGAGAGCGCGCGCGATCGACTTGGCAATGGACGTCTTGCCGACGCCCGGCGGACCGGAGAACAGCAGGATCGGGCCCTTGGCCATGGCGCGCGCCTTGGCCTCGCGCTTGTCGGTGATGGTCCGGTCGTCGTCGTTCCCCTTGCCCAGCGTCGGCGTGGCGTCCGCCCCCTTCTCCTTCAGCTTGGCGATCGGGAACTCGCCGGTCTTGTCCAGCTCGTCGGCGAGCTGCTGGGCGCGCAACTGGCGGACCGCGAGAAACTCGAGCACGCGGTCCTTGACGTCCTTCAGGCCGTAATGATCCTCGTCGAGCACCGTACCGGCGCGATTGAGGTCAAGCAGGTCGTCCGACCTCGAGTTCCACGGCAACTCGGCGATCCACTCGAGGTAGGTGCGGATCACCTGCGCTTCCATGGACTCCCGGCCGGAACGCTCCAGGCGTCCCAGTTCGCGGGCCACCTCGGCGCGCGCCTCCTTCGGCATCTCGAGCTTGAGCAGCTTGATCCGCAAGTCCTCGATTTCCTTGGAGCTGTCCTCCTCGCCGAGTTCCTTCTGGATGGCCTTCATCTGCTCGCGCAGGAACATTTCCCGCTGGCGTTCGCCCAGCTCCTCCTGCACCTGCGACTTGATGTCCTCCTGCGCCTCGAGCAGCGAGATCTGTCGCTGCACGTGCACGAGTACGCGACGCAGGCGATCCTCGACCGAGAGGTTCTCCAGCAGGCCCTGCTTCTCGGGCACCGCCAGCTCGATGTAGCCGGCCACGAGGTCGGCAAAGCGCCCCGGTTCGGTGACCGAGTCGAGCACCTGGTGCACCACTTCCTCGGGCAGGCCGCGCCGCTCGCCCAGCTCGCCGGCCCGCTCGCGGATCTCCTTGTACAGTGCCTGGTAGGCCGGATCGTTCTCGTCCAGCGGCGTCTGATCCTCGACCTGGGCCACCACCGCCGACAGGTAGCCCTCGGTGGTGGTGTACTGCAGCGCGTTGGCGCGGAGTTCACCTTGCAGCAGCAGTTGCACACCGCCCAGTCCGCGCTGGATCTGGCCGATGCGGGCGACCACGCCCATGGAGTACAGGATTTCCGGCGAAGGTTCGTCGGTGTTGTCCCGCTGCGCCACGGCAAAGACGAGGCGGTCGCCCTTGAGGGCGGCCTCGATGGCCCGCAGCGTTCCCGGCCGGCCGGCGGCGATAGGAGCGGTCAGTCCGGGAAAGATGACCGTCCCCCGCAACGGAAGGACGGGCAAGGTCTGTCGAATGCTCATTAGGGAATCCTTGAATCCTGCGCTACTTCAAAGGGCGCTACGAGGAGCGGTATCCCGCTTCTACAGCAACTGGCGTACCAGACCCCTGCGCCGCTCTGGGGTCGTTCCATGAGGTCCGAAGCGCGCTGGTGTCTGGAGTCTGAGATACGACATATGGGCGGGACTCGCAACTTTCGACTGCCCAACTGACGTAGGGATGTGACAGATCGCCGGCAGGCAAGAACGCGAGAGCGCGAGGAGACCGCTGGACCTCTCGCGATCTCGCGATCTCGCGATCTGCTGTCCAGTTTCTTACCTTTGTCCACCCCCTGTGGAAGACTCTCTTCTGTCCAAGTCCGACTCCGAACTGCGTTCGCACATCGCGAACGTGCTCGACAGCGCGTACGAACTCGACAAGGAGATCGGACGCGGTGGCATGGGCATTGTCTTCAAGGCGAAGGATCGGCGCCTCAAGCGCACGGTTGCGGTCAAGCTGTTGCCGCCCGAACTGGCCTTCCGCTCCGAGATTCGCACGCGCTTCCTGCGCGAGGCCGAGACCGCCGCCCAGCTGAGCCACCCGAACATCGTCCCCATCTACGCCGTGGACGAGAAGGGTGGGCTGGTGTACTTCGTCATGGGCTTCATCGACGGCGACAACCTGGCCAAGCGCATCAAGGATCACGGCCCGATGCCGCCGGATGACGTGCGCCGCATCCTGCGCGAGGTCGCCGACGCCCTGGCGTATGCGCACGCCCACAAGGTGGTGCACCGCGACATCAAGCCCGACAACATCCTGATCGATGCCCAGTCGCAGCGGCCGATGGTCACCGACTTCGGCATTGCCCGCGCCATCAGCGACGGGAGTGACGCGCGGCTGACGGCCACCGGCATCGCCATCGGCACCCCGGCGTTCATGAGTCCCGAGCAGTCGGCCGGCGACCGCGATCTGGACGGTCGCAGCGACCTCTACTCGCTGGGCGTCGTCGCCTACCAGATGCTCTGCGGTGACCTGCCGTTCAACGCCAACAGCACGCCGGCGCTGCTCGTGAAGCACCTGTCGGAACGTCCGATCCCCATCGACCAGCGCGTGTCGGTGCCTCCCGACCTGGCGCGGGTGGTGATGCTCCTGCTGGAGAAGAACCCGGACGACCGTTTCCAGACCGCCAGCGAACTCAAGACGGCGCTCGAGACGGGCAACGTGCCGGCGCTCCCGACAGCGGTTGGGCGCTCGTATCCGCAGCAGCCCTCGCCCTTCGAGCTGGCCGGAGGGATGATGGCCTCGACGCCGGCGGCATTCACGCCGATGCCGCTGACGACGATGCCTGAGGGTGAGCGCCTTCCGACGAGCGAAGAACTTGCGCGCTGGAACGCCCCGGAGGTCGTCGAATTCCGCCGTCGGCTGGCCCCGTTCATCTGGGTCAATGGCGCCTTCGTCATCGTCAACCTGCTGGGCGGGCCGAACATGCTGTTCGTCACCGCCTTCTGGAGCATCGCCATCGCATACAAGTACGCGAAGCTCTGGAGCGACAACTACGACTGGCATGACATCTTCCGCCAGCCGCGCGAGCGGATGGTGGGCGACGTGCTCTCCGAATGGGGCGAGGACATCAAGTCGCTGGTCGACCGCGACACGCGCGAGCACGTGCGCGCGCGGCATCGGGCGCGCGCGCAGCGTCCCGACTTGCTGCGTTCCCTCACGGCGCCGGCCGCCCTGTCGCAGCGCGACGCGGCCGCCCTTGGCGCCGGGCCGCACGCCGGCGCTGCGCGCGACGCGCTGATGGACCGCGACGAGATCATCCGTCTCGTCGCGGGCATGTCGCGTGCCGACCGCGCCCGCCTCCCCGATATCGTCGGGAGCGCGACCACGCTTGCCGATACCATCATGGCGCTCGCCACCCAGCTTGCCGAGCTGGAACGTTCGTCCTCGGGGCTTTCAGCGGCCGCCATCGACAAGGAAATCTCCGTGCTGGAAGCGGCCGCGAACCCGCTCGAACACGCCGCCAGCGAGGAGCGCGTGAAGCGCCTCGCGCAGATCAAGCGCCAGCGCCGGGCGGTGGTCGACGTCGCCCAGCGCCGAGAAAAGCTTGCCGCGCGGCTGGACAGCTGTGCGCTCGCGTTGAAGAACATGCGCTTCGACGTGCTGCGGCTGAAGACGGGCGCGCAGACGTACCAGCACGTCACCACGATTGCCGAGCAGGCGATGCAGCTCGCCCGCGAAGTCGATAGCGCGGTTTACGTTGCCGACGAGATGGCGCGGCTGCGCCCGCGCGACGGCGCGCCGGGCCGGCGATGAGCGACGCCCTCCGCGAGCGCGTCAACGCCGCGGTCGGTACCCTGTACCAGATCGATGCCGAGATCGGTCGCGGTGGCATGGCCGTGGTGTATCGCGCCATGGATACCAGGCTGCGTCGCATGGTCGCGCTCAAGGTGCTCCCGCCCGAGCTGGCGTTTCGCGAGGAGGTGCGCCGCCGCTTCCTGCGCGAGGCGCAGATGGCGGCCCAGCTCAACCATCCGCACATCGTCCCCATCTACTCGGTGGACGAGACGTCGGGCCTCGTGTACTTCGTCATGGGGCTGGTGGAAGGCGACTCACTCGCCAAGCTGCTGTTCCTGGAGCGGCGCCCCCCCATTCCCATGGTGCGGCGCGTCCTGCGCGAAGTGGCCGACGCGCTGCACTATGCCCATGCGCATGGCGTCGTGCACCGCGACATCAAGCCCGACAACATCCTCATCGAGTCGGCGACGGGCCGGTCCATGGTCACCGACTTCGGCATCGCGCGTGCAGCGGAAGCCGACATACGCCTGACGGTCACGGGCATCGCGGTGGGCACGCCGGCGTATATGAGTCCGGAACAGGCCATGGGCGAGCGCGAGGTGGACGGACGCGCCGACATCTACGCGCTGGGCATCGTCGGGTACCAGATGCTCGCCGGCGAGCTGCCATTTCAGGCGGCGAATACCCCGTCCCTGCTCATGAAGCACCTGAGCGAGCCGCCGCGTCCGCTGCTCGAGTTGCGTCCCGACCTCCCCGCCAACCTTGCGGCTGCCATCGAACGGGCGCTCTGCAAGGCGCCGGGCGATCGCTGGCCTGATGCCGCGGCGTTCCGGGATGCGTTGGCCGAGAACGCGCCAGTGACTCTCAGCGTCCCGGCAGTGGCGGCTCGGCCCCAGGAGCACGCGCCGCAGTCGTACGTGCCGCCACCGCAGGCTCCGCCGGCAGCGCAGCAGCAGCCACTGCTCGCGCTCGGCGTCTTTCGTGGCAGCCTCTCCCGCTCCGAGGGGGACCACGAGATCCACCTGTGGCGCGAACAGCGGCGGGCATTTCGCGACCAGCTGAAGGCGGCGCGGCGCGAGTTGCGCGAAGGCGACGTCTCCCTGGGCCAGAGCATGATGCAGAATCTCGTGCCGCTCCTGCCGCTCAAGCCGCTCAGCGACGAGCAGCGCGTGTCGCGCGTGCGGCGCAAGGCGGTGAACTACCTGGCCATCACCGCCGTGCTGTTCGGTGTCAACGTGGTCACGCACGGCCCCGGGCCGTGGTTCCTGATTCCCGCGTTCTTCATGGGCGTCGGCCTCCTGCGCTCCGTGGCGAGCCTGTGGGCCGACGGCATTCCGCTCGGCAAGCTCTTCAGCCGCCATACGCGCGAGGCGGACGACGCGGCGTCCCGGGCCTATGTCGCGCCGGGTGTGGGAGTGCGTGCGTTGCCGGCGCCGGGAAGCGACCCGCTGTTGGCATCGGTGCCGCGCGACGTGCTCGACGGCCGCCACGGCCGCGTGATCCGCGATGCAGTGGAGGCGCGGCTCGTCGTGCTGGACGTACTCGCCAAGCTCCCGGCGAGCGAAAAGCAGTTGCTGCCCGACATTGCCCCGACGCTCAAGGGACTCGTGGAGCGCATCATCTCGCTGGCCAGTGCACTGCACCAGCTCGACGCCGATGCCTCACCCGACGCGCGCTCACGCCTCGAACAACGGCTCGCCGAGGCGCGGGCCCTGGCGGCCGACGCGCCCGACCGGGACCGGCGGGTCTCGCTGCTCGAGCGGCAACAGCAGACGCTGGCCGACCTGGCAGGCCGGCGCGAGACCGTGGCGGCGCAACTGGACAATGCGTCGCTCGTGCTCGGCACCATGAAGCTCGACCTGCTCAAGCTGCGGTCGAGCGGGCTGCAGTCGCAGATGGCCGACGCCACCTTCCAGACGCAGGATGCGCGTGCGGTGGTGGCCGAGATCGAGCGGGCGCTGGAAGTGGCGGAGGAAGTGCAGAAGATCAAATAACGACAGAATACGACAGAGAACGACAGAGAACGACAGAGAACGACAGAACACGAGAACGGGGATGGGCCGCGGCGGCTCATCCCCCTGTCATTCGTCCCATCCTGTCGTATTCCGTCCGGCCCTGTCGTATTCTCCATGGCGTCCATAATCTCAACATCTTCCCCAGATGAACCCGATGCGTCGCACCCTCCTGTTCCCCGCCCTGCTGCTTGCCGCGTCTGCCGTCGCCGCTCAACCGACGCGGGGCGCCCGCACGCCCGCCGTTCCGGCACCCGGCCCGGACGTCACCATGGGCCTGGTGAAGGATCCGCGCATCACCGCCGCGCTCGCCGAGGTGTCCCCGGCGCGCATCCGCTACACCGACTCGGTGCTCGTGTCGTTCGGCACGCGCCACACCATGAGCGACACCATCTCGGACACCCGAGGCATCGGCGCAGCCCGGCGTTTCCTGTACAATGAACTGCGCGCCCTCAGCCGCGATTGCGGCGGCTGCCTGCGCGTCGAGTACGATCCGTACGACGTGCAGATTGCCCGCTTCCGCGACCGCCCGATGGCGCACGTGGTGAACGTGCTGGCCTGGCTGCCGGGCAAGGACACGACGCGCGTGGTGGTCATCGGCGGTCACTACGACTCGTGCGTCTGCAGCGTGGACGCCGCCGATGCCACCAGCGCCGCGCCGGGAGCGGACGACGACGGCTCGGGGACGTCGGCGATCGTGGAGCTGGCGCGGGTTGTCTCGAAGAGGTTTCCCAGGGGCTTCGACGCGACCATCGTGTTTGCGCTCTACGCCGCCGAGGAGCAGGGACTGCTCGGCTCAACGGGACTGGCCGATCGGCTGCACGGCGAGAAGAAGACCGTCGTGGCCGCATTCGCCGATGACATGTTCGGCAACGCGACCGCCGATGACGGTCGCGCCGACTCCACCAGCGTACGCGTGTACGCGGCGGATTCCATTCCGTCGCGCAGCGGCGAACTGGCGCGCTATGTGTGGGGCACAGGGACACTGTACAACCCGAAGTTCGAGGTGCGCCCGACCCTTCGGCTCGACCGCATCGGGCGCGGCGGCGATCACGCGCCATTCCACCGCCTGGGCGACGCCGCGCTCCGGTTCAGCGAGCGCCTGGAGAACTACAAGCGGCAACACGGGCCCGGCGACGACCTTGCCAACGTGAACTTCGGTTACGTGGCAAACGTGACGCGCCTCAACCTGGCGGTCGTGACGTCGCTCGCGGCAGCACCGGCTCCGGTGGACAGCGTCGTGCAGCGGCGCGATCGCGCGTCGGGTGGCCAGAAGTGGCAGGTCACGTGGAAGCCGGTGGCTGGCGTCGCCGGCTACGAGGTGCTGTTCCGCAGCACGACGTCGCCGACGTGGACGAAGGTCTACGACGCGGGTACGACCACAAGCTTCCTGCTCGATGAACAGCTCGACGATGGCTGGGCCGCGGTGCGCACCGTGGGGGCCGGGGGGGCCGGGGGGGCCGGGGGCCATCGCTCGCTGACGACGGTTGCCGGCAACGGCGCGGCCCCGCCGCGCCCGCGCACGCCAGCGCCGCTACCTCCGGGCGAAGAGTAGCCGTGCGCATCGATCTCCCGCCGCCAACGATGACGCACGACGCCGCCGACTTTCGCGGCGTCCCGTCGTCGCTGTTGCGGGACCGGGCATCGCTGTCGGGGCTGCTCATCGCCGCGGCGGGGGCCGCGGGGCTCACCACGGTGGAACCTCCGATCGTGCGGTCGCTCCCCCGCGGCGGGTTGGTGATCGTGCTGCTGCTCGACCTCGGCCACGTCGCCCTGCACACCATTCCCGACGATGGCGTGCTCGCCGTGGACCTGCTGGTGAGCGCCAGCAAGGACGCCCGGCAGGCCATCGACGTCGTGACGCGCCGCCTGAACGTGCGTGCAGCGCGGGCCACGCACGCGGATCGCGGCTGACCTCCCGCGTGGGCTCGACGGACGTGGGCATGACGGACTGGGGGATTCCGGGAGCGCTCGCCTTGTCCGGCGTTGTCCTCTTTGGGTGGAACCTCGTGCTCGGCGCGCGCGTGACGGCGCTCCCCTCAGCGGGACGTGCCTTTCGCATCCTCTCCGGGCTGTGCGCCTTCCTCCTGATTCCAGCGCTCGTCATCGGCTTGCTGGCGCCGACGGCTCCGGGCGCGCGCATCCTGGGACCGCTCGCCTGGCTGTGGCCTGTGGTGGTGGTGGGGGCCGCGGCCCAGGCGCTGTGGGCGCTGGGCGGCGGCCGGACCAGCGCCGCCGTGGCACTGCCCATCGCGCTGTACGACCTGGTGGTGGCGTGGGTGGCGGTGACCCGCTGGTTCGAGGGACAGGGAGCCTTGCTGCCGGCGTGGTCGCTCGCGCCGGGAATGGCGGTATCGACGATCGGTGCGACGGTGCTTGGCGATGGCGCCTTCCTCTGGAGCGCGGCGGTGCTGGTGCCGCTGCTGGTACCTGCGGCCCGCGCGCGCTCGTCGCTGAGTGGCGCGTGGCGCGCTGTCGTGGCCACGGGGTGCCTGGTTGCCGTGGTGCTCGTGGGCGCCGAAACATCCAGCGCGTTCGGCGCCATCAGTGCCGCGCGCGTCCTTGGCACCGGCACGATGCCGGAGCGCGCACGCCCCGAGTTCGCCGTGGGCCTGCGGCTGTTCGGCACGCTGGACGGCGCGCCATCGTCGGCGGTTGCACGTCACGACGTCGCCCTCGCCGATTCGCTCGGCATCACCGCCGTGCATCTTGAACTTGGGCCCGAGGGTGCGGCCACGACCGCCCTGGACTCGATTGCGCGAAGCATCGAGGCGCGCCGCGACTCGCTGGTACTGGTGGTGACGCTCGACATGGCGCGCGGCGACCGCCGCTCGCTGCGCACCGACGATGCCTGGCTGCGCGCACGCCTCGCCCTCATCGAGCAGATCGTGCAGCACCTGAACCCCGACGTGCTGCTGCCGGCGGACGGCGTGGCATCGCCATCGGACGCCGGGGCCGTACGGTGGTGGCAGTCGTACTACGAACGCGCGGCACGATCGGCGCGACGCATCGACCGCGACGTCTCCATCGCACTGGCCACCGATGCGGGTACACCCGCCGATAGCGCACTCTGCGACTGGGTGATGCAGGGTGGCTCGCCGGTGGACGCGGTCGCGCTCCTGGTGCGCCCGCATGGCGGCACTCCGTCCCGGCTCACCGGCGCGCTGGCCGCCGTGACACGGTGGGCATCGCTGGCGCGAGCCGCACCTTCGGTGTGGCTGATGGCAGTTCCCGCATCGCCCGCCGTGGCGGGCGAAGTGGCGCAGCAGCGCCTCGTGCGCCATGCCCTGCAGTGGGGTGCGTCGCGCACCTGGGTACGCGGTGTCATTGCCGGCGACGCCTCGGACGTGCTCTCGATCACGGGGCTGCGTACGGCGACGGGACGCTCGCGCGGCGCGCTGGCCGAGCTCGGCATCGCGCTGCGCGCGCTGCGCGAGACTCCGGTTGTCGCGCCGATTCCTGCCGACTCCGCGGCCACCGACACCCTGCATTCCACCCCCGATTCCATGACCCCCATCCGACCGTGATCACCCCAGCGTTCTCCGGCTTCCGGCCTGCCGCGCTCACCTTTCTGCGCGCCCTCAAGAGGAACAACCGCCGCGAATGGTTCGAGGCACAGCGCGCCACGTTCGAGCGGGAGATCAAGACCCCACTCAAGGCGTTCGTGGAGGAGCTGGACGTGCGTTTCGCCGAGGTTGCCCCCGAGTTCGTGGGCGACCCCAGGACATCGCTCTTTCGAATCCACCGCGACATTCGCTTCTCGGCCGACAAGTCACCGTACAAGACGCACGCGGCAATCTGGATATTCCATCGCGCGCCGGGACGCGGCGTGGGCCAGACGGTGGACGGCGGCGCGGGATTCTACTTCCACCTGCAGCCCGACGCCTCGCTCGTCGCCGCCGGGCTCTGGATGCCACCGCGTCCCAAGTTGCAGCTCGTGCGTGACGCCATCGCCGACGACGCCGGGTCGTGGGAGTCCGTGGTGACCGACCGCGCGCTCGTGCGGCGGTTCGGCGGCCTGAACGAAGACGACCCTGGCGTGTTGCTGAAGCGCTTGCCGCGGGGCTACGAGCCGGGACACCCCGCCGAGCGGTGGCTGCGCTTCAAGTCGTTCACTGCGTCGCGGGCGCTGTCGGACGAGGAAGCGCTGTCGCCGAAGATCGCGGACAAGGTGATGAAGGACTTTGTGGTGATGGTGCCACTCGCGCGCTGGCTCAATCGGGCCCTCGGGTTCTTGCCGAGCGGCAGGAGATACTAGGTGCTAGGTGCTAGGTGCTAGGTGCTAGGTGCTAGGTGCTAGGTGCTAGGTGCTAGATCTAGCACCTAGCTTCTAGCGCCTAGCACCTGACTACACCTTCCTCCCCGCCACGCCCCGCACCACGCCCTCGACGCAGCGTGCGGCATCGAAGTACTCCACAGCCACGGACTGCAGGTCGG
>DATCGU010000270.1:0-4131 GCA_036508735.1 Gemmatimonadaceae bacterium
ACCCGGCTATCATGGGGCGCCGCGCCACCATCGAGCGCACGCTCGTCGATTCCATCCGTGCCCGCCCCGACCTCCGTGCGCGCTACAGCAAGCTCTTCGACCGCATGGCCACGCTTCAGGCCCAGCGCACGAAGTCACGCACCGCCCTAGCCGCCTTTTCGCAGATGACCAGCACCACCGCCGGCAGTTCCACGCTGCTGCTGGCATACTGGGCGTGGCGCATCCAGCACGGCCCCGCAGACTCGGTGGCGGGCTTCCGCCAGCGACTCGCGAGAGTGCGGGCGGTGCCGCGCGACCTCGAGCGGCGCTACCTGGCGCTCGCGCTCGACGACATCGCGCGCGCCTACGGCCCGGGCCACGCCTTCACCCAGGCAGCGACTGGCGGCCGCATCGCGCAGGAGGCGGCCGATGCGCTGCTGGCGACTACCGCGCTCGGCGACACGGTCGGCGTGCGGCGTGCCGCGGCTGGCGAGTTGGCCGCCGACCCGGCGCTGAGGCTCATGGACGTGATCATGCCGGGCGCGCTGACCTTTGAGGCCGAACAGGCGAAGATCGGAGCCGAGGAATCGGAGCTGGCCGCACAGATTGGACGGGCGCGATTCGAGTTGTACGGGCCGAGCATCCCGCCGGATGGGTCGTCGTCGCCGCGCATCGCCGACGGCGTGGTGCAGGGTTACGAGTACAATGGCACGCTGGCGGCGCCATTCACGACGTTCTTTGGCGTGTACGACCGTAACCGCGGTCACGGCCAGGCGAGCGACTGGGAGCTGCCCAACCGGTGGCGCACGCCGCCGGCCGGGCTCGACCTCGGCACGCCGCTCAACTTCGTGTCGACGGCCGACAGCTATGGCGGCAACTCCGGTTCGCCGGCGGTCACCAAGGACCTGCGGCTGGTGGGGCTCAACTTCGACCGCAACATCAACGCACTGGTGCGCGACTACATCTACCTGCCCGAGCGGGGGCGCAACGTGATGGTCGACATGCGCGCCATCCAGGCGGCGCTGACGGCGGTGTATCACGCCGATCGCATCGTGAAGGAGCTGACGACGGGGCGGATGTGAGGTGGTCGGGGCAGCCTGAAGCGACGACTTTGAGGGTAGGTGTGGCCGCCACCAACGGCACCTGGGGACAGGGAACCTGGCGGGGCTGTACGTGTACGGAACTTGAGTCTGAAATGCCGCCCGGCGAGGGCCGGGCGCCTCGAGACCACTGATCCGGAGAGGGTGTTATGAAGAACCTTACTTTCCTTGCAGCCACGACACTTGGGCTCGTGGCCAGCAGCGCGTCACTCAACGCGCAAATCACCGAGGTTTCGCGCACACCGATTGCCGACGCCGCACAGATCACGTTCGGCTACCTGTGCGATGATCGATTCGTCATTCGCAACGATGGCACCAAGTCGATCGATCTCGAGTACGGTGTCGAAAAGGGCACGGAGCACACCAGGCTGACGCTCAGTGGGCGTGAGGCGGTGGAACTCGCGTCCAAGTCCAAGGATCCAGTGGAACTCTGGATGGACAGCAAGCTGATTGCCAAGGCGTACAAGGAGAGGCGTTCGTGCAAGGAGGTGCAGGGCAACTCCCAGGTGTCGGTCGCGCCGCTGGAAGTGCCCTCCAACCAGCAGCAGGGCGCTGCGTACCCGGCGGCCTACCCCTACGTGTACGGACCGCCATATCCGTTCTATGATCCATGGGCGTTCGGAATCTACGGCGGAATGCGGTACCGTCCGTACTTCTCCGGCGTGTCGATCCGCTTCCCGATCATCATCGGCGGCGGTCGTCGTGGCGGCCACCGGGGCCGGTAGCCCAACGGGAGTCGGCGTTCTGCCGGGTTGGTCTCGGGACCACGGCCCCCATGTAGCATACGAAACGCCGGGCCAACCCATGGGTTGGCCCGGCGTTTCGTTCTGCAGTGACGGGAGATCCGGTCCGGTGGTGGCCTTGATATATCTATCATTCTTGTTACGTTGATATTCACGATGACCGCTTCAGCTGCCGTACCCGCCTGGACCGCCTTCGAGCGTCACGCCAGGCTCTTCCACGCGCTGTCCGACCCGCGCCGCCTGCGCATCATCGACCTGCTGCGCGGCGGGGAACGCTGCGTGTGCGACCTGCAGGCTGACCTGGCGTGCGCGCAGTCGCTGCTGTCGTTCCACCTGAAGGCACTGCGCGACGCCGGGCTGGTGACGGCCCGCAAGGACGGCCGCTGGATCTACTATGCGCTCGCCCTGGGCGGTTTGCACCACGTCGAAGAGGTGGCCAGTACCCTCGGCAGGCCCAAGTCCGCCTTGCGGCGCCTTCCCATTCGCTGCTGCGGCTGACACCGTGTTCTCCCTTCACCGTTCCGTTCCATGCTCTATCCATCAACATTTCTTGATCTAGGACAACCGGCCATGACTTCTGCCTCCGAACTTCACGAACTCGTACGAGCCAGGTATGCCGCGGCGGCCACCCGCGCCGACAACGGCGGGAAATCCGATTGCTGTGGTTCTGACTGCTGCGGCAGCGACAAGGACCCCATCACCTCGGATCTCTATGAGCAGGCGCAACTGGCCGGCTTGCCGCCCAGCGCCGTGCTCGCCTCGCTCGGGTGCGGCAACCCCACGGCACTCGCCGAGCTCGGCACGGGCGAGACCGTGCTCGACCTTGGCTCGGGCGGCGGCATCGACGTCCTGCTTTCCGCACGGCGCGTCAGCCCAACCGGCAAGGCATACGGACTCGACATGACCGACGAGATGCTGGCCCTGGCCAATCGCAACAAGGAGACCGCCGGCGCCACCAACGTGGAGTTCCTGAAGGGGAATATCGAGCACATCCCGTTGCCGGACGGTTCGGTGGACGTGATCATCTCGAACTGCGTGATCAACCTGGCGGCCGACAAGCGCGCCGTCCTGCGCGAGGCGTTCCGCGTCCTGCGGCCCGGCGGCCGGTTTGCGGTGTCGGACGTGGTCGTCCGCGGCGAGGTACCGCCCGAGGTGCGCCGTTCCATGGAGCTGTGGGTCGGATGCGTGGCCGGAGCGCTCGAGGAGCAGCAGTTCCTCGACCTGCTCCATGAGGTGGGCTTCGACGACGCGTCCATCGAGCCGACCCGCGTCTACACCGCCGCCGATGCCCGCGAGTTCCTGGTATCCATGGGACTCGGCGCAGAGCGAATTGCCGCCGAGGTTGACGGCAAGTTCGCCAGCGCATTCGTGCGCGCCAGCAAACCCCGGTGACGGCCGTGACAACCGCTTTCTCGCCAGGAGAGATAGCGTCGCACGACCCATGGCGTCACGTTTAGTGAGGTGCCACAGCCTCCTAGGCCCGGCCTTGAGTCGTCCTGAACCTGGAATCGCCACGCCGCGGATGCAGGCAGCCAGCATCCGCGTCGTGTGCCGATACCAACATGCTCGAAAGAATCGTACCCCCGTTGCGAGCGAGCCCCCTGCTGCGGCAAAGCATTGAGTGGTTCGTATTCGCATATGTCGTCATCATGCCAGTCGCCTTGGCACTTCTGGATGGTGTGCGGTGCGTTTCCAGCGGCTGTCAACGGGCAGAGATTGCCAGCGCGGTCAGGTTGGGCTTTCGATCCGCGTTCGACCCGAACTATCTGCCCTGGCACCTCGCTCATGCTGCAATGATCGCGGTAGCGGCGGGAGCGTTCGGCTATGCCCTGAGCAAGGGGCACAAGCGCGAGCAGGCACTGCTGCAGGTCAGAATCAGCAGGTATCACGAAGCCATCGACAATCTCGAGTCCGGGTTCTACAGAACCACGCTGGACGGCCGCTTCCTGCTGGCCAACATGCAGTTCGTCTCCATGCTGGGTTATGCATCGCTCGAAGAACTCATGAAGGCGCCCGTCAGCGCGTTGTACCCGGCGAGCAGCGGCCGGGAGAGATTCCTTGCCGAACTCAAGGAAAAGGGCCACGTCCACGAGAAGGAATTCCTGCTCGTGAAGAGGGACGGAACGCCCCTGCTCGTCTCGGACGATGCGCACCTCGTGGGCAACACGATCACCGGCATCATATCGGTCGTCGAGAGGACGCTCGGCCAGAACATCATTACCGTTTGCGCGTACTGCAACATGATGCGCGACGGGAACGCCGACGACGCACCCTGGGTCAGGCCGCAGACCTACCTTGTCACCCACCTG
>DATCGU010000271.1:0-2831 GCA_036508735.1 Gemmatimonadaceae bacterium
AGGTTGTACAAGTCGCCGCCCACGCTCTCTGCCGGCGCCACGCGCGCCGAGCAACTGGCATCGGGCAGGAGTGCGTCGGACGGCGGCAGCAGCTTCATCTGCAGGTCGTGCGCCAGCAGCATCTCGTGCGTCATCCTCTCCTGCTCGAGCGATGCGCGCACCAGCCGCGTGTTCTGGATGGTGGTTCCCACCTGCGTGGCGATGGCCGACACGAGCTTCTGGTCGCTGGCCGTGAAGGGCTGGCCCCCGCGACGCCCCGACAGGTTCACGACGCCCAGCGGCACCCCGCCCTTCGGCGTCGCCCACATGATGGGGACGCTCAGCATCGCCCCGCGCCGGATTGGCGCCTCGACCTCGGCCTGCATGGCGCCGTCGGCCACCAGCAGCGCGTGCTGCGTGCGGAACACGCGGGCCGTCACGGCCACCGGATCGTCGACGGCGATGTCGGCCACCGGGGTGGTGGCGCCACGCACGGCCACCGCACGCAGCAGCCCGACGGTGCGGTCGAGTACATAGATGGCCCCTCGCCGGGCCCCGACCGTTTCCGAGATCTCGGTGAGGATGGTGGCGGCCGCGTCCTCCAGCAGCACCGTGCGCCCAAGAATCTCGCCAATGGAGTAGAGGAGATTGATCTCCTCGTACCGCTCGGCAAGGTCCTGCGCCGCGTGACTGACCTCGAGCTGGGAACGCAGGACCTGCGCGGTGATCGGCAGCAGGAGCTGCGCACCCAGGCGCGCGGCGGCGCGGTCGGCGGTGGGGCCCACTGAGAGCCAGGCCGTGCGCGTGCCCGGCACGCGGGCCACGATCTGCACGCCACGCGGCGTTTCCTGCTCCTGCGCACCATCGGCCGGCCTCATCCCCGGCGGCGGCGCGTCGGCGTCGCCCGGATCGCCACTCTCGAGGTGCACGGCCTCCTGCGGCGAAGCCTGCGCCCAGACGGACGCCGGGCAGCCGGTGGCCTCGCGAAAGGCCGACAGGACCGCGTCGAGTTCACTCACGCGGCGCGGCCGTCGCTCGACCGGTAGTGAAGGGTGAGCCGCACCACGTTGCCGCGCGCCCGGAATTGCTCCACCCGGTCCATCAGGCGGCGCATCAGGAACAGGCCGCGGCCGTCCTCGCGCCCGAGGTTGTCCGGCGTGGTGGGATCGGCCGTACAGGCGTCAAGGTCGAATCCCGTGCCGTCGTCCTCCACCTCGAGCACGAGCAGCTGGGCGTCCACGATGAGTCGCACGCGCACCGACTTGGTGAGGTCCTCGCGGTTTCCGCGGAGGATCGCGTTCGACAGCGCCTCGGTCAGCGCCACGGGCACGCGGAACGTCAGGTGATGCTGCGAGAAGGCCGCCTCTTCGCAGCGGCGGATCACCTGCGCGACAGCCTCCTCGATGTATCCAATGTCGCTCGGAATCTCGAGTTCGAGCGGCAGCGCGGCATGCCCCACTCAGAAGCTCTCGAGGGCGCGGTCGCGACTCTCGGAAATCTGGAACAGCGTGTCGAGCTTGGTCAGCTCGAACAGGGTCTGCAGGTCGTCGTTGAGGTTGGCGAGCCGCAGGTCTCCGCCCAGCTCGCGGATCTTCTTGGCCAGCGACACCAGCACGCCCAGGCCCGAGCTGTCGATGTACGTGGTGCGCTCGAAGTCCACCAACACCTTGCGGGTGCCGGCCTCGAGTTCCTCGAGCACCTTCTGCTTGAGCTCCTGGCGGTTGCCGACGATCAACGTGCCCTCGACTTCGAGAATCGTGACGTCGGCATGCTTCTTGACGGTGAAGCTCATGTCGGTTGCATCCTCAAGAGTGTGGTCCCCTCAGCGCGTTTGCCCGCCGGCGCTCACGCGCGACTGCAGGGCGGTGATCGCCGACACGTCAAAAATGGCATCTGCGCTCGCGCTGCGCGAGAGATCGGACACCGGAAGTGCCAATCCTTGCAGGATGGGGCCAATGGCCAGTGCCCCGGCCAGGCGCTCGACGAGCTTGTACGAGATGTTGCCGGCATCCAGGCTCGGAAAGACCAGCACATTGGCCGCGCCGGCCACCGCGCTGCCCGGCGCCTTGCGGGCCGCCACCGCCGCGACCAGCGCCGCATCCCCCTGCAGTTCACCATCTACCCGCAGTGCCGGCGCGCGCTCCCGAATGAGCGCCAGGGCCGAGCGCACCCGCGACACCGACGGAGATTCGGCACTCCCCTTGGTGCTGAACGAGAGCAGCGCCACGCACGGCTCGTCCCCGACAATGTGCCGGCGGGCCCCGGCGGCGGCGATGGCGATGTCGGCCAGCTGGCTCGCCGTCGGCTCAGGGACGACGGCGCAGTCGGTGAAGGTCAGCACCCGCTCCATCGCGCCCTCTGCGGCGAGCACCATGTAGAAGCTGCTCGAGATGGTCTCCACGCCCGGGGCCGGGCCGATGAGCCAGAGCGCGTACCGAACCACGTCGGCCGTGGTGCGCACCGCGCCGGCCACGCACCCGTGTGCGGCGCGTTCGTGCAGCATCCACGTGGCGAAGACCAGCGGATCGCACGCCAGCCGTTGCGCCCCTTCCAGTGAGAGTCCCTTGTGCGCACGGGCGAGAATCAGGGCTTCGACCAGCCGTTCGCCGTGGGGATCGGTTGCCGGGTCGACGCACTCACAGCCGGTGGCGCGCGCCGCCTCGTGCGTATCAGGTGCCGCGGGATCGAGCACGAGCACCGGCGTGGCCACCCCTTCACGTCGCAGCCGGCGTGCCGCCTCGAGCACCCGCGCATCGGCCGACTCGGCGAAGGCGAGGCGGCGCGGGGATTCGGCAGCGCGGGCGTGGAGATCTGCTAGAAAGGACACGGGAAGAGTGCGGGGTGCAGGGGTT
>DATCGU010000272.1:0-3232 GCA_036508735.1 Gemmatimonadaceae bacterium
GACGCCGATCTCGACGTCGCCGTCACTGAAGTCATCGCGTCGGCCTTCCACTACTCCGGCCAGAAGTGCTCGGCGGCTTCGCGCGTCATCGTGCTCGAGTCGGCCTACAAGGAGTTCGTCGGGCGCCTCGTCGAGGCCACGCGCAGCCTCGTCGTGGGGCCTCCGGAGCACGCCGGCGTCCGCGTCGGCCCAGTGATCAGTGCTGAGGCCAAGGCCAAGATCGAGGGCTACATCGCGCAGGGCAAGAGAGAGGCCCGGCTGGCCGCCGCCGTCGAGCCGCCCCGGAGCGGCTGGCCCGGCGGCGGCTTCTTCGTCGCTCCTCACGTCTTCGTCGACGTAGCGCCCACCGCGGTCATCGCCCAAGAGGAGATCTTCGGCCCGGTCGTCGCCGTCATCAAAGTCGCTGACATGGACGAAGCGCTGGCGGTCGCCAACGGCGTCAAGTACGCCCTCACCGGAGGGCTCATCAGCCGCAGCCCCGCGGCCATCGAGCGCGTCCGGCGCGAGTTCCGCGTCGGCAACCTCTACATCAACCGTGGCATCACCGGCGCCCTGGTGGAACGCCAGGCCTTCGGTGGCTTCAAGATGAGCGGCATCGGCTCCAAGGCCGGCGGCCCGGACTACCTGCTGCAGTTCCTGGAGCCCCGAGTCATCACCGAGAACACCATGCGCCGCGGGTTCGCCCCGCCGGACGAGCTGCTGGAAGACTAGAGCGTCGGGATCGGCAGCAAGCTTGGCAGCCCGCCCGGTCGCCCTGCGCCGGCCTGCATGAGTTCCTTGAGGATGCCCGCCGTGCCCGCATCGGGAGCCACCTTGCCTCCGTAGCTCACGGCCCAGGCGAGGTCCTGTCGGCCGAGCACCTGGTGCACCTCGAACACCTTTTCCCAGGCTCGGTCCTGCACGTACCAGCGTGCTGATGCCGGCGCGACACCCAGTTGCTTCTCCACTCGCAGGAACGCCTCACCGTACGTGAGGCCGCTCTCCAGCGGCGCCCTCTGTACGGCGGCGACCGCCCCCCGCTCGCGCAACATGAGCACGACGCTCTGGCCGACCTCGACGCGCGCGATCACCAGCCCGGCGGCGGCGACCGCCCATACAAGGACGACGACGGTCCACGCCCTCGTCCAACGCAGCGGTTTCCCGAAGAGGTACCTCGTCTCGGGCGCACTTCCACCAGGCACCGCCGCGGGCGCTGCCGGAGCCGCCACGAGCGGCTCTGAGCCCGCGGCCTCCGCCGCCGCAACGGCCTCCTCGAAGCGCACCCGGCGGCCACAGGCGGGGCACGACGCGGCCTTCTGCCAGGCGGCGAAGTCGAACTCGGCAGCACAGTCGGGACAGCGCAGCGGCGTCGCCATCACGTCAGCCCAGGAGCGATCGGTCGGCCAGCAGTATCGGGTGCTTCGGCAACGACCATGCGAGCACGGCTCCCGTGGCAAACCCCCCGAGGTAGGCCCAGTAGCCGATGGCCCCCACGAGCCCGGGGCCGGCGACGCTCAGGAACCCGGTGAACAGCAACATGCTCACGAACAGCCCCAGGACGAACCAGGCCGGGAGTTCCGTCATGTTGAGCAGACCGGCCAGAAAGCCGCCGTAACGGCGCGTCAGGCCGATCATCGCGATCACCGACAGCACGAAGATCAGCGGCCCACCGAGGACCAGGGACGGCACGCCGGCCAAGACGAGCCCCTGGTACAGCAGGAGCAGTATGTACAGGAACACCAGGATGCTGGGGATCCTGAGCCTTGCCTTCGGCCACAGCACCAGGCTCGCGGCCATCACCGCGGAGACCGCTCCGCCGGCGCCGACCACCGGCAAGGGCGAGGCTTGCGCCACGGCTATGCAGACGATGGTACCGACAAGACCGCCGCCAAGATACACAGCGAGGAAGAGCCAGCGGCCGAATGCATCCTCGACCGCATCGCCGAACACCCAGAGGAACCACATCGTGCCGAACACCTGCAGAACGCCCATATGCAGGAACATCGCCGTGCCGACGGTGAGCACGTCGTGCCCGCCGGCCGCTGCATGTATCCGACCTGGCACCACTCCCCACTCCTGCAGGAACGGCACCAGCCGCGCTCCGAGACTGAGCTCGAAGACGAAGACGAGGAGGTTGAGCCCGATGAGGCAGGTTGTGACGTAAGGCCAGCGGCCGGGCCGGATCTCATGTTGGACAACGGGGAGCACAGCACCTCCGTGGGCACACACGCGCCGCTCACGCATGCGCCGGGCGCCGTGAACTCAAGTGCGTGACTGCGCGTCTCACCGCATGGTACACCGGCCGCGCCCTCCGCGGCCCGAACAGGAGGCAGACCATGGCACGCAGACTCAAGCTGAGGGTCGTCATCCCCGTCATCGTGGTCGGGCTTCTGGCCGTGTTCGCGGCGGTCGGCTTCTTCAGCGGGACCGGCGGCAGGCAGGCTACAACGCAGCTGGACCGCGCGGCCGGCGTGCTCGGCACGGCAGCGAGCGCGAACCTCTCGGCGCCGTCCGAGACCGGATCCGCGGCGGCGCCCACGCAGAAGAGCACCGCATCCGGCGACGGCATCGCTTTCGCCGTGCCGCCGGCGTCGACGCCCTCGGCGCACTACCTGGTGCGCACCGGTGACCTCTCGATTCTCATCTCCCGCGGCACCCTGCTGTCCACCGTCGACCGCGTTTCCGCCATGACGATGGGCATGGGCGGCTACGTCATGTCGAGCGCCGTCGGTAGCGGCGAACCCGGCATCTCTGGACCCCCGGAGCCACAGCCGCTGGACGCTCAGACCGTGCCTGCCCTCGATGGTGCGCAGCCCCGGACCGCTATCGGCGCAGACTCTTACGCCACCCTCACGGTGCGCGTGCCGGAACAGACCTTCGACCTCGCCCTGAAGCGCTTCGCCACGCTCGGTGACGTGGAAAGTATCTCAACGTCCAGCGAGGACGTGACCTCTCAGTTCGTCGATCTCCAGGCGCGTCTCCGGCACTTCCACGCCGTCGAACAGCGCCTCGTGCGCTTCCTCGATGCCACCTCCAACGTCAACCAGATGCTGGCGGTGCAGGACCGTATCGACCAAGTCCAGCTCACGATCGAGCAGCTCAGCGCCCAGCTCAAGTCGCTGCGCGAGACTACGACCTACGGCACGATGTCCGTGTTCCTGAGCGAGAAGGGCGCGCCCCGGCCCGGCGCCGCCGGATCGGCCGGCACCTTCTCGGGCACGTTCTGGCACTCGGTGAAGATGATCGGGCACGG
>DATCGU010000273.1:0-2209 GCA_036508735.1 Gemmatimonadaceae bacterium
GCCGCCGTGGCGGGCAGGTTGATCGTCCATCCACCCGGCCGGAAGTACAGGCCCTCATCCTCGAGCCCAGCGGCGAAGCGCAGTTCGCGCTCGAACGCTTCCCGGGCGAGGATGTCCTCGGGGCCGGGCACGGCGAACGCCGCCCAGAGCGCTTCAGCGTCGTCAAAGTCCAGCGTGACCATGTCCGATGCGGGGTTGCTCATCGTCGCCAACTTCCGGTACCCACGAAGCGCTCCTCGTAGAGAAGGTGGTTCAGCACGACGTCGAGATGGTGTCCCTGTTGTTCGAAGAACGTGTCGTCCTCCAGCACCACGGCGCCGAGTTGGGGATCTTCCGCGCGCGCTGCCTCGAACCACCGCGCACCGAATTCGGTTGTAGGGATTATGACGAGCGGCGAGCGGCGATCACCGTCTTCGACACGACCGGCGATGATTCGGACCTCCATTCCTTCCACCAGGATGACGCGGGTCTGCATCCGAAACCGCGCGCCACCGACGCACCAGCGCCGCAATGCCGCAGAGCTCGGAGTGTCCATCACGAGGGAGACGCGGTCGGGGTCAGCCCATCGCATCCACAGTCCGGCCGCCTCGGGATCGGACGCCGCTGCGCTGCTGAGCACCGTGACGTAGACCGGCGCCAGGTCGTCGAGTTGCTCAGGGGCATCCAGCGCGACATGTAAGACACAGTCACGTCGGTCGCCGTCGTAGACGGTGCTGCGCAGAAAGGCAGCCAACGACGTGTCCGGGAGTTCAACGCCCTCCAAGCGCGCGAACGCGCGACGGATGCGGTCCGGGCGCGTAAGCACGACGAAGGCGTGCGCATCGTCGCCTTCACCGCTCAAGCCCGACGCCGAGCCATGGGGCAGCACGACCGTGCGGTCAGGGGCGGCCGTCAGTCTGATTGTTTGACTGTCCAACGCCCCGCCTTGCACCAGTTCGCCTCCGGGCGCTTCAACGAGCGCACCGATGCGCGTCAAGCCGTCGGGTGCGAGCACCTGGGCCTGAGACAGCAACACACGCAGCGCCGCGTGATAGGCAGTGACGTTGAGCACCGCCCCACCAGCGCTCTCAATAGCGCTAGTGGCATATGCCAGCAACTCGCGATGCAGGTCGGCTGAGGCTCCGGCCGCAGCGCCGTCCAGCGCCTCGGGCGCCAGCAACAGCGCGCCGCGGGGCTGCCACCATGCCTCATCGCCGTGCTTGGCCTCCGACGCGCGATGCGCCGCTGCGACGTGATCGCTATAGCCCCCGGCTAGTAACGCGGCGAGGCGATGGTTCGGTCGCTCCAGCCGCGGGAGCGCGGCGGGATCGAAACGCTCGAGGCCTACGTCGGCGGCCAAAGCGAGCGCCGCCGACTGCATGCAGGCCGTCACTGCAGCGCGTAGGGCGGCCAGCGCGACCCACGGATGGACGCCGACGCCGAGTAGTCGGAGGTCAATGCGCACATAGCGGTCGTACGCAGGGTAGCCGGGAACGGTCTGCACGGGACGCTGCGTCGTCAGCAGGCTCATTCCGACAGCGAAACTCTCGTGCACCACGTCGCACATCGCCTTCAACCTGTCGCGCATGATGACCCAGCCGCTCGAGGGCATTGCGTCCGCGAGCGCCGCGACGGTGGTCATCAGGCCGCCGAAGGCCGTCGTGTCGTCGAGCTGGCGGTGAAAGTGTTCGTGCGTTTCGGTAAGGCGACCCGCTGCCACCTCGACGGGGGCAGCGTCGATGCTCCAGCCGAACCAGTCATAGCGCGCCGCGGGAGGTAGGGCGTCATCGTCCACGCGTGAATCGTGGCGGAATCAACCGGTCAACGCAACACCGGGTGAATTGAACGGTTCTGACAGTAGCTCGTAGAGTGTTTCGGCTGGTGTCTTCCAGGCGAGCTCATCACGGAACTAACGACTGCGTACAGCGCCTGCCGTTCGCTTCTGAGCCAGAAGCAGGTGGACGTGATCACGACCTACCTCGGTATGCGTTGATCCAGGCGCTTGCCCAGCTGCAGGGCAGGCGGACGGTGCGGCATTCCGCCGCGCGTGGGCGACCCGTATGTCTCAGTGTTCTGCGGCCGCGTGCTCGCGTGCGCACGCAATGATCGCGATCAGGTCGAGCCCGTACGCCGGACCGTGGCCAGCCTCGTACTCTTCGACTCGGGCCGCACCTCGCTCGAGGAGTTGGGCAGCTCCGATGCTGTTACCGCGGGCGGCATGCGTCAGGCC
>DATCGU010000274.1:0-12199 GCA_036508735.1 Gemmatimonadaceae bacterium
GCCGCCGAGTGAACGTGCCCGGCCCGCACCCAGGACAATCGGATCGGCCTTCACCACCTCATCATCGGTCCCCGGCTCGCCCGGCCCGATGTCCAGCACCTCGTCGTCCGGCACGTCCTCGGCGACGCCGAGCGCGTTGAAGCGGCGACGGTGCTCCGGCTCGGCCGGCGGCGCGGGCTGCTCGTAGACGAGCTGCACGCGCAGGAAGCGCTCGGTGAACGTGTGATGGATGTCGCCCATCAGGTCGACGAACATCGTGTACGCTTCCTGCTTGTACTCGAGCAGCGGATCCTTCTGCCCCCACGCACGGTAGCCGATGGAGTTGCGCAACTGGTCGAGGTCGTACAGGTGGTCCTTCCACTTCTCGTCCAGGACGTTGAGCATCACGAGCGCCAGCACCTGGCCGCCGTGGTCGGCCAGCTGGTCGAGCTTGGCGTGGAACGCGGCCGTTCCGGCCGCGGCGCCCTGGGCCCGCGCGTCGGCCACCGTCTGCGGACGCGTCCCGTCGGGCTCGAAGCACGGCACCGTCAGCAGGTAGTGCATCAGGAGGTCCTGCCCCATGAGCTCGAGGTCCCAGTCGAGCGAACTCTCGAACGCGATGAGCATCATCTCGATGCGCTTGCCGACTGCCTGCTCCACCATCTTGATGGCTTCGCCCTTCAGCTCCTCGCCGCCCTCCAGCGCGAACGCGCGGAGGTTGTAGATCACCTCGCGCTGCTGGTTCATGACATCGTCATAATCCAGCAGCCGCTTGCGACTCTGGAAGTTCTGCAGCTCGACGCGCTTCTGGGCCTGCTCGATGGAGCGCGTGATGAGCGGATGCGTGAGCATCTCGCCTTCCTGCGCGCCCAGCCGGTCCATGAGGCGGGCAATCCGGTCCGACCCGAACAGCCGCATCAGGTCGTCCTCGAGCGACAGGAAGAACTGCGACGCCCCGGGGTCGCCCTGGCGGCCCGCGCGGCCGCGCAACTGGCGGTCGATACGGCGCGACTCGTGGCGCTCGGAGCCGACGATGTGCAGGCCGCCGCACTCCATCACGTCGATCTCCTTGCCGTCGGGGTCCTTGATCCGCGACGGCTTGGACGGCAGCACTCCCGCGCCAAGCTTGATGTCGGTGCCGCGGCCGGCCATGTTGGTCGCAATCGTCACGCTGCCGAACTGCCCGGCGAGTGCGATGATCTCCGCCTCGCGCTGGTGGTACTTGGCGTTCAGCACCTGCTGCTTGAGGCCGGCGCGGGTGAACATGCGGGACAGGGTTTCCGACGCCTCCACCGAGGTGGTGCCGACGAGCACCGGGAAGCCGAGCCCGTTCAGGCGCTGCGTCTCCTCGACGATGGCGTTGTACTTCTCGCGCCGGGTCTTGAACACCAGGTCATGGCGGTCGTCCCGGATGATCGGCTGGTTCGTGGGGATGACGGCCACTTCGAGGCCGTAGATCTGGAAGAACTCCGTCTCCTCGGTCTCGGCGGTGCCGGTCATGCCCGCCAGCTTCTCGTACATGCGGAAGTAGTTCTGGATGGTGATGGTGGCGAGCGTCTGCGTCTCGCCCTTCACCTGCACCCCTTCCTTGGCCTCCACCGCCTGGTGCAGCCCCTCGCTCCAGCGGCGCCCGGGCATCGTGCGGCCCGTGAACTCGTCGACGATCAGCACCTGCCCTTCCTGCACGACGTAGTTCACGTCCTTTTCGTAGAGCGAATGGGCGCGAAGCAGCTGATGGATGATGTTCAGCTTCTCGCTCTTCAGCGCGTACTGGCCCTCGATGACGCGCCGCGCCTCGAGCTTCTCGGCCGCCGTCATCTCGGGGTGCCGCTCGATGCGGTGCACCTCGGTGGAGATGTCGGGCAGCACGAACTGCTCGTGATCGGCCGGGCTCATGAAGTCGATGCCGCGGTCGGTGAGGTGCACCGTGTGGCCGCGCTCGTCGAGCACGAAGAGCAGGTCTTCCTCGAGGTCACGGAACTGCTGCTTGGACGCCGGCACCTTGCGGTCGGCAATAACCTCGAGCTCCTGCTTCTGCACGAGCATCTTGACGCCCTGCTCCTGCAGCGCCTTCAGCAGGCGCTTGTTCTTCGGATTGCCGAGCTGCGCCTGGTAGAACGCCAGCGCCGCCGCGGCCTGGTCACCCGCCGCGAACGCCTTCTCGCCACGCGCCACGAGGTCGTTGGCCTTCTCCGTCTGTCCACGCACCAGGCGCGACACGGCAGCGTTGAACTCGGCGTACGCCCCGTCGCTCTCGTTCCCCACCGGACCCGAGATGATGAGCGGGGTCCGCGCCTCGTCGATGAGCACCGAGTCGACCTCGTCGACGATGGCGTAGACGTGCGGACGCTGCACGCGCTGGTCGAGCGAGACGACCATGTTGTCGCGCAGGTAGTCGAAGCCGAACTCGTTGTTCGTGCCGTAGGTCACGTCCGCGTTGTAGGCGTCGTGGCGCTCGAGCGAGCCCGGCTCGGTGTCGTCGAGGCAGGCGACCGAGAGCCCGAGCCAGGCGAACAGGTGCCCCATCCACTGCGAGTCGCGGCGGGCCAGGTACGAGTTGACCGTCACCAGGTGCGCGCCGCGCCCGGGGAGGGCATTCAGGTACATCGGCAGCGTGGCCACGAGCGTCTTGCCCTCGCCGGTCGCCATCTCGGCAATCTTGCCCAGGTGCAGCTGGATGCCGCCCATGAGCTGCACCTCGTAGTGGACCATGTTCCACTCGAGATCGTGGCCAGTGACCAGCGCCTTGCTCCCGAGCAGGCGGCGTGCGGCCTCGCGCACCGTGGCGAAGGCCTCGGGGAGCAGTTCGTCGAGCGCGTCCCGGAGCATGTTCCGGAAGTCGGCCTCGAGCCCACCCTTGCCGTCGGCGCCGGAGAGCTGGTTGTCGATGGCCTCCCGGTCGGCGGCGTCGGCCGCCGTGCGCTTCTGCTCCTTGAGCGCGGCGATCTGCGCGCTGAGCGACGCCGAACGCTCGGCAATGATGGCCCGGAACTTCGCGGTCTGCGCGCGCAGCTCCTCCTCGCTCACCGACGACAGGCGCGCGCCGTGCACCTCGATCTCGGCGAGGATCGGCCGAATTCGCTTCAGTTCCCGTTCATGCCGCGAGCCGAAGATGGTGCCCAGCAACTTTTTGAACATGCAGTCCCCTTTATCGGTACAAGCCGTGCGCCGCGATGTAGGCCGCGACGGCGTCCGGCACGAATCCCCGGATGGAACGACCCACACGCACCCGCTCGCGGATCTCGGTGGCCGAGATATCGACACGCCGCGTCGCCACTGTCCGCGCGCCGGCGGGGAGCATCAGGCCATCCCCGCCTCGCGTGAGCACGACAATCTCAGCCATCGCCCGGATGCCCTCGGGATCCCGCCACTTCGGCAGCGAGGCCGCCGCGTCCGCTCCAAGAAGCAGGAACAATGTCGCGCCGGGCTGCCGCTCCCGGAACGCCCGAACCGTGTCAATCGTAAAAGATAACCCGCCGCGCTCCACTTCCAGCGCTTCGACGGAAAAACGGGGGTCCAATGCCGCGGCCAGCCGGGTCATCGCCAGGCGATGCTCCGCGTCAGCCGACGGCACGCCGGCCTTCAGCGGCTGCGTGGCCGCCGGGACCCAGATGAGCTGGTCGAGCGCCAGTGCCTCGGCGGCGTCCATGGCCGCGAGCACATGGCCGAGGTGGGGCGGGTCAAACGTGCCGCCGAAAAGGCCGAGCTTCACGCGCTACGGCGCCTTCTTGGCCGGCACCGCCGTTGAATCCGTCGGCACGCCGTTGCAGGCCAGCATCGCTTCCTTGTCGGCGGGATAGAGCACGCGCAGCGTGGCGCAGACTTCCTTGGCGTCTTCCTTGTAGTTCATCACCGGCGAGCGGAACGCCGTGACCATCCGGATCATGGACTGCCGGGCACGGTCGGTGTTCGGATAGTTCTTGATGATGTCGCGGTAGTAGATGATGGCCGAGTCATACGCCTTGCGCCGGAAATAGGAGTTTCCGGTGTCGAAGTCCTTGGTCGCGAACCACTCGTCGAGGCGCTTCAGCTCGTCGTCCGCCTGCTTCCTGAGCTTGGAGTCGGGGTACAGGGCCACCAGCATGCGGTACTGCACCTGGGCGAGCTGGCCGTACTGCGGATCGAGCGCCGGACGGCGCCAGAGGCGAGAATAACTGCGCCCCGACTCGAACAGCGCGTCGTCGGCCAGCGAATCGTCGCCGAAGCTCTCGGCGAGCTTGCTGTACTCCTGCGCCGCCAGCAGGTGCTCGGAACGTCCCGTATGGGCGCGAGCCAGGTAGAAATGGGCGAGCGGCAACAACGTATCGCGGCTCGAGAGGTCGAGGGTCAATTTCTCGAAGCCCGTGACGGCGTCGTCCCATTTCTTCTTCTGCAACCGTTCGAGCGACGCCTGAAAGAGCTTCTCGCTGGTCGAGAACTTCTGGGGCTTGAATGCCGGGGCGCACGCCGCGAGCGCGGCGAGCAGGATGACGGAAAGGCGGGTGCGGAAGGTCACGTCGGAGTGATACCCGAATGGGGAGCGGTTCGTTGCGTTCAACTGACGCGGGGCGCCATGCGCGGCGACCCGAGGAGGGTGCGGAAGTAATCGATCGTGCGCTGCACGCCGGTGCGGACATCGACCTGCGGCTCCCAGCCGAGCATCGCCCTGGCCCGGCTGATGTCCGGGTTGCGCACCTTCGGGTCGTCCTGGGGAAGCGGCTCGTGGACGATGGGTACCGAAGCGCCGGTGAGTTCGACGACGATCTCGGCGAGCTGCTTCACCGTGTACTCCACCGGATTGCCGATGTTGCACGGCATGGCGTCGCCCTTCATGAACAGCTGGTACAGTCCCTCCACCTCGTCGTCCACGAAGCAGAACGAGCGCGTCTGCGATCCATCGCCGTAGATGGTGATCGGCTCGCCGTTCAGCGCCTGCACGATGAAGTTGGACACCACGCGCCCGTCACGCGGCCGCATGCGCGGGCCGTACGTGTTGAAGATGCGGACGATGCGCGTGTCGACGCCGTGCGTGCGGTGGTAGGCCATGGTGAGGGCCTCGGCGAACCGCTTGGCTTCGTCATAGACGCCGCGCGGGCCGATGGGGTTCACGTTGCCCCAGTACGACTCGACCTGCGGGTGCACCATCGGGTCGCCGTAAACCTCGCTGGTGGACGCCAGGAAGAAGCGCGCCCCCTTGGCCTTGGCGAGGCCGAGCGAGTTGTGCGTGCCGAGCGACCCGACCTTCAGCGTCTGGATGGGGAGCTCGAGATAGTCGATGGGGCTGGCCGGCGAGGCAAAATGGAGCACGCCGTCGAGCGCTCCGGCGACGTAGGTGTATTCCGAAATATTGTGGCGCAGGAACGAGAAGCGGCCGTTCCCCACCAGGTGCGCGATGTTGTCCGGGTGCCCGGTGATGAAGTTGTCGAGCCCCACCACCTCGTGACCGTCACGCAGGAAGCGGTCGCAGAGGTTCGAACCCAGAAAACCGGCGGCGCCGGTGATCAGCACCCTCATGCGCGCTCCCGCCCGATCGACCGATAGGTGAATCCGAGCTTCGCCATCTTGGCCTGGTCGTAGAGGTTGCGGCCGTCGATCACGATGGGCTGCCGCAGCGCGGCGCGCATGCGCGGGAAATCGGGGAAACGGTACTCGTTCCAGTCGGTGACGACGACGAGCGCGTCCGCGCCCTCGAGCGCGGCGTACCCCGTGTCGGCAAGGCTGATCGTGTCGCCGAGGCGGCGCCTGGCCTCGGGCATCGCCGCGGGGTCATGGGCGCACACCGTGCCGCCGCCCTTCAGCACCTGGTCGATGAGCACCAGCGCGGGCGATGCACGCATGTCGTCAGTGTTCGCCTTGAACGCGAGCCCCCAGACGGCGACGTGCTTGCCGGCCAGTGACCCGAGCGCCGCGGCGAGCTTGGTGCCGACGACCTTCTTCTGGCGGGCGTTGGCTTCCTCGACCGCCTCGAGCACGAGGAGCGGCGCGCTGACGCCGTGCGCGGTGCGCAAGAGGGCCTGCACATCCTTGGGGAAGCACGAACCCCCGTAGCCCGGCCCGGGAAACAGGAAGGACGGCCCGATGCGACCGTCACTGCCGATGCCCTTGCGCACGAGATCGACATTGGCGCCGACCTTCTCGCAGAGGCCGGCGATCTCGTTCATGAACGAGATGCGCGTGGCCAGCATCGCGTTGGCGGCGTACTTGGTCATCTCGGCCGACGGGATGTCCATGAAGATGATGGGCTTGCCGGTGCGCACGAACGGCGCATAGAGCTCCGCCATCACCGACCGCGCGAAATCAGTCTCGGCGCCAAGCACGACGCGATCGGGCTTGAGGAAATCGTCGATGGCCGCGCCTTCCTTGAGGAACTCGGGGTTGGAGCAGACGTGGAACGGGAACTTTGCGTGCGCCGAGACCGCCGTGCGCACCTTGTCGGCGGTGCCCACCGGCACGGTCGACTTGGTGACGACCACCAGCTCGCGCGTCATGTGCCGGCCGATGGCGTCGGCCACCGCGATCACGTGCTTGAGGTCGGCCGAGCCGTCCTCGTCGGGGGGCGTGCCCACGGCGATGAAGACGACGTCCGCCGACCCGATGGCCGCGGCCATGTCGGTGGTGAAGCGCAGGCGTCCCGCGGCCTGGTTGCGTTCCACGAGCGTGTCCAGCCCGGGTTCGAAGATGGGCAGGACGTTCTGCTTGAGCCCGTCAATCTTGGCCTGGTCGATGTCGGCGCAGGTGACGCTGCTTCCCGTCTCGGCAAAGCAGGCGCCGGCGACAAGGCCGACGTATCCCGAACCCACCACGGTGATGTTCATATCGACAGCAGACGATGGTTGATAGTTGATGGACGATAGACGTACGGCATGGGGCTACCTGGCGTGCGCGACAGGGGCCTTCAGGCGCGGCGCGTCGGGGGTGAGCGACACGATGCGCGCCTTGCCCGGCTCGAGCTTCGCCGTCGCGTGGCGCGTGTCGACCACGAGTGACGCGAGGTTCACCACCCGCTGGTAATCCACGGCCTTGTGGTTGGTGACGATCACCACGACGTCGGCGGCCACCAGCGTCTCGTCGGTGAGCGGCACGCCGGTCACCTCAATGCCGTCCTCGCGGAAGCGCGGCACGTGCGGGTCGTGGTACTCCACGTGTGCGCCCTGCACTTCGAGCAGCCGGATGACGTCGAGCGCCGGACTCTCGCGCATGTCGTCGATGTCGTTCTTGTAGGCCACGCCGAGCACGAGCACGCGCGAGCCATTCACTGACTTCTTCACGTCATTGAGCGCGCGGGCCACCTTCTCCACCACGTACGCCGGCATGGCGCTGTTGATCTCACTCGCCAGGTCGATGAAGCGCGTCTTGTAGTTCAGCGTGCGCATCTTCCACGCCAGGTAGTGCGGATCGAGCGGGATGCAGTGCCCACCGATGCCCGGGCCCGGGGTGAACTTCATGAACCCGAAGGGCTTGGTGGCCGCTGCCTCGATGACCTCCCACACGTCCACGCCGAGCCGGTCGCAGACGATGGCCATCTCGTTGACGAGGCCGATGTTCACCGACCGGAACGTGTTCTCGAGCAGCTTCACCAGCTCCGCCGCCTCGGGCGACGACACGGGCACCGTGCGGTCGATGCAGGCCGAGTAGAAGCGCGACGCCATGTCGGTGCACTCGGCGGTGATGCCGCCCACCACCTTGGGCGTGTTCTTCGTGTTGTACACCGGGTTGCCCGGGTCCACGCGTTCGGGGGAGAACGCCAGGAAGGCGTCCTCGCCGATGGTCAGCCCCCGCGCCTCCAGGCGCGGCATCATCAGCTCGCGCGTGGTGCCCGGATACGTCGTGCTCTCCAGCACCACCAGCATGCCGGGGTGCGCCTGCCGCGCCACGGTATCCGACGCAGCGAGCACGTAGGTCATGTCCGGATCGCGCGTCTTGGCGAGCGGCGTCGGCACCGCAATGGACACCGTGTCAGTCTCCCCCAGCCGGGCCTCGTCCGTGGTGGCGGCGAAGAGCCCGGACTTCACGTGCCGGGCTACCTGTGCGGCCGGTACGTCCTGGATGTGCGACTCGCCACGCATGAGGAGGTCGACCACCCGCTGCTGCACGTCATAGCCGATGACGTGGAACCCGGCTTCGCACAGTTCCATGGCGAGGGGAAGTCCCACGTAACCGAGCCCGACCACGGCGCAGACCGCCTGGCGAGACTCGATGCGCTGCTGCAGGCGATCGCGGATGCTCGTCATCATCGAAGAGGATGGCTTGGGGAAAGGTTACTTGCCGTAGAATCCGCGCACGGCCGACACGACTTCGTCGAGCTGCGCCTGCGTCAGTTCCGGATAGATCGGGATGGAGATCACTTCCGCCGTCGCCTTCTCCGCTTCGGGGCACTGTCCCGCCTTGAAGCCCAGGTACGCAAAGCAGGGCTGCAGGTGCAGCGCAAGCGGGTAGTACACCGAGTGGCCGATGCCCTTGGCGGCGAGGTGCGCCCGGAAGTCATCGCGGCGCGGCACGCGCAGCGTGTATTGGTTGAAGATCGACTCGCTGGCCGGCTCCACGTACGGCGTCACGATGTCCGAAACGTCGGCGAACGCGGAATTGTAGAAGGCGGCGTTGGCGCGGCGCTTGGCGCTCCACTTTGCCAGGTGCGGCAGCTTGGCGAGCAGGACGGCTGCCTGCAGCGCGTCGAGGCGCGAGTTGTAGCCGACGACCTCGTGGAAGTAGGTCTTCGTGCTCCCGTGAGTGCGCAGGCGCATCAGCTCGTTGAACAGCCCCTCGTCCTGCGTCACCACGGCACCGCCGTCCCCGTACCCGCCCAGGTTCTTGGACGGGAAGAACGAGAACGTGCCGATGGTCGCCGTCTCGCCCGCCATGCGCCAGGTGCCGTCAATCTTGCGGCGCGCGCCGATGCTCTGCGCGGCGTCCTCGATGATGGGAACACCCTTGGCGAGCTTCGCCACCTCCTCGACCGCGGCCACCTGGCCGAACAGGTCGACGGGGACGATTGCCTTGGTCTTCGACGTCACCGCCGCGGCCGCGGCCGCGGGGTTGATGTTGAACGTCCGGGGGTCGATGTCCACGAATACCGGCCGAGCGCCGACGTTGTGAATGGCCCCCGCGGTGGCAAAGAACGTGAACGGCGAGGTGATGACCTCGGCGCCCGCCACCGCGCCGACGGCGCGATAGGCGATGAGCAATGCGTCGGTGCCATTGGCGCACCCGACGGCAAACTTGGTGTTTGAGAGCTTGGCGATCTCGGCTTCGAGCTCGGCCACCGGCTTGCCGAGGATGAACGCCTGGTCGTCAACGACCTTCAGGAGCGAGGCAACGACCTCGTCGCGGATGGTCGCATGCTGGGCGCGCAGGTCGAGAAGAGGAACGGTCATGGCGGGTATGATGGGCTGAGGGGAGAGGCTGATCCCCTTAATAGTTGTGGTAACCGGATAAAGTTACCGCGTTGATGGCGTCTGCGGGAGCCTCTTCCGGTGCGCCAAGTCGGGCCCGGGCGCTCTCTCACGGAGACCCCCGTTAGCGCCCGGCCCTCAGCGGGAAAGGCACTTCCCGGCCCGTCTTGGCCGACTCGTAGATGCCGAGGATCAGCTCCAGCGACTTCCGCCCGGAGCGCCCGTCGGTGTCGGCCGTCGCCTCGCCGCGCAGCACCGCGAGCACATTGCGGTAGTACCCCTCATGCCCGAGGCCGTAGACGGTCGGCGGGTTCGTGCTGGCCGCCTCGATGAGCTTGTCGTCGTCGTCGTAGGTGGCGAACTGCCAGTGCTCCACCTTGTTGACGGCGGTGCCGCCGATCTTCACCGTGCCGGTCTCCCCGATGAGGGTGATCGACCCCTCGAGGTTGCGCGGGTAGGTGAGCATCGTGACCTCGAGCACGCCGAGCGCGCCGTTGCGGAACTTCAGCACGGCCGCGCCCGAGTCCTCGGCTTCGATGCGCCGGGCCAGCGTGGCGGTCTTCGCCATCACGCTTTCCACCGGCCCCACCAGCCACTGGATCAGGTCCACGTAGTGCGACGCCTGGTTCATGAAGGCGCCGCCGTCGAATTCCCACGTCCCGCGCCACGGCGCCTGGTCGTAGTACGACTGCGGACGCGCCCAGCGCACGGTGGCGTTGGCCATGTAAATGCGGCCGAAGCGGCCCCGGTCGATGGCCCGCCGCACCAGCTGGACCGCGGGGTTCAGCCGGTTCTGTTTCACCACGAACAGCTGCACGCCGGCATCGTCACAGGCTTGCACCAGCGCGTCGGCCGCGGCGAGCGAAATGCCCATCGGCTTTTCGGAGATCACGTGCTTCCCCGCCTGCGCCGCCCTGATGCCATGGGCCGGGTGCAATCCGGACGGCGTGGCAACGGTCACCACGTCGCACTCGGACTGCGACAGCATGTCGTCGTACGACGTGAACCACGGCACGCCCCACAGATCGCCTGCCTCGCGGGCCCGGTCCTCGACCTCGTCGCACACCGCGCTCAGCACCAGCCCGTCGATGCGCCCGATGGCCTCGAAATGATGCTTCGAGATGCGGCCGCAGCCGATGAGGGCGATCCGCAGTTCGCGCGCGCTCACGACGCACCCTCACTGCCGGGGGACACCTTCTCGCCGCGACGCGTGTACTCCCGGCCGCAGTCGGGGCAAACCAGCCGCATCAGCTCGTCCCGCAGCTTGACGCCACACTCGCACATCCACCCCGACCGGCGCGCCGGCACGCCGGTCATCAGCGCGTACTCGGGCACGTCCTTCGTCACGACCGCGCCGGCGCCGATGAAGCAGAAACGGCCCAGCGTGGTGCCGCACACGATGGTGGCGTTGGCGCCAATCGACGCCCCGCGCTGTACCAGCGTCTGCCGGTACTCGTCCTTGCGTGACACGGCGCTGCGCGGGTTGATGACGTTGGTGAAGACCATCGACGGCCCGCAAAAGACGTCATCCTCCAGCACCACGCCCTCGTAGATGGACACGTTGTTCTGGATCTTGACGTTGTTGCCGATGCGCGTGCCGGGCATCACGACGACGTTCTGGCCGAGCGAGCAGCGCTCGCCGATGACCGCGCCGGGCATGACGTGGCAGAAATGCCACACCTTGGTGCCGTCGCCGATGGTGGCGCCGACATCGACGAACGCGGAAGGGTGAACGAAGGCCTTAGACATGGGAAGTAATCTCGGGTGTGCGCGGCGCGAGCGCCACAATGCGGCACCGCGCGCCCAGCAGGGCCACCCCTGCCGCGAGCGGCGCAAAGTCGCCGGCCTCCCCCGGGGCCACCAGCACCGCCGCGTGCAGCACGACGAGTTGACGGCACGCGTTGGCCGTGGCGTTCTGCGTGGCGATGCGCGCATTGTGCGGCACGGCCTCGACGGCAATCACCTGTCCTTCGGGCCCCACGATGCCGGCCAGCATCAACGCCACGACGCCCTGATGCGCCCCGAGATCGAAGACCCGGGCCCCAGGGCCGAGCCGGCCTCGGCGCTGCAATAATGTGATTTCCGTGCCGGCGCCCCGTCCTGGTCATACCAACCTTGGGCAAGCGGATCGGCAATTCGAATGATCAGCGGCAGACCGCCATAACTGTGTCGCACGTCATAGGCGGAGTATCGCGCGACCGTCAGCCGTCGCATAAGGCGCCGCACGGACTCGGCGACGCCGTCCGGCAGAAGCACCGAGGCGAGGCGGCGTGGCGTGCTCAGCGGATGTCCCCCTGCCACTCCTGCACGCTCCGCACCGTCTGTGCCTGGCCACGCAGCGACAGGATGGCGTCACAGGCCGCGCGCGCCGCCGACATCGTCGTGGTGTACGGCACGCGCTGCGTGATGGCCGCCTGCCGCAGCGAGTAGTCATCCTTCTGCGACCGCTTGCCGAGCGGCGTGTTGATGAGCAACTGCACGTCGCCGTTCACCAGCAGGTCGATGCCGTGCGGCCGCCCCTCGCTCACCTTCTTCACTGGCTCGCAGGGCACCCCGAGGTCGCGCAGGTACTTGGCCGTCCCCGTCGTCGCCACCAGCCCGAAGCCCATCGCGTGGAAGCGCCGCGCGAGGTCGGCGCACGTGGGCTTGTCGTGGTCGTTGACGGTCAGCATCACCGTGCCCGCGAGCGGCAGGCCATTGCCGGCCGCCAGCTGCGCCTTGGCGAAGGCAGCCCCGAACGAATCGGCAATGCCCATCACCTCGCCCGTCGAGCGCATCTCGGGGCCGAGGATGGGGTAGAAATCGCGGAACTTGGCGAAAGGAAAGACCGCTTCCTTCACCGCCACATACGG
>DATCGU010000275.1:0-2782 GCA_036508735.1 Gemmatimonadaceae bacterium
CGAAGGCCAGCGCGTGGTGATCGACATGGATGGTCCCACCGCCGCTCCCGATGTCCGAGAACGTCGCGCCGGAGTTCGTCGACTTGTAGATCGAGTATCCGCCGAAGTAGATCGTCGTCGGCGTCGTCGGGTCGACGGCGAGGTACATGTCGTACCAGCATTGCGAGTTGCAGCTCGCACCGGTCGCGGCGACGCTGTTCCACGTGGTGCCATTGTCCGGGCTCGTCCACACCCCGAGCAGTTTCGAGGTGCTGACGTTCTCCACGGTGGCGTACAGCACGACGGGCGCCGCCGCCGTCACGGCGAGGCTGATGCGTCCGACGTTGCTGGTGGGGAATCCCGCGAGGCGGCTCCACGTGAGGCCGTTGTCAACGGACTTGAACACCCCGTTGCCGGCGCTGTTCGACGAGTAGATGCTTCCAACCGCCGCGTACAGCTCCCCCGCGTTCGGCGTGGTGATGAGGTCGGTGATGGTGCCGCTGAGCACCTGCGTCCACGTCGTGCCGCTGTCGGGCGACCGGTACACGCCCGTCACGCTGGCCGCGAAGACGATCGTTGTGCTCGTCGAGCCGGCCGTCGCCCGGTCCACCAGCATCTTGGCGATGGTGGCCGAGTGACTGCTGGCCACGAAGGTGCTGCCGCCGCTCGGGGTCCAGCTCGTGCCGCCGTTCGTGGACACGAGGATGCCACACCCCTGGTAGCCTCCGAGGTTGAAGTTCTCCTCACCGGTGCCGGCATACACGATCTGCGGATTCACTGGGTCGAGCGCCACGCTGCCCATGGCCAACCCGCATTCATTGTCCGTAAGCGGCGTCCACGACGTGCCGCCGTTCGTCGTCTTCCACACGCCGCCCGACGCCGCACCGATGTAAATGATCTGGGAGTTCGTCGGGTGCACGGCGATGCTGTTGATCCGGCCGGCGTAGTTCTGGCTCGCACTCACCGTGATGGGCGCCGGTCCGAGCGCGCTCCACGATTGCGATGACACGAACGACGAGAGCGATGGTGCGCTGCGCCCGGTGCGCGTCTGCGGCCACTGCGCCTGCATCCGTGTCAAGGCTGCTTGCAGCGCCCCGTCGGGCACGCGATCGAGCGGGAAGGCGCGCGGCCGGTAGAAGGCATCGTAGCGCGCGCGCGGGTCGTCCTGCTGCGCGCCCGCGCGAGGTGAGACCATGCCGAGCGCCAGCGCGATGGCTGGCGCGCCGAGCCACAGGCGGCGCACTCCGTGTGCTGCGGTCATCGTGGCGACTCCAGGGTTAGCGCGATGCGATTGCTCGTGCCCGCGATGGTGCGAACGCGAATATCGAAGTTCCCGGCGCCGATGCGTTGTGGCGGCACTTCTCCCTTGGCGGGGAATGCGTCGGGCAACAGGAAGCGCAACGTCTTGCCGTCGTCCGACCGCAACTCGGCCATCGCCACGCCGGCGAACAACACCACGTTGCCCTCCGGCCGGAAGCCCGAGCCGTGGATGATGACCGGCACGAGACCACCCGGAACGATCGCGGCGCGCGCGGGGTCCAGCCGGTCGATGCGGGGCGCCGCTGGTGCCTTGAGGGCGGCCCGTGCCACCGGCCGGCGCACCGCTTCGCGCCGTTCGGCGATCCCCACGACGTCGGTGTGTTCGACGAGGGTGGCGCCGCTCGTCGCGTTCAACTCCAGGAGTCGCAGCGTCATCGTCCCCGGCGCCGCGCTCGCCGCCCTGCCGCGGACGGGCGCGAAGTCGAGCTGCAGCAACGACCCCGGCGTGAATCCACCCGGCGCGGCGCCCGCGATGTCGGCGCGCCCGGCGCGCGTGAGGTTCGCGACTTCAGCTCCCATGGGCGCGGGAACGAAGTGCACGGCGCGAACGAGCGTCGAATCGTATTCGAGGGCGACGTGAAAGCTGCCGACACGAACTCCGGGGGTGGGGAACAGGCAGAGGCGCACCGTGCGCACCGTGTCACCCGCCGCCGCGGACGCGAGATCCAGCGAGAGGCGTGACGCCGTCGACGCGGCACGAGCGGCCGCACACGCGGGAGTGCCCTGCGCCATCGCGCCGGATGCCGCCATGGTGGCGAGCATCACGCCGGCCCGCCATGGACACACCCGCCGGATCGACGACGCCCGCTCGGCATCGCACGTCACCGCAAGCTACGGTCGAGGCGCAAGGCGGCGAGCGGCCGGAGCTTCGCGATGCGGCTCGTGAACCGGACCGTGTTCAGCTCGCCGATCGTCAGCGCGAGTGTCGGCTTGGTGATCGCGATGCGCGCACGAAAGTGCAGGACGAACAGCCGGCTGTCGGGAATCCCCGTCGCACTGGCGCCGGCGATCACCACCACGCTGTCGAGCGCGTTCACCGCTCGCATGACGCCGGGCACGGCATCGTCCGACACGAACTCGAGTTGGCCCGCGTCGTATCGCAGCCGCGCGACGAAGCTCGCCACCTGCTCGCCGCCGGCGGCCGCGTCGACGTTGCCGCTCACGACGAGGCTGGCGCCCGCCGGCAGCACGCTGTCCGACACGACCACGTAACTCAGCCGCTCCGGTGTCGCGATCGCCTCGGACGCCTTCGGATAGGTCGGTACGTTGTCATCCCTGCACGCCACCGCGACCAGCGTCAAGAGGAGCAGTCGCCCGATCGTCGACATATGTGTCATGCCTTCCCTCCGCTCGTGTGTCGTCATCGGATCACCAAGGGATGCGAGATGGCCAGTGTGGTGCCCAGCACGCTGGTGAACGTCGTCGCCGCCGTGAGTTCCGTGGCGAGCAGCGTCAGGAAACCGGCTCGTCCCGTCGTCGAGGC
>DATCGU010000276.1:0-20082 GCA_036508735.1 Gemmatimonadaceae bacterium
TCAGCCACGCGAATTCCCCGGTCGAGAGCGCGTTGACGTGCGGGACGGCGGTGTTGTTCAGCGCCAGGATGGACGCGTGATCGGCGGCCACCATGTCCCGCACGCGCACTACGCTACCACTTGGTCTTCTCACCGGCGTCCGCGTCGTCATCGGCGGCCACCTTCGGCGCCTTCTTCTTTGGCGTCACCTCCGGCAGTCCCAGTTTCTTCAGCTCGTTGTTGAACGCTTTCAGGTCGTCGCTGTACACCTTGTCCATCCGCTTCACCTGCGCACCCAGCTTCGCATTGAGTTCCGTGAATACCTGCATCGCCTGCACGGGCGGACGCCCCGGCGACGACCCGGCCATGCCAAGCAGCGCGGCAATCTTGTTGTTCAGCTTGATCGGGTAGTTCAGCGGGTCCTGCGAACTCTGGTTCTTGATCTGGTAGATCTCGCCTTCCACCTCGGTGACCTTGCCGCTCAGCGCCGTTGCCTTGCTTCCCAGCTGCGGTGCCTGCTTCAGGCGGTCGGTCACCTGGGCCTTCACGTCGCGCGCCGTGATCACGGCATCGTTGGCCTCGCTCACCTGGTCGCGCACCTTGATGAGGAAATCGAACTGCGCCACCAGGTCGGCCATCGGCACCTTGAACCGTGGATCGGCTTTCACCACGAAGGTCTGCGCCTGTGTCTCCACCCCCGCCGTCAACCGCACCGTATACGTGCCCGGCAACGCCAGCGGCCCGGTGGTGTTCCCCGCCCAGAAGATCATGCCCTCAAACCGGGTGGCATCGGGGTAGCGCAGGTTCCAGTTGAACTGGTTCAGCCCCGCCTTGTTCGGCGCGCGGGGAACACGCGGCGCCCCTCGCGGTCCCTCGACATCGCCGGCGGCCGCTGCTGCGGGACTCGCCGGCGTCGAATCGCTGTTGTACGACTTGATGAGGTTCCCCTTGGCATCCAGGAACTCGAGCGTCACGCGCGTATTGGGCTCCTTCAGCTGATAGTAGACCACCGCGCCCGATGCCGGGTTCTGCCCCGTCGGCGTGGCGCCGCCGTAGCCGGAACGGCCACCGCCAAACCCGCCGCCCCAGTCGATGCGGTACGCGTCGGACGGCTTGTACAGATGCGCCGGCTTCGCCGTGATTCCCGTGGTCAGCTGACGCAGGGGCGAAACGTCGTCCATGATCCAGAACGAGCGCCCGTGCGTGCCGATCACCAGGTCGTTGTCTTTCACCACCAGGTCGTGCACCGGCACCGATGGCATGTTGCGCCGCAGCGACTGCCAGTGCCCACCGTCGTCGAACGACACCCACACTCCCTTCTCGGTGGTGGCATAGAGCAGTCCCGACTTCTTCGGGTCCTCACGAATGGCACGCGTGAACTCCTCGGCCGGGATGCCCGTGACGATCTTCGTCCACGTCTTGCCGTAGTCCGCGGTCTTGTAGAGGATCGGCGCAAAGTCGTCCTGCTGGAAGCGGTTGGCGGCCACGTATGCCGTACCCGCGTTGAAGTGCCCCGCATCGATCATCGACACCCGCGAAAAGTCGCCGATGTCCCTGGGCGTCACGTTGGTCCAGCTCACGCCGCCGTTGCGCGTCACCCAGACGAGGCCGTCGTCGGTGCCTGCCCAGATGAGCCCGGGGGTGACCGGCGACTCGCTCAGCGCGAAGATCACGCCGTACGTCTCCACGCCGGTCTGGTCCTTGGTGATCGGACCGCCCGAGGCGCCCATCGTTTTCGGGTCGCGGCGCGCTAGCGGCGGCGAGATGATAGTCCAGCTCTCACCCTCGGTGGTCGTCTTGAACAGCTGGCTTCCGGCCGCATACAACACGTTCGGGTTGTGCGGCGAAAACATGATAGGGAAGGTCCACTGGAACCGGTACTGGATATCCTGTGACGAGTAACCCATGGGGTTGTCCGGCCATGGGCTGACGTTGCGCTCGAGGCCGGTCGACAAGTCCTTGCGCGTCAGCAGGCCGCCGTAGCTCCCGGCAAAGACGATGTCCGGCTTCAGCGGGTTGGGCGCGATGTAGCCCGACTCGCCGCCGCCGGCATCCTTGAAGTCGGCAATCTCCATGCCGCCTTCCTTGCGCGACGGGCCGCACAGCGTCGAGTTGTCCTGCTGCGCCCCGCACACCTGGTATGGAAAGTGGTTCGTCGTCGTCACATGGTACATCTGCGCCGTGGCAAAGGCCTGGTTGGTCCAGGCCCGTCCGCCGTTGTACGACACGTTGGCACCGCCGTCGTTGCTCTCGATCATGCGGTTGGGATCGTTGGACGCAATCCACAGATCGTGGTTGTCGCCGTGCGGCACCGACATGTTCTGCGGGAAGGTCTTGCCGCCGTCGCGCGAGCGGAACCACTGCACGTTCAGCGCATACACGACGTTCGTGTCCTTGGGGTCGGCCACGATGCGCGAGTAATACCACGCGCGCTGCCGCAGCTTGCGCTCCTCGTTGATCCTGGCCCACGTCGCGCCGCCGTCATCCGAGCGGTACACGCCGCCTTCCTCGGCCTCGATCAGCGCCCACACCCGGCTTGATCTTGTCGGCGAGATGGTCAGGCCGATCTTGCCCAGCAGCCCCTTGGGAAGTCCGGGGTTGGCCGTCAGTTCCGTCCAGCTCTCGCCACCGTCCGTGCTCTTGAAGATGCCGCCCCCCGGGCCACCTGACTCGAGCGACCACGGCGTGCGATACGCGCGCCAGAAGGCGGCGTACAGCACGTTGGGGTCATTCGGGTCGACGTCGAAGTCCGAGATGCCCGTCGAGCTGTCGCGGAAGAGCACGCGGCGCCAGCTCTTGCCGCCGTCCGTCGTCTTGAAGACGCCCCGCTGGTCGTTGGGGCCAAACGCATGGCCGAGCACGCCGATCCAGATGATGTTCGGGTTTGTCGGGTGAATGCGGATGCGGCGCACATGGTTCTTCACGTCGAAGAACGCGTCGCGCGTCCACGTTTTCCCCGCGTCCTTCGTGAACCACACGCCCTCACCGGGCGCGGTGTTGCCGCGAATGTCGCCCTCGCCTCCAGCCGCCCAAACGATGTCAGGGTTCGACTCTGCCACCGCCACGGCGCCAATCGTGCCACCGAAAAACTTGTCGGTCGCGCTTTGCCAACTCATGCCGCCGTCGGTGGTCTTGAAGACACCCCCTCCAGTGGTTCCCATCCAGTACTCGTACGGACGCTTGGCCGATCCGGCCACGGCCACGGAGCGGCCGCCACGATACGGGCCAATCTCGCGCCATCGCAGGCTGGCAAATGCCGTGGTGTCGAACGACTGGGCCGCCGCGACGGCAGACAGCAGGAACAGGGCACAACCGGTCAGGATCCGGCGGGGGAACAACATGGTCACCTCTCGAGATTCAGTGAGGCCGTCACGGGGTGCACTGAATCCAGCGCGTCGTGGTGGCTCATCGTACATTCAGCAAAGTTGGTGTGTCGCGCCCTCCGTGGCGAGACTCCCCATTCCACCTTTTATTTCCGCTTGCACCATGTCCATCCATCGCGTCCAGTTCACCAGCCTCGCCGTCATCGCACTGGCCGCCTGTAGTGCGTCGCCGACTTCCAGGCCCGCATCCGCATCACTGGATGAAGGGCCCCGAAGACTGCCGACGGGACGCACGCTCGATCCTGCCGGGGTCGTCTGGCCGGTGGGCTCCATGCCGCTCGCCATGACGCTCTCGCCAAGTGGCCGTGAAATTGTGGTTCTGCTCAACGGCTGGCGCGAGCAGGGAGTGCAGGTGGTCGACCGCGCCTCCGGTCGCGTGGTGCAGACGCTCCCCCAGGCGGCCGCCTTTCTCGGGCTCGCCTTCTCGCCCGATGGGCGCACGCTCTATGCGAGCGGCGGAAACCAGGACGTGGTTTACCGCTACGCGTGGGCCAACGCTCGGGCACAGCTCACCGACTCCATCATCATCGAACCCAAGGCACCGCAGAAGAACGGCAGGAGATACCCGGCAGGGCTGGCGCTCTCCCCCGATGGTTCGCACCTGTACGTCGCGGAGAACCTCACCGATTCGCTCGCCGTCGTCGATCTCGCCACGGCGGCGGTCGTGCAACGCTTCGGCGTCGAGCGCTATCCGTACGGCGTGGTCGTCGATGGCGAGGGCACCGTGTATGTGTCGTCGTGGGGCGGTAGCACCGTCTCGTCGTTCAGCACAGCCAACGGCCGGCTCACGGCGACGGGTCGCATGAACGCCGGCCGGCATCCGTCGGCCATGCTGCTCAGCCGCGATGGCTTACGACTCTTCGTCGCATCCGGATCGACCGACCGCGTCACCGTGCTTGAAACCCGTCGCCGCCGCGCCGTCACCAGCATCATCGTCACGCCGCCAGGTGGCCCTGGGGAGGGCGCCACACCCAACGCGCTCGCCCTGTCAGAGGATGGCAAGCGGCTCTTCGTCGCCGAAGCCGACAACAATGCCGTCGCCATCGTCGACCTGGCCGCCACGACCGCTGGTGTAAGCGGCGCAACCGGCGCCGACACGGTATCGGGTCGCGTGCCCGTGGAGTGGTACCCAACCGCCGTCATGGTGCGCGGCGACACCCTGCTTACGCTCACCGGAAAGGGGAGCGGCACCGGTCCCAACCTTCAGGGCCCTCAGCCCGATCGCGGACGCGGCGACGCTGGCTTCGATGCCCGGCAGTACACTCTCGGCCAGACCACGGGATCCCTGGTCACCACTACCGTCGCCCGAGCCGGCGCGGCCGAGCTCGCACCGCTGACCGCCCGTGTCGCCAGGGCCAATCGCTGGGGGGAGCCGCGCGAGAAGTTCACCTACCCGCCCATCGAGCACGTCATCTACATCGTGAAGGAGAACCGGACGTACGACCAGGTGCTCGGCGACCTCGCACAGGCCGATGGCGACACCTCGCTGGTCTTCTTCCCTCGCGCGGTGTCGCCCAACCATCACGCGCTCGCGGAACGTTTTGGCATCTTCGACCGCTTCTTCGTGAACGCCGAGGTCAGCCCTGACGGTCACAACTGGTCCATGGCCGCCTATACCACGGATTACCTGCAGAAGACGGTGCCGTCGAACTACTCGGCCCGCGGCCGCACTTACGACTGGGAAGGCACCAACCGCGGCCGCCTTCCCGACAACGATGACGACGTCTCGGAACCGGCGAATGGCTACCTTTGGAACCTCGCACAGCGCGCCGGCCTCTCGTTTCGCAACTTCGGCGAGTTCGTGATACCCGCCAACGTCGATCGCGACGCCCAGATGCCCACGGGCTACCGGGGCAACAAGCCATTCCTGCGCGCGCACACCAACCCCGACTTCCCGTCGTTCAACCTGAAGATCCGCGACCAGATACGTGCCGACGCGTGGATGGCCGAGCTGGCGCAGTGGGTGCAGCGCGGCAGCATGCCGCGGTTGCAGGTCATCCGGCTTCCCAACGATCACACCTCCGGCGGGCGCGCCGACGCGCCGACCCCTCGTGCCCACGTGGCCGACAATGACCTCGCGCTCGGCCGCATGGTCGAGGCGCTTTCCACGTCGCCGTTCTGGAAGAACACCGTCGTCTTCGTCCTCGAGGACGACGCGCAGAACGGCCCTGACCACGTCGATTCGCACCGGTCCCCGTTCTTCGTCATCTCGCCTTACGCCGGCGGCGGCGTCTCTCACCGGTTCGCCAACACCACCGATGTCATCGCGACGATCGAGGAAATCCTCGGACTCGGCACGCTGTCGCAGTTCGATCACTTTGGCCATCCCCTGCACGACATCTGGCGCAAGACTCCGGACCTGCGGCCGTACGCGGCGCTCTCACCGTCGGTTAGCCTCGATGAGGTGAACCCCCCGGCTACCCGCAACGCCCGTGAGTCGGCGCATCTCGACCTCCGCTTTGAGGACATCGGCGACGAGGTGCTCTTCAACCAGATCCTGTGGCGCATGATGAAGGGAGAGACAACGCCGTATCCCGGCGCGCGCCGTATCTCGCAACTCGAACTCGCGCGCGCGCGGTGAACAGGCGCCGCCTGCTGCCGGTCGCGCTCTCGTTCCTGGCCGCCTTTGCGCTGTCGGGCTACATCGTGTGGCGCGGATGGAGGAACACGGGCACCTTCCCGCTGCTGCCGTGGCGCGCGCATGCGCTCGCCCTGCTCGTCTTCGCGCTCGAGGCGGTCGCCCGTGCCACCAAGGTGCAGTGGGGCGCCAAGTCGTTGCACATCCCCCTGCGCTGGACGGTGGCCCTGCGGGTGAGCCTGGGCGGGGATTTCGGCGCCTCCGTCACTCCTGCGCGCGCCGGCGCCGAGCCCGCGCGTTTTCTCGTGCTCGCCGAGGCCGGCGTCGGCACCGCCTCCGCCCTGCTGATTCTGTTCTTCGAACTGGCACTCGAGATGGTGTCGCTGGTGGTGGTCTGTAGCGTGCTCGCGTCCTTCACGGTGGGGGGCGCGTTGGCCGGCGGAATGATCGGCATCATTGGCGGCTACGCGGTATTCGTCATGGGGCTCGCGGGGGGCGCGTTTGTGCTCGCTGGGCGTCGGGCCATCGGGCCACCCCCCGGCTGGCTGCGGGCTCTCGGCATCCACGCCGGACGCTGGCGCGCCATCCAGCGTGCCTTGCGACGCATCCGCTCGAGCATGGACGGACTGCGTCGTGCCAGGCCGGGCGCGATGTTCGTGGCCTTCACGCTGTCCCTGGCGCATGTCGCGCTGCGCCTGGCGGTCCTGCCCGCGCTGATTTATGGAAGCGGCATCCAGGCGCCGCTCACGCCGCTGGTCATCTGGCCGTTGTTGCTGCTGTACGGCGGCGCGATTGCTCCCATGCCGGGCGGAGGGGGCGCCGTGGAGTTCGGATTTGCGTTCGGACTCAGGAATGTGCTCGATCCGTCGGTACTCGCCGGGGCGCTCATCTGGTGGCGTTTCTACTCATTCTACCTCTACCTGCTGGCCGGCGCGGTGGTCGCCGGCACCACCGTGATGCGCGCCATCAACAATTCGGGCAAGACCCCATCCTCCAGCCAGTGACGCTTCCGCTTCCGTTCACGCAGCCCTGGGCTGATGCATTGCGTGCGGCCATCAATGCCGATGCGGCTTATCAGGCGGCAGCCGCAAATTGGACGTGGCCGGTGGCGCTCGTGCTCGAGGCAGCACCCGACCTGGGCTATGCCACGGACACGGCCGTCGAGTTCGGCCTCGACCGCGGCACGTGCACGTCGGTGCGTGTCCTCGCGCCGTCCGAGATTACGGCGCCCTTCGTGCTGCGCGCCCGGTACGCGGTGTGGAAACAAGTCGTGCACGGGCATACCGATCCGGTGATGGCCATCGCGCTCCGGAAGATCGCGTTCGAGGGCTCGCTCACCACCCTGATGACGCATGTAGGGGGCGCCAAGGCGCTCGTGGCCTGCGCGCGCACCGTGCCGACACATTTCCCCGACGAGACGGATTGATCGCGTCGGCCACCGGCGATGACTGAGGCGGCTTACGGCACCGGACAGGACACTGGCTGCGCTGTCACCAGGATCATTCCACGTCCCTCAGGCTCGGTGGTCAGCACGCCACGTGCCGTGCCGTCCCGCAACACCACCCATGCGCGCAGCGGTGATGGCACTTGCACGGATTCCAAGCGCAGCGTGTCACCGTCCATGCGGCCAATACGCATGACGGTGCCCACTTCGACCGATGTGCGACTGTCGTGCAGTCGGTAGCACGCGCCAGGATGCGTGGGAAAAGGGACCCGCACTTCCTTCGCGATTCCCCCGACGACTTTCGGCGCCGGCGCCGGCGTGGCGTCGCGTGCGGCGTCGCGTGCGGCGAAGGCCTTTGCCGCGCCGGTTTCGGCCGCAGTGCGCTGTACCAGCACCTGCGTCACGCCTTGGCGCGCCTCATCCATCCTCTGCTGTCGCGTCGCCTGCTCGGAAGCCACGGCAATCCTCGCCCGCTGATCGGCCACCACGCCGGACTGGACTGCCAAGCTTGGTGCCAGCGCGCCGAGGGCCGGCAGCGATGCCGGTGCAGTGGGCACCGGTGCAGTGGGCACCGCTGCGGTGGGCGCCTCACCGGAACCACCGGCAACAACGGCGCCCGCAGTCGGCCGGCGCGTTGACTGCGCCTTCTTCGTGACTACCGGCGCTGCAGGCGCAATCTCCTGCGCTCTCGCGATCTCGTGCTCTCTCGCGATTTCATGTACTCTCGCGATCTCATGTACTCTCGCGATCTCGGGCTCCGGCGTGCGGCGCAACATTAGCGTGCTCGCGCCGGCCATCAACACCACGGCCGCCGCCGCCTTCGTCCACCACGGCAGCCGTCGCGGGGCCGGTGCCATCGGGCGCGTCGGCAGGACGACACCCGCCGGTGCAAGGTCGAGCGCCGACAGGATACGCGACGACGCGGCAATCAGCCCGCGCGCCTCGGCCGCCGCGGCGGCCCATTCGGCGTCCGTCTCCACCATCTGCTCCACCTGTGCCGCCTCGTCTGGCGGCAGCTGACCATCGAGCCAGGTGTGAATCAGTCCGTCATCAGGACGCGGCATGGTTCCCCCGCTGCGTGCGCTGGGCAACCTGCGCCTCGTACGTCTCGGCCAGGCGCTTTCGCGCACGCGATAGTGTCGTTCCCACGGAGCCGACGGCGATGCCGAGGATCTCCGCAATCTCCGGATAGTCCAGTCCTTCCCCGCGCAGTAACAGTGCCTGCCGATCGCGCTCGGCCAGTGCGTCCAGTGCGTGTCGCGCATCGGCTGCGTCCAGCGCGCGCTCGATCATCACGTCGGGCGCCTCTTCGTGCGCGTCCTGCTGCTCGGCCGCGAGCAGCGCGAGGTGCCGGCGGTGGCGAATGTCCTTGCGCGCCTCATCGCGCACCAGGTTGCTCGCCACCGCAAAGAGCCACGATCGTTCGTTCACCAGGTGCTCCTGTCGCAACGCCCGCACGAACGTCTCCTGGGCGATTTCGTCCGCCCAGTCACGGTCCCCCAACCGGCGCGTGAGGTAACGCACCAGCGCGGCATGATAGGTTCGGAAGAGACGTTCGACGTCGGACATCGTGTCACCAATCTCGCACGATCGCGTCGAGGTCGCCCGCACCCAGCGTCACCCGGCCAGCCGGATCGAGTTCCAGGCGTACCCCGCGTCCCTGCACCGATACGCGCTCCCCGAGGACGAAGACCTCCTTGAGCGCCGGTATCCGCGCGAGCAAGGTGAAATAGGCCTCGGAAAACACTCGCACCTGCACCACGCGCGTCGATGTGCCTTCTCGGCGCGCATCCTGCCACTGGCCGTCACGTTGCGTGAAGATGCGGCCAAGCGCGAACTGCTGATGCACGCTCGTCTGTCCCTGCGCACGGTCCAGTTGCGCCATCGTGGTGACCGACCGCTGCTCGGCCGCCGCCTTGGCTAATGCGAACGAGCGCTCCGCACCACTTGCACCTCCGACGACCGACGGGGAGGGCGATGCCACCAGCGAGGACCGCTGGCGGTTGTCGCGCCGCGCCTGATCCACAGCGAGCCGCATGCCGGGTTCGACCACCAGATACGACGTCAGCTCGGTCGGAATGCCAAATCGCGTGCCCAGCGAGCGCAGTTCGTCATCGATTTCCGATGTCGCTCCGTTGCGCCGGCGTTCCGCGCTCAGCCACCCCACGCGCTGCACCGCCCAGAGCCGGGCGACGAACGAATTCCCGTCGGCGCGCCCGGGGAAGTCCGCGGTCGTCGTCCAGCGCACCGGCCCATCGGCCGATTCGCCCTCTACCACCACGGTCGCGCCACGTCGTCCGTCCCGGTACCGGGCAAGGACGGTCAGTTCCTGGCCGGCAAAGAGGTCCAGGTCACCCGTCGGCTGTACCCGGTCCACGCGTACGCCGTCGACGTGCACGCGAAGGTCGGTGGCCACCGGTCGGGTGAGGCGCTGGGCGACTACATCCACCACACGCTCCACGTCCTCGTCGGGACGCACGAACTGCGCCGTGCCGCGGCCGCTGAGCGCCAGCTGTTCCAGCAATGACACGTTGACGTCGGTGCCCACCCCGAACGTGAACAGCCGCTGCCGCCGGAGCCGGCGAACCGCCAGCGCAGTGATGCGGTCCGGCTGACGCTCACCAACGGTCGGCTCGCCGTCGGTCAGGAACAGCACCAGGGGCAGCCGGCCGGTGGCCGGCGATGTCTGCAATGCCTCCTCCAGCGCGCCGGAGATGTTCGTTGATCCCTCGGCGGTGAGCTCGCGCAGGTATTGCTGCGCCGAGCGCACGTTGGCCGGCGTTGCCGCACTCCATCCGTCGCGGAAGTTGCGGACGTCGGTGGCGAATGCGATGACGCGAAAGCGGTCGGACGCATTGAGCGATGCCAGCAGGGCCCGCCCTGCGGCCGTCGCCTGTTCCAGTTTCGTCCCGCGCATCGATCCCGACACATCGAGCACGAACGTGACGTCGCGCGGGGTGGAGCTGCGCGTCGCCGGCGGCGGCGCGATGGTGATCATCGCAAACCCGTCCTCGCCTTCTGTCGCATGCGTAAGCACGTGCACTGAGGCTGACGAACCGGTGCGTACCGGCACGAGCACGCTCACCACACCGTGCACGCCGTCGGCGCTCACCGCGTGCAGGCTCCCGCTTTCTGCCGTCCGCAGGTCGTGCGTGGGCGAGAAGGCCCGGCCGAACTCGCCGTGCGCCGGGTAGCGAAGTTCGAACGTGCTGCGCACTGCTTCCTCGCCACTCCGCAGGGGCGGGCGATAGTCGATGCGAAGCGCCTCGCCTTCACGCTCGGCAATCGCCCGAAAGCGCACGACGACCGTCTTCTCCTCGCCTGGCGCGATCGGGAAGATCCGCGTGCGCAGCAGTCCCTGCCCTAGCCACTCCACCAGTGCCGGGTCTCGCTGGCGCCGTACGATCTCTTCATAGATGGCGCGGGCCCGGTCGGACCGCAGGGTTTCGCCGGTCACCATTTCCCCGTCGATGGACAGCGCCAGGTCCTCGAATGCTGCGCGCGCCGGCAGCGGCAGCAGGTACTCCGTCTCCCCCACCACCGCGCCGCGGTTGGTGAACTTCTCCGTGATCTCGTAGCGAAGCACACGTCCCTCGAGCGTCAGCACCGCGCGACTCGACGTTCGCACGACCTGCGCGCCACGCGCGCACGGTGAGCGCACCTCGCACGTCGGGCACGGCACGCAGGGCAGTGGACGCTCGAACGGACCTTCGCGGATCTGGGCGGATGCGGCGGCAGGCAAATGGATCGCCAGCATGAACATGACGTAGCGCACGGTCCCCTCCGGATGGTGTCTATCCGGGAGACGCCGGCCGCTCGCTTTCTTGCACACCCCGCCCGCGCTGGCGCCTAATCCACCGTCGGCGTGCCGCGCGTGGGCGTGCGCGCCGTGATGCGAACCCGCAGCAACCGCTGATCGGCGCGGTTCACCGTCTCCTGCAGCGACTCGCCGGGTCGGCGTGCGCTCCACCCCAGCGAGAACGGCACCGGTGCGGTGCGGATGGCCGACAACTGCATGCGCCGGGCAACCATCTCCACCGCGTCTTCGTCCGCCGGATTCAGCAGGATCAGGAACTCGTCCCCACCAAGGCGAATTACCGGCTCTTCCGCGCGCACCTGGCGCATCAGGAACCGGCTCATGCGCACGAGCGTCGTGTCGCCCATCGCATGGCCATGCAGGTCGTTGTACTGCTTGAAGTGATCGATGTCGATGTAGATGCAGCCGAACGGCGATTCAGCCGATTCGAGGCCGCGCTGCAACTCTTCCAGGTACCGGCGGTTGTAGCACCCGGTGAGCGGGTCGCGCACACTCTGCTCGCGCAGCGCATCTTGCTGTCGCTTGCGGTCGGTGATGTCCAGCAGCACGCCATGGTAGAACGTCTCACCGGTGGCGTCGTCATGGCAGGCGTAGGTGCTGTCCAGCACCGTGCGCCGGCCACCGTCGGGCCGCACGATCTCGAGCTCGAAGTCGCGCACCGCCCCCGTCACATCCAGCAAGTCCAGCTCCTCCATGCGGCGGCTGGGATCGGAGATCATGTCCGAGAGCGAAAACGACCGCAGGTCACCGAGCGCACGCACGCCGAGCATTGCCAGGAATGCCGGATTCGTGTCGATGATCTCGCCGCGTGCGTTCGTGATGTAGAACGCCTCCCTCAGGTTCTCCACGAGCGCGCGCAGCGCGTCGGGATCGCGCAGGGAGCGAAAGCGCGCCGGGGTGTACTCGTGCTCCGTCATGGCGTCGCCACCGGCGGCGTGTTCGCCACGGCCGGAGGTGGCGCCCCGGCAACCGGCGTGTCCGCCGCCGCGTCGTTCGCCGCCGCGTCGTTCGCCGCCTTGGTGGCCGCATCCACCGCCGCCGCGTACTGCGGCAGTGGCGTCTGGTCATCCACCACCGCCACCCGTCGCTCCCACTGGCCCATCATCTGGATGAACGCGCGGCCGATTTCCGCGTCGTAGTCCCAGCCAACCCCCTTCTCCAGCAGCTCCAGCACGCGCTCGGCTTCCCACGCTTCGCGATATGGACGGTTGGTCCGCAAGGCGTCGTACACGTCGCAGATGTGCACCAGCTTGCTCGCCTTATGGCAGTCACGCTGGAAGTGCCGGTGCGGGTAGCCGCCGCCATTGATCATGATGTGGTGCTCGTACGCCACGGCGGACGCGAGGTCGAGCTGGCGGTCGCTCTCGTAGATGATCTTTGCGCCGTCCACCGGATGGCGCCGCATGATCGTCCACTCGTCGTCCGTCAGCTTGCCCGGCTTCGTCAGCACTTCCTTGGGAATGCGCACCTTGCCGAGGTCGTGCAGCAACCCCGCCACGCCAAAGCCGCGCACATCCTTGGGGCCCATGCCCATGTACTCCGACAGGGCCATCGCCAGCACGGCGACGTTCAGCGAATGTGTCGTCGTGTACTGGTCGAACTCCTTCAGTTGCAGCAGAGGAATGACGATCTCCTTGTCACCGTGCATCGCCACCGATAGCGATCGCACCACCGACTCCGCCTCCAGCAATGGCAGTTCCCCGCGCGCCTCCACTTCGTCGTGCAGCCAGCGGATGGTGTCGGCCTCCTCCTGCAGCGAATAGGCGATGGTCGCCGTCGGCAGCAGCTCGTCGGGCCGCATCACGCCCTCGGCGCCCTTCACGCCGATCACGCCGAAGCGGATGGCCGTCTTGCGCTCCGGACTTCGCATCGACGAGTCGATGGCCTGCAGCGTCAGGCGCGCCAGGCACTCGTCCAGGAAAGCCTCGAAGTCGTCGCGCGCCACGTCGTAGTCGAACTCCAGGCGCTGGATGCCGGCGTTGGCCAGCCGTACACCCCAGTCCCATTCCTTCAGTTCGCGCATCGCAATGTTGCCGTACACCACGTCGTGGCCGAGAAAGGAGAACAGCGGACGCGAGTCAACGGCCTGCAACGACCGCAGGTGCTCGAAAGACAGGTCAATCGCGCGTGCACGCGCCGGGTGACCGTCAGCGTACAACGCCATCGTCGACAGCGCCTGGGCCAGCGACGTGAGGAAACGTGCCGGTTCGCTCATCGCGAGCCTCCCCGACGCGTCACCGCGTCGCTGATTTCAGTGTCCGACTGCCGGCCTGCCTGCGCCAGGATCTCCTGCGCCGCTGGCTCGGTACTCCAATGCGCAGCCAGCCCGGCCAGCGCCGCCAGCATCTCCGGTGACTTGGACGCCAGCTTGCGGCGTTGAAACAGGGACTTCTTGCCGGCGACCCGGTTGATCAGCCAGTTCAGCGTCTCCGCCGAACGGTGTCCTGCCGCTGCGCGAATCCCCAGTGCGCGAAGGTCGGGAGACAGCGCTTCGTCGTCCGCGCGCGACAGCAGCACGGTGGCCTGTGCCCCGGTGCAGCCCTGCATCACCGCACCAAGCGCCAGGCGCACGATCCGTTCATCCGGATCGGCCAGCGCTGCGGTAATCGACTGGTCGCGATGCTCCGGATGCTTGATCAGCAGCCGTACCGCCTCGCGTCGCACCCCGGCATCCTGGTGCCGCGTGAAATCGCGCGCGTCGAAGCCGTCGGGCCACCGCTCCAGGCGGCCGATCGTCGCCAGCAGCATCCGCAACAGCGGCCATCGCGCCGTCCCCAGGCGCGACAGGAGCACCGGACCGACATCCTGTCCAATTGACCCCAACTGTTCCACCAGCGCGCCCGACGTTCGCTCGTCGCTTAGCGCCAGCGCCACCAGCAGTGGCTCCGCCGCCGCAAGCCGCATGCGGTCGACGAGCCGCCCCACCACACTGTTGTTCACCGGCACCATCGCCAGCTGTTCTTCGAGCCGGCCTGGTGTCGCCACATGGCGCCAGAGTGCCTCCTTCATCCAGCCGTCGTTCGCCGCATCGAGCAGGTCCATCAAGGGCGTCAGGTCGGGCTTCGCCGCCAGCATGTCCACGGCGCGCCACACCGGTTCGCCGAGGATTTCGATCTCCAGTCCCATGGCGAGCAGGCGCTCGGGTTCCGCGGGAAACGTGTCGTCACCACGAAAGGTCGGCGCCGCTCGCGACATCTTCTCCAATGCCAGCCGGTAGTTGTCGGGGTTCGGGTCTTCCAGGTTCCATCCGGTCACCAGCTTGTGCACCTGGTCGCGCAATGCAGAGTCGGCGCTCGGGCGCGCCAGCGGTGAGCCGTCGTCGGCGTGGACCGCCAGCTTCGACAGCATGCGGATGAGCGAGTGCGAGATCGTCTGCCCTGACGTGTCGGCCGCGGCCTGCACGAGGTCCACCACCGCGTCCACCGCCATCCCCTGCGTGGCATCCAGCACGAACTTGCGGCGCTGAATGACATCACCTCCCATGTACATCAGTTCCTGCAGCGTATCGGGCTGCAGCGTCGACACCAGGCGCGAGATGCGCCGCTGCAGCGCCGCCGCTTCCTTGCCGCCCTTTGCCTTCAGTTCTTCCGCGATCTGCAGCAGGTAACCCACCACCACTTGGTCATAGGCCGCATCACGCTTGTGGTCATCGATCGCCTTGGCTACGGCCACCGGGTCCGTGGAATCGGCCGATTCCGCGAGCGTTTCATCGTCCAGGTCGCTGGCCAGCGCGGCCCGCGCCAAGCCAATCCACAGCTGCGCCGCGCGGCTGCGGCTGCCGCGCATTTCGGCCTTTTCCTCTTCCTTTTCTTCGTCCTCCTCGAGCAGCTGCAGCTGTTCGAAGGTCAGCGGAAAGAGCCGGACGTGCGGCCACTGCTGCAGGAAGTCATGATCCTCCAGGCCGAGCGGACGGACGCGCCGCCCTGCATCCACCGCCAGCGTCGCCAGGGCATCGGCAAGTTCTTCGCTCGTCACCCCCTGGCTGAACTTCATCGCGCCGAGGTGGTGCCGGTGCAGGCGCAGCGCGAGGTCCCGGAGCACCGGATTGTTCTCCTCCGTCGCCACGCCCTCGATGATCAGCTGGTGCCGCGCCACGCCGAGCGACAGCGTCGACCGATCCTTCAGCAGGGAGTCGAGTCGACGCGCGATCTGCTCAGCCGCCGATTCGCGCAGCGGATGCCCGGACGGGTAGATCGCGTTCTTGTGCAGGCCGATCGAGAACTCGATCAGGAAGTCTGACAATTCGCGGGAGAGGGCGGCCGATTCGCCAACCGTCGAGAGGCGGCTCATCACCTGCGGAATATGCGCCCCCGCCGGAGTGCGTGGAAGGACCGGCCGGAATCGTCGGTCGTCGCCGGGACGCGCGCAATCCCGCCCTTCACCGCATCGCCAGCCAACGGTCGCTCGGCTAGCTTTATCGTCGGCGTCGCGCGTTGATGCGCGCCGTTCCTCTCACCGCCGGAGCTTCGGCCCGTGGCCGCTTCCGCCTCCCTCGATCTCGACCAGCTCGCCATCAATACCGTCCGCACCCTCGCCATGGATGCGGTCCAAGCCGCAGAGTCGGGTCACCCCGGCACGCCCATGGCGCTGGCCCCGCTCGCTTATGTGCTCTTCACCCGACACCTGCGCCACGCGCCATCCAATCCGCACTGGCAGGACCGCGACCGCTTCGTCCTGTCGGCCGGCCACGCCTCCCTGCTGCTCTACAGCGCCCTGTTCCTCTCGGGCTACGACCTTTCGCTCGACGACATTCGGCAGTTCCGCCAGTGGAACAGCAAGACGCCCGGGCATCCCGAGGTCGGACACACTCCCGGCGTCGAGACTACCACCGGTCCGCTCGGCCAAGGCATCGCCAATGCGGTCGGCTTCGCCCTCGCCGAACGCTCCCTTGCCGCGGCGTTCAACAAGCCCGGCCACGCCATCATCGACCACCATACGTACTTCATTGCCGGCGACGGCTGCCTCATGGAAGGCATCTCCCACGAGGCGGCATCCTTCGCCGGCCACCAGAAGCTCAGCAAGCTCATCGGCTTCTACGATGACAACGGCATCACCATCGACGGCCGGGCCGACATGTCGTGCACCGACGACGTGGCCGGGCGCTTCGAGAGCTACGGCTGGCAGGTGGCGCACATCGCCGACGTCAACGACCTGCCGTCCATCGACCGGGCCATTGCCGAGGCCAAGGCCGACACCCAGCGCCCCACGCTCATCATCACCAAGTCACAGATCGCTTATGGCTCGCCCCACCGCGCCAACACCTCCAAGGCCCACGGCGAACCCCTGGGCAAGGATGAGATCGCCCTCACCAAGAAGGCGCTCGGCTGGCCATACTCCGAGCCCTTTACCGTGCCAGCCGAAGCGGTGGAGCACTGGCGCGCGCAGGTGACCGTACACGGCGAGGCGGCCCAACTTGAGTGGATGCCGCGCTTTGCCGCCTACGCCAAGGCCAACCCCGAGGACGCCAAGGAACTCGGGCGCCGGTGGCACAATGACCGGCCCGCAGGATGGCAGAAGCACCTGACCACCTTCGACGCGACCAACGGCAACGTCGCCAGCCGCGCCGCCAGCGGCATCGTGCTGAACGCCATCGCGCCCGTCCTCCCCGAACTCGTCGGCGGCTCGGCCGACCTGGCCGGTTCCAACCTGACCGCGATCAAGGATGCCCCGGTTTGCTCCTTCGAACATCCCGAGGGACGAAACATCGCCTTCGGTATTCGGGAGCACGCCATGGGCGCCATCATGAACGGCATGGCGCTGCACGGGGGCTTCATTCCCTACGGCGCCACCTTCCTGGTGTTCGCCGATTACATGCGCCCGGCCATCCGGCTCGCCGCGCTCATGAAGCAGCACGTCATCTACGTCTTCACGCACGACTCCATTGGACTCGGCGAGGACGGTCCCACGCACCAGCCCGTCGAGCAGCTCTCGGCATTGCGCTGCATCCCCAATCTCGTGGTGCTCCGCCCCGCAGACGCCAACGAGACCGCCGAGGCGTGGCGCATGGCCGTCGAGCACAAAACCGGCCCGGTTGCGCTTGTCCTCTCGCGCCAGAAACTCCCGTTCATCGACCGCGCCACGCACACGGCGGCGGCCCACGTCGCCCACGGCGCCTACGTGCTCGGCAACACGCTCGACGGCACCGCGGCCCAGGCCATCATTCTCGCCACGGGCTCCGAGGTCTCCATCGCGCTCTCGGCGCAAAAGACGCTGGCGGCCGACGGTATCGCCACGCGCGTGGTTAGCGCCCCGTCACTCGAGATCTTCGCGCAGCAATCACAGAAGTACCGTGACGCCGTGCTCCCGGCCGGCGTGCCGCGTGTCGCCATCGAGGCGGCGCACCCCATGAGCTGGTACCGCTGGGTGGGCGAGCAAGGCACCATCATCGGCATCGAGACCTTTGGCGCCTCGGCGCCGGCTCCCAGGCTCTACGCCGAGTACGGCATCACGGCAACCCACATAGTCGACGCGGTGAAGTCGCTGCTCGGCTGACGTTGCTCGCCCGGCACGCAGACGGGGGCGCCACCGATGGTGGCGCCCCCGTGGTCATGCGCTCTCGCCTTCTCGCGCTCTCGCGCTCTCGCGCTCTCGTCAGCGACTGCTCCCATCCTTCGTCCAGATCAGCACCATCCCGCATCGCCGGTCGGTGCCGCCAAACTGCGACGGGGCGCCGGCCGGACCGGAATACACCTCGACCCCCGCGATTTCCTTGGGCCGGGGCAGCAGTTCCACGTCGACCTCGCGGGGCATGGGCACGTTGTCCACCACCACCTGCACCGGGCAGGCCCCGGCGCCCGACGCGTAGTCCATGTTCCCTTGGTCGCGCCGGTTTTGCAGCGACGTCACGCCGGTATTGTCGTCACGCACCACCGCCAGCGACATGAACCCGCGTAATACCGTCGCGAGGTCGATCGACCCCCGTCGCTCCAGGTCGGTGGCCGTGAGAAACTTGCCAACGCCAAGCCGGCGGCGGCGTTCGAATTCCATGAGGTTGCGCGACTCCTGCCGCTCCGTCACGCGGACCGTGTCGAGAAGACGTCCCTTCCCCAGCGGCTGCAGCGCATAGGCCAGGCGCAGCGTGTCCCCGGCATTTACCGAGATGATCGAGGCAATCGGACTGTACCCGAAGCGTCGCAGGGTCAGGATATACGTGCCCATCTGCACGTCGGTGATGCGGAACCGCCCCAGTGCATTCGTCGAGATCTTGATCGACGTTCGCAGGATGCCGATCTCGGCGCCCAGCATCGGCACGAATCCGGAATCGGTCACCATGCCGTCGATCACGCCGAACGCTGTACGTTGCGCCACCTCGGCAGCCGACGGCGCCTTGGGTGCCGCCGTCGGAAGGGTCTTGGCGCGCTGCTGGGCGGCGGCGGGTCCGGCGCACAGGAAACCGGCGACACCGAGGAACAGAAGAAGACGGGAGGTCATGGACATGATCAAGGAATCTCTATCATCGCCTCTCTACAGTCTACCGCCCCCGCAAGTTCCACCACCGCCAAGCACCACCTAGCACCTAGCACCTAGCTCCTAGCTCCTAGCACCTGGCATCTAGCTCCTGGTTCGTTCTCCCATCTCGTGAATTCGACGCAGGGTGCGCAGCGGCCGGTTGCGGCCGAACGTGACCGCTACCACCACCAGCGTCGCCACCCCGCCCAGCACCACCGACGGCACTGTACCGAACAGCTTCGCCGTAACGCCCGATTCGAACATCCCGATCTCGTTTGAGGAGCCCACGAAGACGCTGTTCACGGACGACACCCGGCCGAACAGGTGCCGGGGTGTCAGCGTCTGCAGCAGGTTCGAGCGGATCGACACGCTCACCATGTCGGCTGCACCAGCCAGCACGAGCATCGTCACCGACAGCCAGAATGACGTCGACAGGCCGAACCCGATGGTGAACACGCCGAATGCCATCACCGCCACGAAGAGCGTCCGCCCGGCGCGGTCCATGGGGCCCCGGTGGACTATCGCAAACGACATGACCACGGCGCCCATCGCCGGCGCCGCGCGCAGCAGCCCCAGGCCCTGCGGTCCCACATGCAGGATATCCGCCGCAAAGACCGGCAGCAGGGCGGTGGCACCACCAAAGAATACCGAGAACATGTCGAGCGACAACGCGCCCAGCAGGATCGGTTCCTTGAAGACGAAGCGAATCCCGCTCCTCAGGCTCTCGCCGATTTTCCTGGTCTGCTCGAGATCGATCGCCGACCGGTGGCGCACGGAGGCAATCGCCATGAGGCCGATGGCCGCCAGCAGCACATCGCCGGCATAGGCCGCAGTTGTGCCACCCACGGCGTACAGGAGGCCTCCGATTGCCGGTCCGAGCACCGACGCCAGTTGCCACGACCCGCTGCGCCACGTCACGGCGTTGTGAAACAGTACCCGGGGCACGAGTTCCTGCCCCAGGGCCTGCCGCGCCGGCTGGAGAAAGCTCCGCGCTACGCCGCTTACGACGATCACCGCATAGATGAGCACCGTGACGCGCGCCGGCTGCTTCGACAACATGAGGGGCAGCACCAGCAGCGCTACCGAACAGGCGGTGAGCACTGCCAGCGCCACCAGTGCCACCCGTCGGCGGTCGTGACGGTCGGCCACGTGTCCGGCGTAGAGCGCGAAGCCTATGAACGGGAGTGCCTCGGCCAGCCCAATGAGTCCCAGCGCCAGCTTGTCGTGCGTCAACCCGTAGATCTGCCAGCCAACCACCGTCCCCTGGATCTGCACGGCCATCGTGAAGGCGAACAACCCCACGATGAACCGCCGGAAATTCGGAACCTGCAGCGCCGCATACGGCCCGGTCGGGGGTGAAGACATCGGAACAAGTTATCCCCCCCACCCACCCCCCCGCACTCCACTCATCCCCCCGCACCAAACCCCCGCA
>DATCGU010000277.1:0-7652 GCA_036508735.1 Gemmatimonadaceae bacterium
GGTCAATCAGGCAGGGACGAATCTCACGGCGAACGCAACGCTGGATTGCGTCGCACCGCCCGTTCCCGTGGCGACGACGATGACGATACTCGTCACCTCATCGCCGTCGACTGGCACGGTGCTGGTGGGCGCGACCCGTCAGTATGCCATTCAAGTCCGCGACCAGAACAACGTGGTGCTTCCCGCACTCACCACCGCGGCGTGGAGCATCGTCGGCGCGGCTGGTGTCGCGACTATCTCCACTGGTGGTCTCGCAACGTGCACGGCGGTGGGCACCGTCACCGTGCACGCAATCGGACCCGTCGGCGGATCGGGAACCAACCTGACGGCCGACGCGTCACTGCAGTGCATCGTGCCACCCCCCGTGGCGACGACGATGACCATCCTGGTGACATCGGCGCCGACAACGGGAACAATCCTGGTGGGGGCGACGCGCCAGTACGCCATTGAAGTGCGCGACCAGTACAACGCGGTCCTGCCCGCCTTGACCACCGCGGCATGGAGCATCGTCGGCACTCCGGGCATCGCGGCCATCACACCGACCACCGGCCTCGCGACCTGCGGCGCGCCGGGCACCGTCACCGTGCACGCGATTGGGCCGATCGGCGGATCGGGGACCAATCTCACGGCGGACGCGACGCTGCAGTGCAGCGCCACCAGCGGTGCCGTGGCGACGGTCATCGTGCTGACGCCGTCGACAGTCACGACGACGTACTCGGCGGTGGCGAACGGGACGGCCACGATCGTGGCGACGTTCCTCGATGCGAGCGGCCATTCGACCACAAACGGGTGCACGGTCGGGTTCGCGATCGACGCCTCGGCAGCGGGCACCATCGCGAGCGTGAGCAACAGCGGACTGACGGCCACCGTGACTGCCGTGCATGCGGGGACCACGACCTTGCGTGCCGCCTGCACCACCGGCAGCCCGCTGACGGCGCTGGCTCGTATCCAGGTGGCGTTGTCGCCGCTCAATATCGCCAGGGTCGTGATGGAATCGCGCTACTTCTACTTTCCGGCGAGCGCCAGCGCGAGTACGGCCCGGTTCCTTGCCACCGCGCAGGATGCGAATGGCACCGCGGTGCCCTCGGCGAGCATTGCCTTTTGGATTTCCGGTGGCAGCGCCGCGTCAACCGACCAGCTCGGCAACGTGACGGTGGCCGCGGGGGCGTCAGGTGCGGGTGGTCCCTTCCGTGGCGGCGCGGTGCTCACGGCATTGTCCGGTGGCCAGAGCGAGGTGGGCTTCGTGACGTACGGGGACGCCGGCACCATCCGTGGGGTGGTCTCATCCACGACCGGCCAATACGTGGGCGGTGCCACGGCGACGGCGACCAATATTCTGACCGGCGCGACCACGACGGCCGGCGGTGTGACGAACGACGGATACTTCTACATCGTGGGCCTTGCCCCGGGCACGTACAACGTGAGCGTGAACGGTGCGGTGAGCGGCCAGCTGCAGACGTTCTCCAACGTCGTCGTTACCGCGGGCCAGCAGACCGTCCTGACGGTTGCGCCATTTGCGCTGCGTGCGGGACGCTAGCGCAGGAACGAACACGAACGGGGCGCATGTCTCGCCGACAGCGGACGTGCGTTCGAACTACCGGGCGGAATCCGCCACGCATGGCCGCCTGTTGCACTGGCTCGGTTCAGACGCCGAGCTCTCCGCCCTCCGTTCGGGCATCGGCGGCGCGGACAAGCGCGTCGTGTTCGCCCTCGTGTACACCGCGGTGGTGCTCGCCCTCATCGAGTACTTCTTCTCGTTTGCCGCGATCAGGCGCCACGGATGGCTGCACGGCGACGACCCTGGCGGCCAGAGCCTGGGCGCAGGCCTCATCTGGGTGGCGTCGCTGCTCGTGTTCTTCGTGGTCATTCCCGCGATCATCGTGCGCGTCGGGCATCGCGAGCCGCTCTCATCCATCGGCTGGAACACGGGCGACCTCGGTCGTCATCTCCGCGCATACCTGCCGCTCTACGCGCTCGTCCTGCCGGTGGTGGTGTTCGCGTCGCAGCGCGCGGACTTTGCCAGGACGTATCCGTTCGTGGCCGGCGCCCGCACGGACGTGGCGACGTTCCTGCTCTGGGAGTGTGCCTACGCCCTGTCGTTCCTTGCCCTCGAGGCGTTCTTCCGCGGCTACCTGCTTTTCACGTGCGCGGCGCGCATGGGCTGGCTCAGCATCTTCGTGATGGTGGTGCCCTACACGATGATCCACTTCCACAAGCCGTGGCCCGAATGCCTCGGCGCGATCGCGGCCGGCATCACGCTGGGAGCGCTCGCGCTGGTGTTCAGGTCGTTCTGGGGCGGCGTCGTCCTGCACGCGCTGGTCGCCGTGACGATGGATACCCTGGCGGTGCACCGCGCGGGACTCTTCTAGCGGACAGTTGCCGGACCACCACACCGCCCTCAACTTTCCTGCCATGCGCATTGCCATTTCCACCGGCGGCGGCGACGCCCCGGGCCTGAACGCCGTCATTCGCGCCGCCGTGCTCTCGGCCATCGACCGGGGCTGGCACGTGCTGGGCGTCAAGCGCGGCTACATGGGGCTACTGGGCGAGGACGAGGTGATCCCGCTCACCCGAGACACCGTGCGCGGCATCGGCCACCTGGGCGGCACCATCCTGCGCACAACCAACCGCGGCAATCCGTTCTCCTATCCGGTGCTCCAGCCCGACGGCAGCTACACCGAGGTCGACCGGTCGGACGAACTGCTCGACAATGCACGCAATCTCGGCATCGAGGCGCTCATCACCATCGGCGGCGATGGCTCGCTGGCTATCGCACAGCAGCTCTTCATGAAGGGCATGCGCATCGTCGGCGTGCCGAAGACGATCGACAACGACGTCAGCGGCACGATCACGACCTTCGGCTTCGACACGGCCGTGACCACGGCCATGGAAGCCATCGACAAGCTGCACACCACCGCGCAGAGTCACGACCGCGTGATGGTGCTCGAGGTGATGGGGCGCGAGACGGGCTTCATCGCGCTGCACTCCGGCGTGTCGGGCGCGGCGCACGTGATCCTGATTCCCGAGATCGCCTGGTCGATGGAGAAGGTGTGCGAGCACATCATGATGCGCGACGCCATAGGCAAGAAATTCGCCGTGGTGGTGGTGGCCGAGGGCGTAAAGTTCGACGGGGAGGTGGCCGTCATGGGTGCATCGCTGCCCGGCCAGGCCACGCGCGTGGGCGGTGTGGCCGAACGACTGGCGAAGGCCATCCAGGAGTGCACGGGCAAGGAGTGCCGCTCGATGGTGCTGGGCCACCTCCAGCGCGGCGGCATGCCCACCGGCTATGACCGCCTGCTCGCGACGCGATTCGGCGGGGCCGCCGTGGAGGCCGTGGAGAGCGGCAAGTGGGGGCACATGGTGGCGCTGCAAACGCCGCACATCGTGCCCATTCCCATCGTCGATGTGCTGCAGAAGCCCAAGCGGGTGGACCCCACGCACGATCTTGTGCGAACGGCGAGAAGGGTGGGAATCTCCTTCGGGGACTGAACGGCTAGGAACTAGGCGCTAGGCGCTAGGTGCTAGGTGGCTGGTGGTTGGTGGCTGGTGCCAGGTGGCTGGTGGTTGGTGGCTGGTGCCAGGTGGCTGGTGGCTGGTGGCTGGTGGCTGGCAGCGGACGGCGTAGAACGTACAGCGTAAAGCCTACAGCTTCTCTTGCAGTTGCCCCCCGTTGGATCAACGCCGTGCCCCGAGGGTATCATTCCGCGACCACCGGAACCCATTGGCCCCCGGTGATCGTCCGTAGGGCGGACCATCGCCCATGTATGTGGAGGCAGTTCTGACTCGTTTCGCCTGGTTTGTGGCATCGTTGGTGCTTGCGGCAGCGGCCGGTCCACTGGCCGCGCAGGAAGCGCGGGCCGTGCCGTCGCGGATGCCGGAGACCTTCACTCCGCCGGCGGGACTCTGTCGCGTCTGGCTCACTGGCGTGCCAGCATCCCAGCAGCCGGCGCCCACCGACTGTGCGAGCGCCATCAAGAACCGCCCGGCCAACTCCGCCGTTGTCTTTGGTCCCAAGCACCGCAGCGAGCCGCGTGAACTGGAATCGTTCACGCGGCGGGGCGGTTCGCCTGCCGCCCGCGCGTTCAGCCCCAATGCGCTGGCATCCCCCCGGCGCAACGACGCACGTGACGGCAAAGCCGATTCCACGGCGAAGCCGCCCGTGCGCAAGCCGGAGAAGCCGCAGTAGGCCAGCCCCTGCGCCCCGTCCACGATCCGTTCCTCCCGCGCGATCGTGATGATTTCGTTCGCAGCGGGACCGGCGGGCGCATCATCGTCATCGCCCCCACGCGCGCGGCATGCGAGACCATCGAGCTGGCGTTCACGCTCGACATCGAGACGGTGCTCTGGAAGTCGCATGGCGAACGCCTGCGCGCGCTGGCCGACCGCCTCACGCGCGAGGCGGTGCAGGACGGGCGCCGTCCCGGCTTCGGCATCGTCGCCGGCACAGGCACGGGAAAGACGCTCAGCATCAAGCCCATCGCCCAGGTGATGCTCGCCACCGACGATCTGCGCGTGGGCGTGATCAACCGCGAGCGCGAGGCAACGCCCGAAACGCCGACGTGGAACGTCATCATCGTCACCACGGGGATTGCGCGGCGCTGGTTCCAGGACGACGACATCCGGCCGCAGGACACGCTGGTGGTTGACGAAATCCACCAGACATCCGCCGAACTGGAACTTTGCCTTGCCCTCGGCAAGCGCGTGGGGTGCCGCTACATCTGGCTGTCGGCCACCGTCGACCCGGCGTTCTACGCGCGCTATCTCGACGCCGCCGAGGTGATCGAGAGCAGCGCGTTCGATGCGGCCAAGGCCGCCGACGTGCAGGTGCTGCGCAAGAAGCCGCTGGAGTTCCTCGACGACAAGTTCCTGCAGCGCGTCACCAGGGAAAAGCGCGGGGTCGGCGTCTTCCTGCCGACGCGCGCCGGTGTGGAACAGGCGGCAGCGCTGGTGGAGAGCCGCTTCCCGCGCATGAACGTCGCCTTCTACCACGGCGGCGAGCCCATTCGCGTCATCCGCCCATTCCTCGAGGCGCAGGAGCCCAAGCCGTTCCTGCTGACGATGACGGCGGCGGGGCAGAGCGCCCTCAACGTGCAGGGCCTCGACACCGTGGTCATCGACGACACGCGCTTCACCAACCTGGTGGAAGGCGGCAAGAACGTGCTCACGCGGCTGCACCTGGGGGCCAACGAGATCCTGCAGATGGCCGGGCGCGTGCACGGGCGGGTGGCCGGCGGGCGCGTGTTCATCCTGAGCGACCGCGACATCCAGTTTGCCGCGCTCCAGCCGACGGCGCCCGAGTTCCAGCTGGCGGGCGACAGCGAGCGCGTGGCGCTCACCTGTGCCGCGCTCGGCGTGCGTGCCGACGAGTTGGAGCTGCCGGTGCCGCTGGACAAGCTGAGCTACCGGCGCGCGCTGGAGTTCCTGGAGTCGCGTGGCATCGTGGTGCAGGGGAAGCTCACGGCATACGGCAGGAAGGTGGAGGCGATGCCGGTGGACCGGCCGTGGGCCGAGCTGCTGGTGCACTGCGACGACGAGCTGCTGCCCTACGTGGCGGTGATCGCGAGCATCGAGAGCCTGCACCGCATGACGCGCGAGGACCGCGACCTCAGCGGCCTCATCGTCCCCGGCAGCGACAACCTGACGGCGTACAACGTGTACGCCGAGGCGTTCACGCGCTGCGGGTTCCTGGGCGAAGTCTACGGCCTGCCGCGGCAGCTGTTCGACGACAGCGTGGGAATGTGGGCGGAACGGCGCGGCGTGCTGGTGAAGGCGCTGGAGGATGCGGCACTGGCGATGGCGAGCATCTATCGCGCCACCGGCCTGCCCCTGCCGACGGAAATGCCCCGGGTGATGCCAGCCGTGGAGCGTCGCTTCGTCGAGTTGCTGGCGACCATCATGCCGTTCGACCTGGTGATCGACGAGCAGACCGCGTGGGGTGACGAGGCGCGCGTGTCGAAGACCAGCGTGTGCGGAAGCTGGGGCGCCATTGCGGGGACGCTGCGCTACTTCGCCGACCGCTGGGGGGTGCCGCGCGCGGCGATCGAGGGGACGCAGCTTCCCAAGGACCTCGTGCGCCAGAATGCCACGGCGTACGCGCCGACGCTGACCTTTGACGCGCGGCACAAGCAGTCGCCGCTGGCGCTGGAGCGGCGCGTCACGTTCTTCGGGTTCGAGTTGTCGCGCGAACGCGAACCGGTGATGGCGTTCCCGCCGGGGCAGGAGGTGGAGGCGCGGCGCGTGCTGGCCGAGGCGATGGCGCGTGGCGAGGCGCATCATCAGGCCGTGGCCAGGAACAGGCAGACGGTGGAGGAACTGCGCGAGGTGTGGCGACGGAGCGGCGGCACAACGCCGCGCATGGGGCTGGCCGACCTGACGGCGTGGTACGAGCGGGCGATTGCCGGCGTGCGCGACATCCAGGAATGGCGCGCGACGCGTGCATTGATTGATCCCGACGAGTTCGTGCCGCGCGCGCAGCGCCTGCAACTGATGGCGCTGCCCGGCGCGGCCGAAGTGCGGGGGCGCACCGTGCCGATCGACTATGACGTGGAGGAGACCCCGACTGGGGTGCTGGGGGTGGCGCGCCTGCGGCTGCCCGAGAAGATCGCGCGCAATCTGGTGGACGAGGAGTTGCCGGATCTCGACCGTCCGGTGCGCTTCACGGTGATCCGTGGCGCGCGTGGGGCCGTGAAGGCGGCGACGTTGACGGAGTTGCAGCATCGGCTGGATGAGCCGTTTACCGAAGATGAGCGACTTCGGTTTTCGGAATCGAAGAAGGAAGGCGAACGAGATCGCGAGAAGGATCGGCGCGGTGGCCCGCGTCGTGGTGGCCCGGGTGGTTTCGGCGGGCGGGGCGGGGATGCGCGTGGCGATCGTGGCCGCCCTGGTGGGAGTCCGTGGGATGGTCGAAGTGACGGCGATACGACGGGCGCCGCCAGAAATCGTCCAGGTTCACCGTCCGGACGGGGAAAGCGCAGAGGAAAATAGAGTTACCATCGTGTTACAAACATATGTTGTTGTGGAATTCCCGTTGAACACAGCAAATAGTCGAACTCATCGTCGACTGAGCCCGTCCTGAGGGACGGCCCGCTCGCTTAGACCGCGACGTGCCCCGCAGCCGTCGAAGCTGGGCACGAACATCCGCAAGGTGTCGGCGGTTTCAGCTGGCTGAGTTGCGCGTTGCGCGCGCGCCTGCCCGGTGGAACGAGGGCAGCGGAGGTCTCCGCACGCCCACGATAATTGACACGAAGGTGCTAGAACCTATGGGCGATGGCTCTGTGACCTGGGGTGGACATAATTGCAGTATCACCGTTCGGAACGGCCCCGTGAGCTTCTCGCGATGAATCCTGGCTCGGAGGTTACGCTTGCATTCCACCCGGAAGCGCACGCCTAAGTCGGCGCAGAACAAGCGCGACGTTCAGGCGTCAGCGCCTCTGCTGAAGGCCGGGGCCCTGCAGAGCGCGATCTTCAACAGCGCCAACTTCTCGAGCATCGCCACCGACGCGAAGGGCGTCATCCAGATCTTCAACGTCGGCGCCGAGCGGATGCTGGGCTACACGGCCGCCGACGTGATGAACCGCATCACGCCGGCCGACATCTCGGACCCGCAGGAAGTGATTGCGCGGGCCAAGGCGCTGAGCGCCGAACTCGGCACG
>DATCGU010000278.1:0-7413 GCA_036508735.1 Gemmatimonadaceae bacterium
AGATGACATCGGCGACCTCGTCGGGCTCGGCGAATCGCCGCACCGGCACCTCGAGCCGAACGCGCTCTAGGGTCTCCGGCGCGTTGTTCGCCGGCGTGAGGTCGGTCATCACGAAGCCTGGGGCAACCGCATTGACGAGCACGTTGCCGGGACCGAATTCGACGGCCGCCATGCGCGTGAGCTGGTTGAGCGCCCCCTTCGACGCCCCGTAGCTGGCGCGTCCGGCGCGGCCGAGGAAGCTGTAGATGCTCGAGATGTTGACGATGCGCCCGCCCTCCTGCGCCGCCATGCGGGGCGCCACGTGCTGCATCAGGCGGAACGGTGCGGTGACGTTGACCTGCTGGACCCGCCGCCACTCGTCCACGGCGACGTTGGCGAACGGCGCAACGGGATTAATCCCGGCATCATTGACCAGCGCGGAGAGCTTCATCGACCCGAGCTTGGCGAGGAATGCGTCCATCGATGCGTCGTCCGCGAGGTCGAGTTCGGCGTGCGTGGGGGCGAGCACTTCCCAGCCGTCGGCCCGCAAGCGCGCGACGACGGCGGCGCCGATGCCCCGCGAACCACCGGTGACGAGGGCAACGGGCATCACTCCTCCTCCCACATCGGTGTGAGCATGTTCTCGGCCAGTTCTTCCCGACTGAGGAAGGGGGCCAGATCCTCGAGCGGCGACGAGACCATGCGGCCGTCGGCAAGCGCCCGCGAGCTGAGCTTCGGCTCGAATTGTTGTGCTGGGTCGAGCATCAGTTCACATATCACTGGGCCCTCGGTCGCGAGCGCGGCACGAATGGTCTCCTCGAATGCCTCGCCTTCGGCGCGGAAGGCGGGAATCCCGTACGCGCCGGCGATCTTCCGGATGTCGGGAAAGGAGACGCCGCTCTGCGGCCCGGCGCCGACGAGGCGTCCGAAGAACGCTCCCTGCGACATCCGCATCGAGAGATAGCCGTCGTTGTTGAGCACGAAGAGCTTGAGGTTGAGCCGGTGGTGCGCGACGGTCTGCAGTTCCTGGATATTCAGCTGCAGGCTGCCGTCCCCGGCGAGGCAGATCACCCGTGCCCCGTGGCGCGCCATCGCGGCACCAATCGCTGCCGGCAGGTCGTACCCCATCGACGCCGTGCCGGAGTTGCAGAACAGGCGCTGCGTTCCGCGGATGGCCGCCACCTGGTTGGGGATGACGCACGCCGAACCGTCCCCGCAGACGACAACGTCGTCGTCCGCGAGAGCCGCCCACAGGCGGTCAATCGCGTGATACGGGTTGACGAGGGAATTGCCAAGTACCCGGTGCTCCGGGCGGACCACCGGATAGCGGGCGACGCGTTCGCGCACCCATCGCACCCACGCCTGGTGCCGCGCGGGATCAACGTGCCGCGTGCGCAGCTGCGCCTGCAGCGCCTCGAGAAAGACCCGGGCATCGGACTGGATGGGCAGATCGACCTTAACCGTGGGTTTCCCGAGCTCGGCGGGATCGGCATCGACCTGCACGATGAACGCGTGGCGGGCGAAGGCCCTGTAGTTGTAGCTGACCTGCCGGATGTTCAGCCGGCTCCCGACCACCAGTAGCAGGTCGCTGTTTTGCACCGCGAAGTTGCCCGCGCGGTCACCGAGCGATCCGGGCCGTCCGCCGAGCAGGGGGAAACCGGCCGGCACGAGGTCGATGGCAGTCCAGGCCGTGACAACCGGTATGCCGAGTTCACGGACGACGTCGAGCAGGAGCGCGACCGCCCCGGCGAGACGAACACCGGTGCCGACCATGATGACGGGACGCTCCGCACGACCTGCGCGATCGAGCAGGTCGTCGCACTGCGCCGCGAGTTGCGATGCATCCCGTGGCACATCGTCCTCGGACGGGTCGTACGCACGAAGCGCCGCCGGGTCGACGGGAGCCGCCTGGATGTCCATTGGCACGTCCAACCATACCGGGCCGGGCCGGCCGGACGTCGCCAGGTGGAGCGCCCGCTCGATGTGGTAGCGTGCATCCGCGGCGGAGTCGACGAATGCCGCGTATTTCGTGATGCCGCGTGCCATCGCCAGGATGTCGGCTTCCTGGTCGCCAAGCTGGCGAAGGCGCGAACCCGGATACGACGCGACGACCGTTTCGCGCTTCACCTGCCCGGAGATGACCAGCATCGGGATCGAGTCGGTCCACGCCCCGCAGACGCCGTTGAGCGCGTTGATGCCGCCGGGACCGCTCGTGACATTGACAAGGGCCGGCTTCCCGGAGACGCGCGCGTATCCCTCGGCGGCGATGGCGCTCGCCTGCTCGTGGTGGTTGCACAGCCAGTCGAGCCCGGGCGTATTCCCGACGGCGTCGTTGAGGTACATCGCCCCACCGCCGGTGAGCAGGAAGGCCTGTTCGACCCCGAGCTCCACCGCGCGCCGCACGAGATAGTCGGCGACTCGCACTAGAGCCCGCGCGAGAAGATCTGCCGCCGGAGGCTCTCGTTCTGCGCGTACGGCGTATCGATGTGATCGACGGTGAGCGGCGCGTCCTTGGCACAGGGCAGCAGCATGATGTGCCCGAATTTCCCGAGCATCAGCTCGCGCGTCGACAGCTGCCCGCGCTGCAGCGGAATCGCGAGGTAGATGTCGGCGGCGGTGATGTTCTCGCCGGCGGTGATGTCGCGCGCCGCGTAGACACCGCGAATGTAGCTGTCGAGGTACACGGCCTCGCGCTCGAGCGGGATCAGGCGCGAGGTCTGCGCGTTGCCGCAGAACTCGCGCGCCTTGTGGTACGCCTTGAACCAGGTATCGACCTGTTCCGGCAGCGACGAGTACCTGGCGACCTCGACGCCGTCCTCCGCGACGTCGATATGCCGTTCGAACGTCCGCGCCCCCTTGGCGTACGCGATGTGCATCGACGTCGACCAGTCGTGATACTCGTGGCAGGAGTAGCCGATGACGTGGCCGGGATAGCGCTGCCTGAAGAAGTCGATCTGGTGCAGCTGCGTCTCCGCATCCTCGTGCGGGTACGCGGCGACGCAGTGGTTGATCGCCAGCGGGATGTTGCGCCGCTCGAAGAAGGTCACGAGATCGTCCATGTCCTTCAGCGGCGTGCCGCCGAAGGAGACGATCACCGGCCGGCGCGTGGCCGCAATGCGCTCGACGAGGAGCCAGTCGTTGCTGTCGGCGCTGGCGATCTTGATGATCGGCAGCCCAAACTCCTCGCACAGGTCGACCGATGGTTCATCGAACGGGGTCGCCATCGGGATGCATCCGCTCTTGCGGATCGCCTCGACGACCTGCCAGCACTCGTCCTTGGTCAGCTTCGTCTCCAGCACGCGCTTGACGTACCGGATGTCCTTGCGATCGCGGAACTCCGGGTGGACGAAACGGTCGGTATCGCGGAACTGCAGCTTGATGGCCGCCCGCACGTTGTTGAAGCGCACGATGCGAGAGTGCTCGTGCACGATGCGCAGCGCCCGGTCGACACTGCCGAGATGGTTGTTCGTCATCTCGAGGACGAACAGGTCGTCAAAGACTTCGCGGTTGACCATGTACTCTCCAGGGGTGCCACAAGTTACGTGCGCGCCGCAGCGGACGGGAATGGCGCGTCAGCGCCCGCGGTGCCACTCCAGCATCCTCTCGACGCCCGCCTCGAAGGGAACGCGCGCCTCGAGCCCCAGTTCCTCGCGCGCCCGGCGCGTCGAGGGCACGAACCAGCTCGCGCTCGCGCCGGCGACCGGTTCGCGCAGGCGCTCGACGGCGACCTTGCCCAGTCGCGACACGAGCTGGGCGGCCTCGTCGATCGTGACCGGCCGCTCGGAGCCCACGTTGTAGGCCCGGCCCGGGGTGCCCCGCAGCAGCAGGGTCCAGAGCCAGGCGGCGACGTCGCTGCCATACAAGAACGACCGGACCGGCGTTCCGTCACCCGCCACCCGGATGGGCCGCCCGGCCAGGGCGTCGCCGACGAAATTGCCGAGCGCAAAGTCGGCGTCGACGGGGAGCCAGGGTCCCGACATCGCGAAGCCGCGCGCGATGACTACCCCCAGGCCCGTCTCGCGGCCAACGAGGACCGCCGTCGACTCGGCGAGCCGCTTGGCCTCGGCGAGCGCACTCGCCGGCAGCAGCGGATCGGGCCCCTGCGATGAATCCTCGGCTACCAGCGAGCTTGGCGTCGTGAACGGTCCGTACACCGAGCCCGAGCTCATCAGCAGGGCGCGCGACGCACCCGCGAGGTGCGCCTGCCGGGCGACGTGGGCGGTGCCCCGGGCGACCACGTCCTGCACGTCGAGCGGCGCGGCGGCGATCTGCCGGGGATGTGCCGTCGATGCGGTGTGGACGAGCAGGTCAACCGTGCCGGCGCGGAGCGTGCACTCGCGCACGTCGCCGGTCACCACCTGCAGCCACGGCGCGTCGACGAGGTGCGGCAGGCGCGCCTTCAGGCGTGCCGGGTCGCGCGCCAGCGCAATCACGCGCGTGTCGACGCCGAGTCGCTCGCGGGCCCAGCCGACGGACTCGAGCATCCAGGTGCCGATGAAGCCCGTGGCCCCCGTCAGGAAGATCCGGGCGCCGGCCAGTTCGTCCCAGAGCGGCCGCGTCGCATCCAGCACGGCGTCCAGGTCGCGCGCCGGCAGGCTAGTCACGCGCACCTTCGCGGACAAACGCGTGGACACTGGAGGCGACGTAGTCGAGCATTTCCGTGGTGAGCCCCGGATAACACCCGATCCACAGCGTGCCGCGCATCACCTGGTCGGTGCGGGCGAGGTCGCCCACCACGCGAAATTCACGGTCGCGGTAGGCCGGCTGTCGGGTCAGATTGCCACCGAACAGCAGCCGAGTGGCGATCTTCCGCCCCTCGAGGAAGCGCACGAGGGCGTTGCGGTCGAACCCGGCCTCCTCGCGTACCCGCATCGGGAAGCCGAACCAGCTCGGGTTCGCCCTGGGATGCACGCTCGCGAACTCGAGTACGTCCTCGAGGCCGGCAAGGCGTTCGCGCAGGTAGCCGTAATTGGCGCGCCGCGCCGCCACGAACTCCTCGAGCCGGTCGAGCTGTGCCACGCCCACCGCGGCCTGCATGTCGGTGAGCTTCAGGTTGTAGCCCACGTGCGAATACGTGTACTTGTGGTCGTAGCCCTGCGGCAGCGAACCGAACTGCCATCCGAAGCGCTTGCCGCAGGTATTCTCCTTTCCCGGATCGCACCAGCAGTCGCGTCCCCAGTCGCGGAAGGACTCCACGATGCGCTTGAACTTCGGCGTGTGGGCGAGCACGCAGCCGCCTTCACCCATCGTGATGTGATGCGCGGGATAGAAGCTCACCGTGGCCAGGTCAGCGAATGTCCCGACGCTCTTGCCATCGAACGTCGCGCCCACCGCATCACAGCAATCCTCGATGAGGAAGAGCCCGTGCTGCCTGGCGAACTCCGACACCGCACCGATGTCGTACGGATTGCCCAGCGTGTGCGCCACGATGATCGCCCGCGTCTTTGCCGACCGTGCGGCCTCGAGTTGCGTGACGTCGATGCCGTACGACGGCAGGTCCACGTCCACGAACACCGGCACGAGCCCGTTCTGGAAGATCGGGTTCACCGTCGTGGGGAAGCCGGCGGCGACCGTGATGACTTCGTCACCCGGGCGAAGCGCGCGGCCGTCGAGTGCGGGTGAGGTCAGCGCGCTCACGGCAAGCAGGTTGGCGCTCGACCCGGAGTTGCAGAGCATCGCGTGTCGCGCGCTCATCACCTGCGCGAACCGCCGTTCGAATTGTGTGGCAAATCGCCCGGTGGTGAGCCAGAAGTCGAGTCCGGCGTCCACGAGATGCTGCACGTCGCTGGCGCCGAATACGCGCCCCGACACCGGTACCGGCGATTCGCCCGGGACGAACGGTCGCGGGGCAAAAGCCGCCTCGTGATACTCGGCTACCAGCGCGCGGATCTGCGCCCGGATAGCCTCGGCCCGGTCAGCCACGCTGCAGGAACTCCCGGTACCACGCGATCGTGCGGTCGAGGCCCTCGTCCAGCGTGAAGAGGGGTGCCCAGCCCAGATCGCGACGCGCCTTGGCCGCGCTCAGCCACTGGTGCTGGATCTCGTGCGTTGCCTCGCTGCGCACGTCGGGCTCCAGCGGCGACTTCATCCGGCTGAGGATTCGCTGCGTCAGCGCGAGCACATCGACCTGGAGTTCGTTGGAGAAGTTGTATGCCTCGCCCCGTAACTCCGGCCGTGCGTGCAACGCCTCGGCAAGCGTGAGATAGGCCTCCGCTCCATCCTCGACGTAGAAGTAGTCGCGGACGAGTGTACCGTCGGAGCGGATCATCGGACGCTCGCCCTTGAGCACCGAGCGGATCGTCCCCGGTACGAGACGGTTCCAGTTGAGGTCGCCGCCACCGTAGAAATTACCGCAGCGCGTGATGGCCACCGGCACGTCGTAGGTGAGCGCATACATCCGCGCGATGAGGTCGGCCGCCGACTTGCTGGCATCGTACGGGTGTTCGCCCTGCAGCGCCGCCGTTTCATCGTACGGCAGCTTCTCGTGATCGCCATAGGCCTTGTCGCTGGAGGCAATGATCACTGCCTTCATGAGCGGGCTGCGGCGCGCCGCCTCGAGTACCGACCAGGTGCCCCGGATGTTCGTATCGAGCGTCGCGACCGGGTTGCGGTTGGCCACCCCGACGATCGTCTGCGCCGCCAGGTGGAACACCGTGTCCACCTCGTATTCACCCATGGCGCGTTCGAGCATGGACTGATGACGCACGTCGCCCCGCACGATGTTCACCTGCGCGAGCAGCTCGGTGGAGAGCAGCGTGGAGCGCGGCACCCAGTCGCGCACGAGGGCGGTGACGTCGGCGCCCAGCGCCACGAGCCGGCCCACCAGCCATCCGCCCAGCAGGCCGGTTGCGCCGGTGACCAGGACCGGACGGTCGCGCCAGTGCGACTGTCGCGCAACGCTCACTTCCAGGTCTTCCAAGGTGGATTTCCGTTCTGCCAGAGTGATTCAAGGAGGCGCAAGTCTCGAAGCGTGTCCATCGGCTGCCAGAACCCCTCATGCCGGAAGGCGCGGAGCTGTCCATTGTGCGCCAGGCGCTCGAGCGGTTCGTGCTCCCACAGAATCTCGTCGCCGGCGATCAGGTCGAGCACCTCCGGCTGCAGAACGAAGAATCCACCGTTGATCCAGCCTTCGCTGGCCTGGTTCTTCTCGGTGAAGGCGCGCACCGCGTCGCCGTCGAGGTCGAGGCCGCCGAACCGTGCCGGCGGACGAACCGCCGTCACCGTGGCCAGCTTGCCGTGCGCCTTGTGGAAGGCCACCAGCTTCGTGAGGTCGACGTCACTGACGCCGTCGCCGTAGGTGAGGCAGAAGGTCTCGTTGCCGATCCACTCGCGCAGGCGCCGCAGACGGCCGCCCGTCTGGGTATTGAGGCCCGTGTCGATCAGGTGCAGTGTCCAGTCCTCACTCGCCGCGCCGTGCGCGGTGATGGTGCCGTC
>DATCGU010000279.1:0-9508 GCA_036508735.1 Gemmatimonadaceae bacterium
GGCAACTCTCTCCGTCGCTGTTGCGGCCCTGACCCTGCTCTTCCTCCGGCCTCGCGAACTGCACGCGCAGGCGTCCCCCCTCGACTCCATTGCCCGCCTCGCCATCGCCCGCAACCTCGGCGTGCAACAGTCGCGCGAAGCGGAGCAGCAGGGGGCACTGGGCGTGCGCCAGGCGCGCGGCCTCTTTCTCCCCACCCTCGGCGTCGAAGCGCGCTACTCCGAACTGGAGGGGGCCATCGACATCGGCGATGCCATCAATCCGGCGTACGCGGCGCTCAACCAGCTCATCGGGCGTAACCAGTTCCCGACGAACGTCCACCAGACCCTCCCGTACAAGCAGGAGACCAAGCTCCGCTCCACGCTGCCCCTGTTCAACGGAGCGCTCTTTGCCAACCTCGCGGCCGCCCGCGCCATCCGCGACCTGCGCGGCGCCGAACGCGCGGTTGCCACGCGCCGCCTCGATGCCGATGCCCGCATCGCCTACCTGAACTACGCCCGTGCCGCACGCGCGGTGGAGATCTACGACGCCACGCTGACGACCGTCGCCGAGAACCAGCGTATGGCTGAGCGCCTCGTCGGCGCCGGTTCGGCCACCGGCGACGCGGTATTTCGCGCGCGCGCCACGGTGGCCGACGTGCAGCAGCAGCGCGCCGAAGCGGTGCGATTGCGCAACGCCGCACTGGGAGCACTCAACCTGTTGCTCGACCGTGACGCCGACACGCCCGTGACGATGCTCTCCGATACGCTCCTCCCCGAACCGCGCCCGCTCACGCTCGACGAGGCGCTCACGGCCTCGCTGCGTCGCGAGGAGCGTGCGCAGACCGTGGCCGGCCTCGCTGCCGCGCGCGCGCAGGGTCGCGCCGCCGCGGCGGCGTTCATGCCCAGCCTCGCGCTGGCCGCCGACTACGGCGTACAGGGCGCGGACTATCACTTTGACCGGGCGCACGACGCAGCCATCGCCAGCGTGGTGCTGCAGTGGAACCTCTTCAACGGCGGGCAGGATGCCGCGCGTCGCGAGCAGGCGGCATCGGCGCACCGCACGATGGCTCTGCGCAGCGCCGAAACCGTCCGGATGATCGAGCTGGACGTACGGACGTCGCATGACGCGTTGGAGGTGGCCAGGCAGGGCCTGGTGGCCGCGGCGGCGCGACGCGATGCCGCACAACGCGCGTTCCAACTGGTCGATCGCCGCTTCGGCGAAGGACTCGCGTCGCACCTGGAGTGGAGCGACGCGCGGTCCCAGTTGACCGCATCCGAACTGAACCTGGTGCTGAGCCGGTACACCCTGGCCGCGCGGGCCATAGACCTCGAGCGCGCGGCGGCCCTGCGTGCGATTCCCCAGTAAGCGTCTTCCCTGCCCCCCGGCGAACACAGACCTATGAACTCGATATCCAGGCACGTCCTTCTTCTTTCGCTCACCTTCGCCGCCGCCTGTGGCAAGCCCGCCGAGCGCGCATCCGCCGCGGAAGTCGGCATTCCCGTGCGACTGTCCGACGTCACCCAGGGCGGCGGCGCACCGGTGATCACCGCCACCGGCACGCTCGGCGCCAAGGACGAGGTGATGCTCTCCTTCAAGATCGGCGGCATCGTGGACCGCGTGCTGGTGGATGACGGCGCCCGCGTGCGTCGCGGCCAGGTGCTGGCCGTCCTCGACCAGCGCGAGATCGACGCGATGGTCGCCAAGGCGACGGCCACCGCGGAGAAGGCGCGGCGCGACGCCGCGCGCTTGGAACGGCTCTTCAAGGACTCCGTCGCCACGCTCGCGCAGGTGCAGGACGCGCAGACGGGGCGCGACGCGGCCGAGGCCGACCTCCGCGCTGCACGCGTGAATCACGAATACGCCACCGTGCGCGCGCCGGCTGATGGCGTCGTGTTGTGGCGCTCGGCCAGCGCGGGACAGCTCATCGGTCCCGGCGCGCCGGTCATCCAGTTTGCGTCGCGCGCTCGCGGCAGCGTGCTGCGCGCCGGGATTCCTGATCGCGACGCGGTGAGCGTGAAGCTCGGCGCGCCGGCGCAGGTGTCTTTTGAGGCGGTGCCCGGCAAGGTGTTCACGGGGCGCGTGTCGCAGATCGGCGCGTCGGCGGACCCCCGCACCGGTCTCTACACCGTTGAGGTGGCACTCGAGGGCGTGTCCACGCTGCCGTCCGGGCTGGTGGGCAAGCTGACCATCGGATGCATCGCCGCGCCCGCGACCAAGGGGGCGGACACCGGCGCGCAAAGCACCTCGTCACCGTGCGCCGAGCCGGCGCCGAAGGGCGGCAAGATCCCGGGCGGCGTATCGAGCATTCCCGCCGAGGCGCTGGTGGAAGGCGATGGCGACAGGGGGACGGTCTTCACTGTGGACGCGGCCGGAAAGCGGGCGTATCGCGTGGTCGTCACGCTGGTGGGACTCGACGGCGACAGGGTGCAGGTGCGCGGGCTCGACGGTGTCACGCGCGTGGTGAGCGTGGGCGCCACCTGGCTCACCGACAGCGCGCGCGTGGAGATCAAGCCGTGAAGCTGGCCGAGTTCTCCGTCCGACGCTGGCAGTTCACCATCCTGATGTTCCTGATGCTGGCCGCGCTGGGCGTGGCAAGCTGGATCAGGATTCCGCGTGGTGAGGATCCCATCTTCCCCATCCCGATCTTCAACATCGTCGCCGTCTACCCCGGGGCGAGCCCGTTCGACATGGAGCAGCTTGTCGTCGACAAGATCGAGGACAGGCTGGGGGCGCTGGAGCAGGTGAAGAAGCTGACGTCGAAAGCCGAGGACGGGCTGGCGGTGCTGCAACTCGAGTTCGAGCCCGGCGTGGACGCCGACCGACAGGAAGACGCGGTACTGCGCGAGATGAACGCCCTTCGTCCCGAACTGCCGGCGGGATTGGCGCGGCTGCAGATCACCCGCGCGTCGGGGACGAACGTCAACATCCTGCAGGCGGCCGTGGTCAGCGAAACGGCGCCGTACGCGCAGATGGATTCCATCGCCAAGCGCATCCAGGACCGGCTGGAGCGCGTGGTCGGCGTCAGGAAGTCGGAACGGTGGGCAGCGCCGCAGCGCCAGGTGCAGGTCTCCCTGGACCTCGACCGGCTGGCTCGGCTGGGCGTGCCGCCCATGCAGGTGATGCAGGCCATCGGCAGCGACAACATTTCGATTCCCGGCGGCAGCGTGGACGCCGGCACGCGGCGCTTCAACCTCGTGCCACAGGGGCGGTACCGCACCGTCGATGAAGTGCAGCAGACGGTGATCGCCGGCGGGCGCGCCGGCGTGGTGCGGCTCAGGGACGTGGCCGACGTGCGCTGGGGATACGGCGACCCCGTGCATATCGGGCGCTGGAACGGCCAGCGCGCCGTGTTCGTGACGGCCGCCATGCAGGAGGGGTTCAACATTGCGCGCGTGAAGGACGCCATGTGGCCCGAGTTGGATAAAGTGGAGCGGGAACTCCCCAAGGGCATGAAGCTGGTGCGCGGCTTCGACCAGGCGGCCAACGTGGACCACCGGCTGTCGCGGCTGGGCAAGGACTTTGCCATTGCGCTGGCGCTGGTGCTGCTGACGCTGCTGCCGCTGGGGACGCGCGCCTCGCTGGTGGTGATGGTGTCCATTCCGCTGTCGCTGGCCATCGCCGTCACGCTGCTCGACATCACGGGATTCAGCATCAACCAGTTGTCGATCGTCGGCTTCGTGATCGCGCTGGGGTTGCTCGTTGACGACAGCATCGTGGTGGTGGAGAACATCACGCGCTTCCTGCGGGCCGGGAAGTCGCGGCGCGAGGCGGCAGTGCAGGCCACGCGGCAGATCTCCGTGGCGGTCATGGGAGCGACGGCCACGCTCATCTTCGCCTTCCTTCCGCTGATCTTCCTGCCCGGGCTGGTGGGACGGTACATCCGAAGCCTGCCGATCGCGGTGCTGTACGCGGTCATCGCGTCGCTGTTCGTGAGTTTCACCATCGTGCCGTGGCTGGCATCGCTGGTGATGCCGGCGACAATCGAGAAGCGCGGCAACCGGTTCCTCCAGCTCCTCGAGGGGGGCATCCAGAAGACCTATGCCCCACTGCTGCACCGTGCGCTCGGCAACCCGCTGCTCACGCTGCTGCTGTCGGCGGCGCTCATCCTCAGTTCGCTGGCGCTGGTGCCGTTCGTCGGCTTTTCGCTGTTCCCCAAGGCCGGGACGCCGCAGTTCCTCGTGGACATCGAGACGGCGGAGGGAGCGTCCATTGAGTCCACCGATGACGCGGCGCGCTTCGTGGAGCAGGTGCTGCTGAGGCATCCCAACGTCCGCGGCTTCTTCACCAACGTCGGCAAGGGAAACCCGTTCGTCTACTACAACGCGGCTCCTCGGCAGGAGTCGGCCAACGCGGGCGAACTGTTCGTGCTGCTGCACGAGTACTACCCCACGCAGACGCCCCTGATGATCGACTCGTTGCGCGCGACGCTCAGTCGCTACGCGGGGGCCCGCATCGAGGTGCGCGAGTTCGAGAACGGGCCGCCCATCGACGCACCCGTCGCCATGCGCATCGAGGGCCCGGACCTCGACTCGCTGCGCGCCGTGGCGGCGCGCGTGGAGCAGGTGATGGCGCGTACGGCGGGGACGCAGTACGTGCGCAATCCGGTGGCCGTGTCGCGCACCGACCTCTCGCTGCAGGTGGACCGCCAGAAGGCGGGGCTGCTTGGCGTGGCCACCGCCGAGCTGGACCGCACGGTGCGGCTGGGCGTCGCCGGACTGGAGGCCGGGAAGTTCCGCGCTGCCGACGGCGATGAATATCCCATCGTCGTGCGCGTGCCGCGCGACGGGCGCCCGACCAGCGCCATCCTCGACCGCATCCAGGTGGCCTCCACCACGGGGGCCATGATTCCGCTGAACCAGCTGGCGCATCTCGGATTCAAGGGGTCGCCGACGCTGATCACGCACCACGACCAGCAGCGCGCGGTCACGGTGACGAGCTTTGTGCGCACCGGGTTCAACACCGACCGCGTCACCAAGGACGTGCTCGCTTCCCTGCAGGCGCTCAAGCTGCCGGCCGGCTACCGGCTGATTCCCGCCGGCGAGATCGAGAGCCGGCAGGAGAGCTTTGGCGGCATCGGCGCGGCCATCATCGTGGCCGTCTTCGGCATCCTCGCCATCCTCGTGCTCGAGTTCCGCACATTCAAGAGCACGCTGGTGGTGGCATCGGTCATTCCCCTCGGCATTGTCGGCGGCATCGTCGCGCTGTTCCTCAGCGGCAACACGCTGAGCTTCACGGCGATGATCGGCTTCGTGGCGCTCATCGGCATCGAGATCAAGACGTCGATCCTGCTGGTGGACTTCACCGACGAGTTACGTCGGCAGGGGTACGCACTGGACGAGGCCATCCAGCGCGCCGGCGAAGTGCGCTTCGTCCCCATCGTGCTGACGTCGCTCACCGCCATCGGCGGTCTGCTGCCGCTGGCCACGCAGGGGTCATCCCTCTACTCGCCGCTGGCGTGGGTGATCATCGGAGGGCTGGTGTCCTCCACGCTGATTGCCCGGCTCGTCACGCCGGTGATGTACCGGCTGCTGGCGCCAAAGCTGGAATTCACGGAGGAGCATCCGGTTCCCACTGCCTAGCTGGGCCTCGCACGGAGACCGTCTCTCACGGAGACCGGAAGAGCCTTCCCGTGAGAGCTCTCCCGTGAGCGCGTTTGTCAGTCGTCCGCTTCGGCGCACTCGCATATGTAGTGCTCGATGCACAGCTGGATTTCCTGCGCCCGGTCGGTGCGGTCGGTCGGCACGACGATGCAGTGATCCACCAGCGCCACCAGCGGCCCGCCGCCCTTGGCAGACAGCGCCAGCGTGGCCACACCCCTGGCGCGCGCCGCCTCGGCCGCGCGCAACAGGTTGGGCGAGTTCCCGCTGGTCGTGTGCAGGATCAGCAGGTCACCCCGATGGCACAACGCTTCCACCTGCCGCGCGAAGATGGAGTCGAATCCGTAGTCGTTGCCACCGGCCGTGAGCATCGAGGTATCGGTGGTGAGCGCGATGGCCGGATAGGCACGACGCTCCTTCCTGTATCGCACCACGTACTCCGTGGCCATGTGCTGCGCGTCGGCCGCGCTGCCGCCGTTGCCGACAAAGAACAGCGTGCCACCTCCCTGCAGCGTAGCGCGAACCATCTGCACGGCGCGCTCGATGTCGCCCTCCAGAGTGTTGGCGGCGCGGGTGGCGATTTCGGCGAGTTCCCTGAGATGGCGCATCGAGACGGTGGACGGTGGACGGTGGACGGTGGACGGTGGACGGTGGCGGACGGTAGCGGACGGCCTGCAGCGGACAGCTTACGGCGTACAGCATAGAGCGTACAGCATAGAGCGTACAGCTTCTTTTCGGAGCTACACCTGCGCGGCGAGTTGGGCGATCCGCTTCATCGAACGCTCGGCGAGCGCAACCAGCCGCTCGGGGTGATCGGCAGCGGCCTCGAACGCGTACGTCACGCAAGCGTCCGCCGCCAGCAGGTCCACCGCGGTCTCGCGCCGCTTGGCTGACGCCGAGAGCACCCGTTGCAGCAGCTGTTCTCCTGCGGCGAGAAGCGCATCCGGCAGGGCGAGTGCCTCCCACTCCGGGTGCGCGTCCACCATCTCGCCAATCCGGGCGCGCAGCGCGTCCGGAGCGGTGGGCTCCCGGGTGTCGAGCCAGGAGCGGAGTGCGTTCACCCGAGCGCCTTCTCGACGACGGCGCGCGCGCCGGCAAGCGCCACCTTCAGCGCGCCGTCGTCCGCAAGGCCCGCCTGCGCCATGTGCGGCTTGCCGCCGCCACGACCGCCGGCCAGGGCGGCAATCTCCTTCACCAGCCCCCCCGCATTCAGGCCCCTCGCCCTGAGCGCCTCGCCGACGACGACGAGCAGCGTCCCCTTGCCGTCGGTGACAGCGCCGAGCACCGCCACCCCGTCGGGCATCTGCTCGCGCACCGCATCACCCACCGTCTTCAGCGCCGCGACGTCGGCCGCATCCGCCATCGTGATCGAGACGCGGGCGCCGTTCACCAGTTCGGCGACGGCGATGATCGCCTGCACCGCGCTGCCGCCACCCGATCCCCTGAGCGCCTCCTCGAGCTTCTTTTCGAGTACCTTCTTCTCTCCCAGCAACGCCTCGAGCCGCCTGCCGATCGCGTCGATGCCCGCCGCGTGCACGTTCACCTTCAGCTTGTCGGCCACGCTCTCGAGCGCACGCTCCTTCTCGCGCAGGCTGGCGAACGCCTTGGGGCCGGTGACCGCCACGATGCGGCGTACCCCCGCGGCAACGCCCTGCTCCGTGACGATGCGCATCAGGGCAATCTGCCCCGTGTTGCGCACGTGAGTGCCGCCACAGAGTTCAGTGGAGATCCCCGGCACGTCCACCACGCGCACCACGTCGCCGTACTTCTCGCCGAACAGCGCCATGGCGCCGAGCGCCACGGCGTCGGCGTACTTCTTCTCGGTGATCGTCACGTCCACGTTGGACCAGATCGCCTCGTTCACCCACCGTTCGATCTCCTCGAGCTGCTCCGGCTTGATGGGCCCGTGATGCGTGAAGTCGAAACGCAGACGATCGGGCTCCACCACCGAGCCGGCCTGGTGCACGTGCTCGCCCAGCACCTTGCGGAGCGCGGCGTGCAGCAGGTGCGTCGCCGTGTGGTTCCGCTCGGTGTCGCGACGGCGCATGCTCGGCACGCGGGCGGTGCAGGCGCCGAATTGCAGCTGACCGGTCACCGTGCCGATGGCGGCAATGCGCCCAGCGAATTTCTTTACCTCGTCCACCGTCACGCGCCATCCCTGGCCCACGATCTCGCCATGGTCGCTCACTTGGCCGCCCGACTCGGCGTAGAACGGCGATTCGCGCAGCATCACGGCCACTCGCCCATCGGGGAAATGGCGCACGGCGGTGACGATGGTCTCGATCTCGATGGTCTCGTAGCCGACAAACCGCCCGTGTTCGTCGTCGCCCCCGCCCGCCCTCTGCCACTGGGAGTCGTCACCGATGTCGTCAGCCACCACCACGAGGCCGCGGCTCTTCCGCTCTTCCTGCGACTGCCGGCGCTGCGCGCCCAGCGCCGCGTCGAATCCGGCAATGTCCACCAGGTAGCCGCGCTCGCGCGCCATCAATTCCGTCAGGTCGATCGGAAAGCCGAAGGTGTCGTACAGGCGGAAGGCATCGTCGCCGCTGATGGTGCCGCGCAGCGCCGTGGCCCCTTTCGTCGAAACCAGGGGCGCGAGCGCCTCGAAGCGCGCCATGCCGCCGTCGATGGTGGCGAGAAAGCGCTCTTCCTCGGCGCGCGTCGTGTCGAGCAGGTGCTTGCGGCGCACCTGCAGCTCCGGATAGACGTCGTGCATCGTCTCGATGACCTTGTCCACCACGTGCACCAGCGTGGGCTCACGCCGCCCCAGCAGCCAGGCATGCCGCACCGCGCGACGCAGGATGCGCCGCAGCACGTAGCCGCGCCCTTCGTTGCTCGGGAAGACGCCATCGGCCATCAGGAAGCTCACCGCCCGCGCATGGTCGGCGATGACACGGAACGACGCCGGGTCCACCGCACGACCGTCCGCGCCCATCGCCGTGCCGACTTCCCGGCCCGGCTTGTACGGATACGGAATGCCCACCACCTGCTCCACCCGCTCGATGAGCGGCAGGAACAGCGACGTGTGGTAGTTGTTGGTCACGCCGCTCATGACGGCGGCAATGCGCTCGAGGCCGGCGCCCGTGTCCACCGACGGTTTCGGCAACGGCACCATGGCACCGTCCGCCTGCCGGTCGAACTGCATGAATACGAGGTTCCAGATCTCGAGGAAACGCCCCGCCTCGGCGCCCTCGACAAAGGCATCGAGCGAATAGTCGGTGAGGTCGGTGCGCGTCCATTCCCCGCTGGCCCCGGCCGGGAAGGCCCAGTCCCTGGTCAGGTGCGCCAGGTCCACGTAGATCTCGCTGCACGGACCGCAGGGGCCGGTGTCGGCCATCTGCCAGAAGTTGTCTGCGGCGCCCAGCCCGTAGATGCGCGTGTCGGGGATGCCCGTGATCTCCTTCCAGAGCCTGCGCGCTTCGTCATCCTCGTGGAAGACGGTGACGCGCAGGTGCTCCTTGGGGAGCTTCAGTACTTCCGTGACGAACTCCCAGGCAAAGCGGATGGCATCGCGCTTGAAGTAGTCGCCGAACGAGAAGTTGCCGAGCATCTCGAAGAACGTGTGGTGCCGCGCGGTGTGCCCCACCTGCTCGAGATCGTTGTGCTTGCCACCGGCGCGCACGCATTTCTGGGACGTGGTGGCGCGGCGGCTGCCTTCCGGAGGTTCTTCCATGCCGAGGAAGACCCTCTTGAACTGCACCATCCCGGCGTTGGTGAACAGCAGGGTGGGATCGTCACCGGGAACGAGCGATGACGACGGGCGTATGACGTGCGCGTTGCGCGCAAAATAATCGAGAAAGGCCTGGCGGATGTCGGCTGCGTGCATAGTGCCACCAATCTATCGACGGCAGTCGTCCTACGGCAGACAGTCCTGCGACGCCACTAGCCCCGTCGGGCGGCGTGCGCCGCGACGACCACTGCACCCAGCAGC
>DATCGU010000280.1:0-6377 GCA_036508735.1 Gemmatimonadaceae bacterium
GCGCCGCGGCAGGAGTTGATCCCCGGTGTGTTCACCACCGGCGAGATGATGGATCCCGCAGGCCAGGGCGTCTCGCGCACTCCAGAACAGTCGCTGGTCATCCCCACCGACAGCGGACTGGTGATCATCACCGGCTGCGCGCACCCGGGTGTCGTTTCCATCGTACGGCGAGCCACCGAGATGTTCGGCAGCCCGGTGCGCCTGGTCCTGGGTGGCTTCCACCTGCTCGACAAGAATGCCGCCCAGATCGGACAGGTCGTTTCCGACTTCCGCGCCCTCGGCGTGCGACGGGTCGGCGCGGGGCACTGCACGGGCGCCCCGGCGACCGCACAACTCAGCGAGGCGTACGGCGGCGACTTCGTGCGTCTGGGAGCGGGCCGCGTGCTGGTCCTGAACTGAGGGCGCGTAGCGCACCGCCTGCCTGAGTGCCTGTCGGCCGCTCTCCGGATGGCCGATCACCACCGCGAGATAGCCGTCCGCCGCCGGGTAGGGCCTGATGCGCAGCGACTGTCCATCGGCGCGCCGCAGCGAAACGGTCTCCTGGCCGACGCTCGGCGCGGGAAACGCCAACGCGAGCGCCACGCCTGCCGTGAGGAGATGCGCGTGGCTCATGTGCGTAGTCCTGCGGAGGTACGACCGTCGCGGCAAGAGCGTGCGGCGACGCCGCCGCCGAGTGTGGTCATGGTGACGGGTGTGATCCCGAGGCAGTGACCTCAGGCTGAATCAATCGAAATCTCGGCGTCGTCTTCAGTCAGGCGTGGGGCGTCCTTACGGATACCGAGGCGCCGAGACCCGGCTTGGCGACCTGAGCCCCATCATTTGGCAGGCGCTGAACCCGTTACCGCCCGGTGCCCGAAGAGCGCGTTCCCAACCTGCGGGTGGTTGAACATGTCCCGCGGGCTATGCCCGGGCCCGTCGGCGATGACCAGGCGCCAGTTGAACTCCCACTTGCGCTGGTAGGCCAGATCCATGGCCTCGTTGAACCAGCGGATGTTGCGCGAGTAGCGGTGAACGCCCTGCTTGTTCGCCTCCCCCTGGGGTAGCTGGGCCAGCTCGCGGTCGCCCGTGCCGATGTAGATGGTCATCGGGAGCGCCAGGTACCGGCGGATGCGGTCGTCATTGCTCAGCTCGTCCGGCAGCTTGCCGAAGCCCAAGGGGAAGTCCATGTCCCGCGTCGGGAACATCGTGGACCCCGAGGCCATGGCGATGATTCGCTCTGCGTCGGTATCGATGAACGCGGCCATCCTGTTCACGAACTGGCCGCCCGCGGAGAACCCGGCGAGCAGGTACGGGAGAGCGGCGCTCGCTTCCCGGCCGCGGATGTAGGAGACGAGCTTCGGGATGAATGCGTAGGTGCGTTCCGCGGGGGTCGCGAAGGAGCTGTCGGCCCGAAACACGCCGCCGAACTGGTAGCGCCACTCGGGGAAGCGCTTCAGGTCGAAGAGCGGCACGACCACGATGCGCTTGTAGGTGTCGGCCATTCCCATGGCGTTGTCCCGGTACGCTTCAGCGGCGCGGGACGCCCCATGCAGGAGCAGGATGAACCCCTCGCCGGCGTAGTTGGCGGGCTTGTAGGCGTAGAGCTGGAGTACCGTGCCGTTGATGTCGGCCTCGACGACGCTCTTGCCGGAGGGGAAGGGGCCGGTGGCGGCCTGGGCCCACGCCGGCTGACCGCCCAGGGCGAGAGCCAGCACGGCGGCCAGCAGGGGGGTGTTCGCAAGGCGGAGCAGGCGGAGTGAGGACGTCATGCGTAGGCGGCTCAGGCGAGGAAGAGGACGGGAAATTCGATCGGGGCACGACGATGGCCGCGGGGACGTGCCTTACTTCTTGACGGTGGCCCCCGCCAGCATCGCCACCGCGCCGAGCGTCGTCTGCGCGGCGTTGAGGCCCAGGCGGAAGTCCTTGTCGGTGTACGTGCCAAAGACGTCGGTCACCTGGTGCCACTGCGGGTCCCAGCCGGCGCCGACTTCCCGCCCGCGCTCGGCTTCGCGCAGGCTGATCGACGCGACGATGTCCTGGAAGGGTCCGGAGTCGGTATTGGTCATGTGATTGCCGACCGCCGCCGGGTAATCGGTGGCGTACTTCTCGTTACCCCCCGCGACCAGCCAGGCCAGCTTCTGTGATGCGTCGGCCATCTTCGAGTTCGACTGGAACTCGATGTTCACGTCGGCCTCGGCGCGCTGCTCCTTTCGCATCGTCCCGTCCTCGTTCGGCATGCCGTGGTCGAACAGCATCATGTCGTGCTGGATCATCCCCAGCCACTTCGGTTCCGGATACTTGCCCGAGCCGGCGGGCTCCTCCTTGCCCTGCAGGGCCTGCCGCTGGGCCACATAGGCCCGGGCACCGTTCAGCCCGGTTTCCTCGTTGTTCCAGAGTACGAAGCGGATCGTTCGCTCGGTCTGCACGTCGGGACTGCTGAACACTCGCGCCAGTTCCATCACCAGCGCGGTGCCGGAACCATCGTCGTTGGCGCCCTCACCCCAGCCGATGCCGTCCATGTGGCCGGCGACGATGTACATCTCGTCGGGATGGGTGGTACCGATCTTGGTGCAGAAGACCTCCTCGCGCGGGCCCGGAGTGCTGGGCTGCGCGTTGAGCGCCCGGAGCGCCAGGTCCGTTTGCGCGAGCGAATCGTTGTTGACGCCGGCGCGCGTGCGGATGCCGCGCATGCGGCCGCCGCCCTGCGCCGCCGCGGACGCGCGGCGGACCGGTGCGGCGCTACCTGCCGGTCGCGGCGCAGGTGGCGTGGGCGCGAAGTCGTACCGGATGCGCTCCGTGTTGGTGCAGCCGTAGCTCTTGAGTTGCGCCTCGATCCAGTCGACTGCCTTCCGGTTGCGGTCGGTGCCCTGCCGGCGGTCGCCGAACTGGGTGAGGCCCTTTATGGTCGCCTTGTACCGTGCGAGGTCGAGGCGGTCGACCATCGACTTGATGGGATCGGCAACGGTATCGGTGGACTGGGCGAGGGCGGCGGCGGAGAGGCAGACGGCGAGCGTGAAGCTCGCGGCGACAGAGCGATGCGTGACCATGAGGGCAGTCCCGTGGCGGCTGGTGATGCGCGGATGACAACTGGTATTACGGTGCGTGTTGCCGTGTTGTTGAAGGATTTCTTCAACGCCTTCAGCGGCCTACAGCACTTCTATTCGTACGCCACCACCCGGCTTGTCGAGGATCACAATGGTCCTCTTCTCTCCGCTCGTCAGCGGGAGCACGACCTTCACCGCGGCGCCCGCCCAGCCCGACGCGTCAGCCGGCTGCTGCCAAATACGCACGTCCCAGCTGCCCACCGTGCTTTGATAGAACGGCGCGCTCAGGCTCGTGGGCACAGGCTGGTAGGTGAACGGGAATTGCCACGCCGTGGGCTGCTGGTGATCGGGCTGCGTACGGAACACCTGCAATGTTCCGGCGCTCGGAGCAAGGTGCAGCACGCGTACCTTCGTCGTGCCGACCGGCACCACGCTGTTGGTGTCATCGAGCACGGCCGCCGCCAGTGCGCCGTTCAGGGCGCGCACGGCGGCGATCGTCCCCACGGTACCGGTCGTCGTGGTGATCGCCTGCGACACGGAGCTGCCCGAACCGACCGGGCGCAGCACGAGCGTGTGACCGCCCGCGGCGGGTGATGCCGTGGCGCTCGTGGCCTCGGCGAGTGCACCAATGGCCACGGTGCCGTCGATCAGCACATCGACGGGCGTCGTGAATGCATTGATCACGCGCAGCGTCGGCTGGCCCGCCGCGCAGCACGATGTGGGGTCGCCGGCACAGGCCGCCAGGAGCGACAGCGACAGGATCGAGATGACGCTCGAGAGAAGACGCATGACCAATCCGAATTCGAGTAGAAGACCGGTAACCCGATCCCGCAGGCTCGGCGCTCCAGGGAAGGTACCTGAACATATACCACGCGGGGCGGCCGAGGACATCACGCCCGCTTGGCCGCGCGCATCATATCGCACAAGCGGGCTACTCCCTGATTCATGCCTGCGTGCGATGGTGTCCCGGGCCCGGAGATCCTAATCTTCGAAGCGGCCGGTATCGCATCGGCGCCGCACCTCCTCAAAATCCGGGTCCACCGTCATGAATCGATCGATCCAGTTCGTGCTCGCCGCCACGGTCGTCGTGGCGGGTGCCTGCCAGAAGGACAGCACGCCCATCAAGACCACCAGCGACGGCAAGACCAACGTCTCTTCGCCGGCCGACTCCATGAAGGCCATGGGCCATTCGCTCGTGCGCATCGTCAATGCCACGAGGGGCGGCGACATCTCGGTGCAGCTCAGCCAGGAGACGCTGTTCAACAACGTCAAGTCGGGTTCCGTGACCGACTACCGCGAGATCTCAAACGACCTCGCCGACTTTACCGTGCGCGCCGCGGGCAATCCCGAAGGAGTCAAGATCGCGGAAAAGGAGCGGGTCCTGCGCGACGGCAATCGCTACACCGTCATCCTGATCGCCGAGGACGTGTCCAAGAGCACGTTGCACGTCATCAAGGACGACGTGATTGCCGACAGCGGCAAGGCGCGGCTGCGCGTCCTGCACGCTGCCCCGGGCGCTCCGGAGTTCGACATCAGCATCAAGGGTGCAACCGACAAGCTCTTTGCCGACGTGGGCTTCAAGAACGAAGCGGGCTACAAGGACCTCGCGCCCTCGATCGTCACGATCGAGTTCCGCGCCAAGGGCCAGTCGAAGGTGCTCCTGACCGTCCCGAAGCTGGACCTCAAGCAGGGCACGGCGACCACCATAGTGGTCACGGGCGCCGGCAAGCTCGCGTACTTCATGTTCAACGATGCGCAGATGGCCAAGACGCCGAAGGCGTAGGATCGCGCCGGGAGCGCAACCGCGACTTGGGGGCGTGCGTTTCGACTCCCGGCATCATGCGCCCTTGTGCGGGCCCTGGCTCGTGAGAAGAGGAAGGTGAGCGTGGTGGCACGCAGCCGCACTGGAAGCCATGGTCGTCGCGCGCGGAACGACCGGATGACGCCGGACCGCCTGTGGACGGTGATCAAGGGGGCTTTCGCCGGGTGGTGGAACGACAACGTTCCCCACATGGGTGCAGCGCTCGCCTACTACACGCTTTTCGCGTTGGCGCCGATCCTCGTCGTGGTAGTCGCCGTCGGCGGGATGGCCTTAGGACCCGAAGCGGTTCGGGGCGAGATCGTGGGGCAGATCGGGGGCTTGGTGGGACGGGATGGAGCGCAGGCGATTCAATCCATCCTCGAAGGCGCCGCCAAGTCGTCGTTGAGCATCCCGGTGACGATCATCGGTGTCATCACTTTCATGTTGGGTGCCACCGGCGCTTTCCTCGAACTCCAGGACGACCTGGACGCCATCTGGCGAGTCAAGCCCAGGTCGCGGGGGAATTTTCTGCGCGACCTGTTGATGCAACGAATCATCTCGTTTGGACTGGTTCTGGGGTTCGCGTTTCTACTCCTCACATCCCTGGTCGTGAGCGCCGCCTTGGCAGGCGCGCACACCTATATGGGGCACGCCTTTCCCGGCGTTGCGGCGCTGTGGGAGGCGGTGAATGTGGTGGTGTCCCTCGGAGTCATCACCCTTCTATTCGCGATGATCTACAAAGTCGTGCCGGACGTGAAGCTGAAGTGGTCAGACGTGTGGGTGGGAGCACTGGTGACCGCGGGGCTGTTTACCATCGGCAAGTTTCTGATCGGCCTCTATCTGGGCAAGAGTACCTTCGCTTCCACTTACGGGGCCGCGGGATCGGTGGTCGTCATCCTGGTGTGGGTCTATTACTCGTCTCAGATCATTCTGCTCGGCGCGGAGTTCACCCGGGCATACGTAGAACGGTCCGGCCCACGCCCGCCGCCCGTGGAATTCGCCACCAAGGATCCCGACCCGAAGAAGTGAGTGCCACGCGTTCCCCGGAGGTCCCATTGATTCGCAAGCTCAAGAACGGTAGTTACCGCCTCTACTCATCAAAGAGGAATCCGAAGACAGGCCAGCGGCGCAACCTGGGCACGTTCACGACACGGGCCGCAGCCGAAAAGCACGAGCGTGAAGTGCAGTTCTTCAAGCGGCGCGGCTGATACGCCGAAATCGTCGTGAGTCGCTACGGCTGACGGGGCGAGGGTCCCGTTCCCGGGATCTTCCGGATCGCGAGCGGAATGCGCGGATCGTCGGGGAGAAAGTCGGGCATCTTCGTCTGATTCCAGGGTGTGACGATGAACGACACCTCCCTGGGCGAGATCTTGAAGAAGAACGGATCGATGGAGGGGCTCACGGCCGCGGGGAGCTTGCGGACGCCGCCGCTGACGTCGAGGTCGCGCAAGTAACGCGCGGTGGGGTGCCAGTATGGATTATTGTCAGCGGAGAAGACGCCGTAGAACGAGCTTTCCACGGCACGCAGCGCGATGTAGTCGCCGAGGAAGGTG
>DATCGU010000281.1:0-2696 GCA_036508735.1 Gemmatimonadaceae bacterium
GAACCCGGATCCGCGCATCAACGACGGACGCGCACGTACCCGTGCTCGCCGCCTCTGCAGGGACTCCGGTAGCACATACGGCGCGAGCGCCGATGGCCGACGGGTGGGGCGAGCTGACGCTCACCCACTTGGCTGATTGTCCAAGGAATCTAGCCGCCCAACGGGGTGGTGTCAACGCCTATATCGCTACCCGGCTTCCACTTGCCCCCGCACTCCTACCCCGCAGCCTCGAGATAGTAGTTCTTCCCATCATGTGCCGCGTATCCCCACGCCGTCGACGCGTCGTGCTCGAACACCAGCAGCCACTGGTCGGCCAGCGCTTCGGCCAGCAGCGCGCGCTTGCTCTCCAGGGTCACCAGAGGTTCCACGTCATAACCCATGATCCACGGCAGCGGCATGTGGTGCCGCGTGGGGATCACGTCGCCCAGATAGCATGCGATCTCGCCTCCGCCGTCGATGAGCAGGCTCTGGTGGTGCGGCGTGTGCCCCGGTGAGGGCAACGATCGGATGCCGCTCACGATCTCCGTACTCCCGGCGATCAGATCGAGCTTGCCCGCTTCGCGAATCGGCTCCCAGTTGCGAGGGAAGTACGACGCCGCCGTACGTTCATTGGTATGCATGGCGTAGTGCGCCTCGGCCTCTTGCACCACGTACCGGGCATTCGGAAACGCCAGCACCACGTTGCGGTCGGCGTCGAACGCCGTGTTGCCGCCGGCGTGATCGAAATGCAGGTGCGTGTTGATCACCAGCGCCACGTCCGAGGGACGGTGGCCGGCGGCCACGATGGCGGCCTCGAGCATCGTGCGCTCCGCTCCGCCGTCGTTCTCGACGCCGTAGATGTCCAGAAACTTCGCCGTCTCCTTGTTCCCCGCCCCGGTATCGATGAGCACGAGGCCGATGTCGTGCTCCACCAGCAGGCAGCGCATCCCCATCGGGATGCGGTTGCGCGCGTCGGCCGCGATGCGCTTTTCCCACAGGGGCTTGGGCACGACGCCGAACATCGCGCCGCCATCGAGCATCTGGCCGCCGGCCTGCAGCGCGTGCACGGTGAAGCGGCCAACGCGGCGCGTCTGGACGAGCGGAAGCGGAGGAGTCATGCAGTCAATTTAGCGCAGGTCAGGCCCCCGGTCCCAGTCCCCGGTCGTCCACCGGCCGCGGCATGGCGCTTCGCCGCTTGCGAGCGGCGCTGGTACGGGCGGCAATCCACGCCTGCAGCGCGTCGAGGGAGTCGACGCCCCGGAGTTCGGCGTCGCGCAGCAGCCCTAGCAGCACCTTTGCCGTCGCCCGCGCGTCGCCCAGCGCCCGATGGCGGCCCTCAATTTCCACGCCGTAGTGCCATGCGACCGCGTCGAGATTGCGGCGCGGCAGGTGCGCCAGCACGCGGCGGGCCAGCCGCACCGTGCAGAGCGGCGGACCGACGAGCGCCCCGGGGCGGTCGGCCTGGGCAAACTCCATGGTCAGGAAGCCCCAGTCGAAGACGGCGTTGTGCGCTACGAAGGTGCGCGCATCGAGGACGTGGGCGAGATCGCCGGCGATGTCGCGAAACGCAGGTGCGCCGGCGACCATGGCGTTGGTAATGCCGGTGAGGCCCGTGATGAACGGCGGGATCGTCCGTTCGGGGTTGACCAGCGACTGAAAGGCGTCTTCGATGCGGCCATCCTCCACCACCACGGCGGCCACCTCCGTCACGCGGTCACCAGCGAGCGCGCTGGAGCCTGTGGTCTCGACGTCAACGACGACGAAGCGGCAGTTGGAGAAAGCCCTCATCAACTGAATGGTACAACCACGAGGCGCAGCCTGCCTGGAGGTAGCCGCGAGTCGCGAGCTTATAGCCGCCAGGTGCTAGCCGCGGCTCGCCTGCAGCAGCCGCGCGAAGTCGACCGACGACAGCACTTCGGGACGCGCCTCGGGGTCAAGTCCGGCGGCGGCAACCACGCGATCGGCCGCGTCCGCATCCAGTCCACAGACCGTGCGCACCACGCGCCGCAGCTGCTTGCGTCGCAGGCTGAACGCCGCCTGCACGAGGGTGCGATAGCGCGCCTCATCCACCTCGGCCACCACGGGATCGTCGCGAGGCGTGATGCGCAGCACCGCGCTCTCCACCTTGGGCGGAGGCGAGAAGGAGCCCGCGGCCACGCGAAAGACGATCTCCGCGTGCGCCACGCACTGCACGTTCACCGACAGCGCCCCGTACGCCTCGCTTCCCGGTGGTGCGACCACGCGTTCGGCCACTTCGCGCTGCACCAGGTACACCGCGCGCAGCGGGCGCGGCCGCTCGAGCGCGTGAAAGAGGATGGGCGTCGTGATGTTGTACGGCACGTTGCCGGCCACCACGAACGGCCCGCCCGACAGCTCGCCGAAATCGACGGCAAGGACATCGGCCTCCACCACCGTGAGTCGCTCATTCCCGGCGTAACGTTCCCGCAGTCGCGACGCGAGTTCGCGGTCGACTTCGACGGCAATCACGCGCCGCGCGCGCGCCACGAGCACGTCGGTGAGCGCGCCGCGCCCGGGCCCGATCTCGATGACGGTCTCGTCCGCCGTGGGCGCGAGGGCATCGACGATGCGCGTCAGGATGCGCGGATCGGTCAGGAAGTGCTGGCCGAGGCGCTTGCGTGGCGGGGGATAAGATAGTGACAAGGCGCTAGGTGCCAGCTTCTGATGTCGGGTTCATCCGCAAGACCACCAGCGCCTGG
>DATCGU010000282.1:0-10656 GCA_036508735.1 Gemmatimonadaceae bacterium
TGCTCTGGCCGGTCTGGCGCGACGGGCGGATTGCGTGGCAACTCGCGCACCGCGACGAACTGGAGGTGCAGCCGTGCCGCGCACAGCACGGACTGGACGAGCTGTCGGCATTTCTGGTGCGCGACGTGTCGTCCGCGACCGGCATCACGTTGCTGGATGACGGAGCGGCTCGACTGGTCTTTGGCCGCGCGCTCAAGATGGACATGATGGGGCTGCTGGCAATTGCCGCGGGTGCGCTGGGCCGCGGCCAGGAACTCGCCACGGATTTTGCCGCCATGCGTCGGCAGGGTGGGAAGCTCATCGGCGCTCACGCGGCCGTGCAGCAGATGCTGAGCGAGATTGAGGTCGCGCGGCAGGGTGCGGATGTGGCGCTGGCGAGCCTGGCACGCCCCATCGACGAGATCGACGCAGGATCGGTGGCCGCCATGCGAGTCAGCACGCACGCGCTGCTGTGCGATGCGGCCAACCAGGTGATGCAGGTGCACGGCGGAATTGGCTACATGCGCGAGGCCGGGCCGGAAAAGCTCGTGCGCGACCAGAACATGCTCAGGCTGCAGGCCGGAGGAACGCGAGAGGCGCAGTCGTTCCTCGCCGGGTGGATCGGAGCCTTCGCATGAGCGCACCAACGCACCTCGAAGGACATCTTCCGGCCGATCATCCGCTCTCACCGCAGCGGCAGTACCGTGAGTTGCCGATGATCGGGCGAACGCTGTCGGACTACCCGGTGTCGGATCTCTGGGAGACCGACTTCGCCCGGCTGCCCGCGCCGCTGGCGAGGCAGCGCCGGCGGGCGAGAGCGTTCGCCGAGCGGTACATCGCGCCAGTGGCGGACGAGCTCGATCTTGCCGCGCACCTGCCGCCCGGGCAATGCCACCCTATCGCAATGGACGTGCTGCGTGAAGCCGGCCGCCAGGGCTGGCTCAGCTACTTCCTGCCGCGTCCGCTCGGGAGCATGCCGTGGCGAACGCTCCCGTATCCCCCCATCTGGCAGTGCAGCCTCATCGTCGAGGAGTTCAGCCGGGCGTGCGGTGGACTCATGCTGCTGCTGTCGGCGCACCATCTGGGCGCCATGCCGCTGTTGCTCGCCGGCAACGTGGGGCAGATCCTCCGTCATCTCGTGCCGGTGTATCGCAGTTGTGAACGCGGCGATCCGCACCTGGTGGCGTTTGCGATCACCGAACCGGGCGCCGGTTCGGACGCCGAGGACGGGCACGGTGCTGCGCTCTCTTCTCCTGGTGTCGTCGCGAGGCCGACCGCTGGCGGCTGGCTGCTGAACGGGCGCAAGTGCTACATCAGCGGCGGCGATCTCGCCAAGTCGGCGACGGTGTTCGCGGCGCTGCAGGGCGAGGGCATGGAGTCGTGGACCTGCTTCTACGTCGATTGCGCCGCGCCGGGGTTCAAGGTGGCGCGCACCGAACTCAAGATGGGCATGCGCGCGTCGGGAGCCGCCGAGCTGGAGTTCACCGACCTTTTCGTGCCTCGCGACCGCATTGTCGGCGGGCTGCGCGGGGGGTGGGTGATCAATCGCGCCACGCTGAATGCGTCACGCATCCCGGTGGCGGCAATGGCGGTGGGCTTTGCCCGCGCGGCCACGGAGACGGCGCTCGAGTTCGCCCGGCGCTATACGCTCGGCGGCAAGGCACTGATGCACTATCAGAACGTGCAGCTGCACCTCGCCACGATGGTCGCCGAGACCCGCGCCATGCGCAGCCTCGTGTGGCAGGAGGCGCGCAGCGCGTGGCAGCCGCGGCAGCTGCATGCGTCGCTGTGCAAGTTCCACGCGACCGACCGCGCCCAGCACGTCTGCGAGATGGCCATGGACCTGCTGGCCGATCACGGTGGTTTGCACGAGCAGAGGGTGGAAAAGATCTTCCGCGACGTGCGGCTCACGCGGATCTTCGAGGGGACCAACCAGATCAACCGTCTGTCGATGATGGAAGACTGGCAGGCGCAGTTGCTCGACGCCGATCAACCGATGGGAGTGTGACCGTGACCGCGTGGCACGCCGACCCGTTCTTTCAGTATCCGCGAACGACCTTTGCCACCAGCGAAGGAAATGTCGAACTGCCCATCCTGTACTACTACGACTCGCAGGTGCTGGCGCTGTTTCTCGTCGACTACGACAGGGCGCAGTCGATGGTGCGCGGCGAGGGGCTGGAGGCGGCGCGATTCGTGGGCGGCAAGGCGCTGGTGGGCGTCGCATTCTACGAGTACCGGCAGACGTCGATTGGCGTCTACAACGAGGTCGGCGTGGCCATTGCCGTGGTTCCCGCCGGCACGCGCACGCCGGCCTTTCCGCTGCTCTCCATGATGGGCAGCCTCGACAAGGGCAGCGTGGGTTTCTTCATCGTCGACCTGCCGGTGACGACGGCGGCCGCCTGCGCCGCCGGCCGTGAGATCTGGGGCTACCCCAAGTTCGTGACACCCATTCGCTTTGCACTGAACGGCGAGCGCTTCAGCGGTGCGGTGATCGATCCGGACGGTGCAGGGGCTTTGCTTGAGTTGTCGGGCGACGCGGGCGTCGGTATTCCGGGGCCGTTGCTCGACCTGATCCTGTATTCCCGCAAGGAAGGCGCGTTGCTGCGGACACTGGTGAATACGCGCGGCGGCGGCTGGGTTTGCCTTCCGGGAACGATGCGCCTCAAGGTGTCGGGCAGCGCGCACGCAATGGCGCGGCGGCTCGTCGCGCTCGGCCTGGAGGACGCCATGCCGGCCATCGTCATGCGGTCCGACCGGCTGCAGTTGCGGCTGAACGCGGGGGCGGTGCTGCCGTAGGACGAGTTGCGTTCTCCCCGCCGCCGAGCGTACCCTATGGGCATGCCTGCCACGATCGAGCATTACTGGTTGCCTGCCGACCTGGAGCAGTTCCCGGAAGGGGACGGCTGCAAGTACGAGTGCATCGACGGAGTGCTGCTGGTGACGCCGGCTCCGCGGATGGTGCATGCGGCGGCGCTAGCCGTGCTGGGGGAGCAGATCGTCCTCTTTCTCTCTGGTCAGGGACATGGCCGGCGCGTCATCAGCTCCACCGCCGACCTGCGCCCCGAGTCCACCACCGTCGTCGAACCCGATCTCTTCGTGCTGCGTGCACGGGCCACCGCGAAAACGCGCCTCGATGACTCCACCTGCGCCGTGCTTATCGCGGAGGTGCTCTCTCCGAGTACGGCGAAACGGGACCGCGGGATCAAGCGGATGTTGTACCAGCGGGTGGGCGTGCCAGAATACTGGATCGTCGACCTCGACGCACGGCTCATCGAGCGCTGGACCCCGTCCGACGCGCGGCCTGAGATCTTGCGCGAGCAGCTGACGTGGACCGACCCCGTGAGCGGGGCCGAACTCGTGCTCGATGTGCAGCGGTTCTTCGCCGAGGTGTGGGGAGATGAGTCACCGGCGGACTGAAAGGCGCGACGGCACCTCGATGCACCGTCCGCGATGAGCCGCCGCGTGCTCCTCCTCGGCTGCGGCGCGCAGGGCAGGGCGGTGCTGCACGACCTCGCGCTGGGCGACGACCCCATTCACGTCGTCGTGGCCGACCGGGTGCGGGGTGCGGGGCACGTCCTGCAGGGCCAAACCGAGTCTCGTGTGAAGTCGGTGATGATCGATGCCACCGACGAGGCGGCCGTCGCGGCGCTGATGCGCCAGGCCGACGTCGTGGTGGAGGCGCTGCCCGGCCCGTTCGCGCTCCCGATGGCGCGGCTTGCCGCGCACTGCGGCGTGAGCCTGGTGAGCAGCATGTATCTTCGCGACCCGCAGGAACTGGACGCCGGGAAGATCAGTGCGACGGAACGGGCGATCCACGAGCTCGATGATGCGGCACGAAGCAAGGGCGTCGTCATCCTCCCGGAGTTCGGGCTCGATCCCGGACTCGACCTGATTCTTGGCGCGCGGGCGTTGACGGAGTTCGACGAGGTGGCAGAGTTCCATTCCTACGGCGCCGGCCTTCCCGGTCCGGCGGCGCGGGGCAACGCGCTCGGCTACCGGTTCTCGTGGTCGCCCATCGGCGTGATGCGGTCGTACCGGCGTCCGGCGCGGCTGATCACCGGCGGCGCAGAGGTGGAAATCGATGCAGCGGCGCTGTTCGAGCCGGGGCGCCATCATATGGTCGACGTGCCGGAGATCGGCGCTCCCCTCGAGTGCTACGCGAACGGCGACGCGGTACACTACGCGGAGCTGTTCGGCCTGCGCGGAACAGTGCGTGAGATGACGCGCTTCACCGGACGGTACGCCGGGCACTGCGCCTTCTGGCGGGTGATGGTGAAGAGCGGCTTCCTCGGGAGCGTGCCGGTTGACGTGAACGGCGTGGCGGTGGCGCCCGTCGATTTCACGGCGGCGCTGCTCTCTTCGCAGCCGCAGTTCCAGTACGGGAAGGACGATGAAGACCTGACGTGGATCCGGGTGGACGTGCGCGGCAGACGGGGCGGGAAGGCCCTGCGCGTCGTCTACGACCTTGTAGACCGGCGGGACTTCGCCACCGGCCTTACGTCGATGCAGCGCACGGTGGGTTTCACGCTGGCGCGCGGAGCGCGGCTCATTCTCGACGAATCGCTCGGGCGCCCGGGTATCCGTTCACCCATCGAGGTACCGTACGACCTCGTCTTCCCGGCGCTGGAGCGGCACGGGATACGCGTCACGAGGAGCGAACTGCCGGCTTAGGCCGGGGGGCGACGTGTGATGCCGGGACGGGACTCGCGTTCCTTCGCTTGTTTGCGGGTCGATCTGGTGACACTGCTGTGCGGTGTGGCAGGCAGGTTGCGCCATGCCGAGTTGCATTTCCCCCCGCGCCGAGCGTACCCTATGGGCATGCCTGCTACCATCGAGCGTTACTGGTTGCCAGCCGACCTGGAGCAGTTCCCGGAAGGGAACGGCTGCAAGTACGAGTGCATCGACGGGGAACTGCTGGTGACGCCGGCGCCGAGGGTGGTGCATGTGGCGGCGCTGTCCCACTTGAGCAACATGCTCAATCGAGGCTTGCCGAGCAGTGGCGCCACGCCTCGCGTAGTCTCCTCGACAGCCGACCTGTGTCCCGAGCCGACCACCGTCGTTGAGCCTGATCTCTTCGTGCTGCGCGCGCCGATCACCGCGAAGACGCGCCTCGATGATCCTGCGTGCGCCGTGCTCATCGCCGAAGTGCTCTCGCCGAGTACGGCGAAACGGGACCGCGGAATCAAGCGGATGCTGTACCAGCGGGTGGGCGTGCCCGAGTACTGGATAATCGACCTCGACGCCCGGCTCATCGAGCGGTGGACCCCGTCCGACACGCGGCCTGAGATCCTGCGCGAGCAGTTGACGTGGACGGACCCCGTGAGCGGCGCCGAACTGGTGCTCGACGTGGAGCGGTACTTCGCCGCGGTGTGGGGAGAGGAGTCGCCAGCGACCTGAACTGCGCGAGGCCCGATTGAACGGCTTGGCGCGCCGAGCCGGTGCGTGCTGCTGCCTCAGGCGAGGAACGGATTGGCGTAACGCACCGTCGGCCCGAGCGCATCAAGACCATCCTGTCGGGCGAGCGCGAGCGCGGTGAGCATGCGCTCGCGCAGCGTGGCGAGCAACTGCTCGTGATCGCACTGCACCGCGACCACGAGCGGATCGCAGACGCGCACGAAGACGTCACGCAGCGCCGCGGCGCGCGGCACGAAGCGGGTCACGGAGTCGCGCGTGGTGCCGCGCAGCCAGTCGAGGCGCAGGCGCTTGATCCGCTCGCTCACCTGTTCCTGCGTCACCGTGGGTTCGCCGACGGCGGCGGGGACGAGCCGCAGCATCTTGTCGAGCACGACGATCTGGCGACGGAACTCGGGGGCTGGATCGGCGTGCTTGCGCGCCGCCGAGCGCCAGGCATTGCCCCGAGTACGCGAGCGCCTTCTCGAGTTCCTCTCCCCGCACCGCGGCAACGAGGCCGTTCGACAGCCAGAGCCAGCTCATCATGCGGCCCATCCCGTTGACGACCGCCGGATCGGCCCACGACGCGGCCTGCGGTGCGAAGCGGCCGGTGAGCCACTTGTCGAGCATCCAGTCGGTGAAGTACTCGGGATGGTTGGGGCAGAGCACGAACGGCGCGGCGAGCGCGGGCCGGGGATACGGTGTGTGGAAGCGATCGCGTGCCACGCGCACCTAGTCCGGGACTGACCAGACGCGCAGCATCACCACACCGTGCGACGGCACCGTGGCCGCGTAGAAGTTCTCCACGGCGGCCGACTCGGTGTGGGCCCAGAGGTCGCGCACCCGCGCCCGCCGGGTCTTGAGGCCCACGCGTCCCCAGTTGGCGCTAATCGTCGAGGGCACGGACGCGCGGTTGAAGAGCAGCACGGCGCGCGACCCGTCGGCAAGCGGCTTCACCCACACCTGCAACTCGCTGGGCGACGCCTGCACGATGGTGCCTTGCCGACCAAGCGAATCCTGGTCGACGGCGATGACTTCCTTGTTGAGCAGGATCTCGCGGGTGGCCGTCGCATCGCGCGTGGAATCCATCATGGCGCGCACGTCATTGCCGGCAATGAGGGGCGCGGCCATCATGGCCCATAGGCTGAAATGCGCGCGGTACTCCGTATTCGTCATGCCGCCGTTGCCCACCTCCAGCATGTCCGGGTCGTTCCATCTACCCGGCCCGGCCAGGTGCCAGTACTGCGACGAGAGGTCCACGAGCGTGAGCACGCTGCTCCAGCGATCGGCAATGTCGCCGGTGGTGCGCCACAGGTTGCCCACGGCCGGCGCCCAGTCCCATGGCTGGTTGCTGCCCCACTCGCAGATGCTGAACACGATCTTCCGCCCCGATGCGGCGAGTGCATCGCGAAAGATCGTGTACTGGGTGCGCGCGTCGAGCCCTTCGGCATTGCACCAGTCGATCTTCACGTAGTCCACGCCCCACGACGCATACGTCCTGGCGTCGATGGCCTCGTAGCCGTAGCTGCCCGGGCGGCCCTCGCACGTCTTGCGCCCGGCGTCGGTGTAGACGCCGAACTTGAGTCCCTTGGAGTGCACGTAGTCGCCCAGCGCCTTCATGCCGTTGGGGAAGCGCAGCGAGTCGACGACGATCACGCCCTGCGGCGTGCGCGCCACCTGCCAGCAGTCGTCGATGTTGACGTACTGGTAGCCGGCGTCACGCATGCCGCTGGCGACCATGGCGTCGGCCACCCCGCGGATGAGCTTGTCGCTTACGTTGCAGCCGAACTTGTTCCAGCTGTTCCAGCCCATGGGCGGCGTGCGGGCCAGGCCATTGTCGAGACGGCGCTCACCGCGAGTGGCCGAGACGGTAAGGCCGGCCGTGGCGCAGACGACGCCAAGGGTGAGCATGCGCCGAAGATGGGAATGCACGGGTTGCTCCTCGATTTGCCCAGCGGACGTACGGCGCCGCGCGCACGGCGCCGACGCCGTGGTGCGGGCAGGGAAGACGAGGCAATCAACGTAGTACCGCCGGGCGCCGCCAGAAAGAGGCGCCCGGCCTGCTTGCTCACGCCGCCGGGACCGCGCATACTCGACAAGGGCGAGACTACACCGAGGTGACCCATGACGCTGTCCGGACTATCCGCAACGTGGTTTGGCCACGGCACGTTCCTGCTGACGTCGCCCGAAGGCCGTCGCATCCTGATGGACCCGTGGCTGGAGGGTAACCCGTCCTGTCCTCCGGCGCTGAAGGTGCCGCCTCCGGTGGACCTCGTGCTGGTGACGCACGGGCACTTCGACCACATCCACGATGCAGCCGCGGTGTGGCTGGCGACGGGGGCGACGGTCGTGGGCATCTTCGAGGTCTGCCAGTGGCTGGAGAGCCGGCGCGGCGTGACAAAGACGTCGGGGATGAACAAGGGAGGCACCCAGGAGCTGTGTGGCATCCGCATCACGATGGTCGATGCAAGGCACAGCTCCAGCTACGTCGACGACGGCGTGATGACGTACCTGGGGGAGGCCGCGGGATACGTGCTGCGATTCGAGAACGGCCTGAGTGTCTACTTCGCGGGCGACACGGCGCTGTTCGGCGACATGGCGCTGATCAGGGAACTCTACGCGCCCACCATCGCGTTCCTGCCCATCGGCGACCTGTACACGATGGATCCGGTGGCCGCCGCCAAGGCCACGGCGCTGCTCGGTGTCCGGACGGTGATCCCGATGCACTACGGCACCTTCCCGGCGTTGACGGGACGCCCCGAACAGTTGCGCGAACTGGTGGCGCCGCTGGGGGTGGAAGTGCTCTCGCCGGCCCCCGGTGAGACGGTCAGCTAGGAGGCAGACGCGAGGATCGCCTCAGTCTCCTCCGCCAGGTGCCGCACGCACGCTTCCATTTCGGCCATCCGCGTGCGGAAGCTGAGCACGCAGACACGCGCGAGATACCGGCCGTCGACCGTGCATCCGGTGAGCATCACCCGGCCGCGCGCCGTCACCCGACGCACAAGCTCCTCGGTGGCCGCGTTCCGCTTGTCCTGCGTGATGAGCGCCGCGCCCTCCAGGTGAAACGCAAAGAGCGAGAGCTGCGGTGCGGCGTCCATCACGATGCCGGGAATCAGCGCGATGTGCCACGCCGCCCACAACGCGAGCGAGCGCTTCTCACTGATCGCCGCGCGATAGCGCGCCGCGCCGTACAGCTTGACGCTCAGCCAGACGCGCAGGCCGGGAAAGCTGCGGGAGAGTTCGGGCCCGTACTGTGCCGGGTCGTAGAACTCATCCTGGTTCTCCGGCAGATAGCCGGCCGTGGCCGCGTGCACTTGGCGCAGGGCATTGCCATCACGCACGAGCAGGGCGCCCGTGCCATAGGGCAGGAACATCCCCTTGTGCGGATCGAGGGTCAGCGAGTCGCCGCGTGAAAGGCCGCGGAGCAAGGGTCGCAACTCGGGGCACATGTGGAAGAAGGCCCCGTACGCTCCGTCGATGTGATGCCAGAGCTGCTCGCGCGCGCAGAGGTCGGCAATGTCGTCCAGCGGGTCCACCGCGCCGGTGTTCGTCGTGCCCGCCGACGAGACGACGAGAAAGGGCCGCAGCCCCTGCGCCCGGTCACGGGCGATCTCGGCCGCGAGCGCGGCCACGTCCATGCGAAAATCGGCGTCGGTCGCTATCGTGCGCACGCGGTCGGCGGCGATGCCCGCGAGCTTGGCCGCCTTGCTGATGGAATGATGTCCCTGGTCGGACGCGTAGACCGTTCCCGAACGGATGTCCGTGCCGAGGTGGCGCTCGCGCGCGCAGAGGACGGCGTTGAACGTGGCTCCCGAGCCGCCGGTGGTGAGCAGGCCGGCCGTGCCGGCGGGAAAGCCCATCCAGTCGCGCAGCCACTCGAGCACGTTCGCTTCGAGCTGCACGAGCGCCGGCGCCGCCGTCCAGACGCCGGTGTATCGATTGGTGGTGTCGGCAATGAAGTCGGCGAGCGCGGCTGGGTACACGCCGCCGCCGGGAATGTACGCGAGATATCCCGGCGAGGGTGTGGTGAATGACCGCGGGATCAGTTCGTTGAAGAGCTGGTCGAGCAGCGGCTCGAGTTCGGCTCCCATCTCCGGCGCCGGCTCGCGCAGGGACCGGCACAGTTCGGCGGCATCGACGTCGCCGCAGCTGGGCTGCGAGTCAATGGAGGCGAGGTGTGCCACCGAGCGCTCGAGCACCGAGCGGCCCATCGCCAGCATCTGGCCGGGCGTGAACTCCAGTGAGGCGGCATCGGCGGACGGGGGGCCGTCCGGTCCGACGGGGCGCGTGTCGCCCCCATGCGCAGTGTGCATTCGATCGTTGGTCAGGGAACTGCGCCGAGGCGCGGTGTCACGCCCAGGTTCTGGAAGACGAACGAGTACAGGTCGGCGGTCTGCTCGATCGCCTTGGTGGTGTTGCTGGCGCCGTGTCCCGACTTCGTGTCAATGCGAATGAGGATGGGATTGTCGCCGCCCTGCGCGGCCTGCAGCGCCGCCGCATACTTGAACGAGTGCGCGGGCACCACCCGGTCGTCGTGGTCGGCGGTGGTGATCAGCGTGGCGGGATAGTTCGCACCCGTGCGGACGTTGTGAATGGGGGAATACGCACGCAGCGCCTTGAACTCGGCCTCGTTGTCCGAGGAGCCGTAGTCGGCGATCCAATTCCAGCCGATGGTGAATTTCTGGAAGCGCAGCATGTCCATCACGCCGGCCTGCTGCAGCACCACCTTGTACAGGTCGGGACGCTGGTTGGCGACGGCGCCCACCAGCAAGCCGCCGTTGGAGGCGCCGTGGATGGCCAGCCGTGCCGGTGACGTGTACTTTTTGGCGATGAGCCATTCGGCCGCGGCGATGAAGTCGTCAAAGACGTTCTGCTTCTTCAGCTTCGTTCCAGCCTCGTGCCACTTCTCGCCGTACTCGCCGCCGCCGCGCAGGTTGGCCGACGCGTAGACGACGCCCTGCTCCAGCAGGGCGAGGCGCGTGGCGCTGAAGGTGGGCGCCGTGGTGATGTTGAAGCCGCCGTATGCGTACAGCACGGTGGGATTGTTGCCGTCGCGCGCGATGCCCTTCCGGTACGTGAGGAACATCGGGATGCGCGTGCCATCCTTGCTCGGGTAGAACACCTGCTCGGTGACGAAGTCCGCCGCGCGGAACCCGGGAATCTCGGGCGCCCGGAACAGCTTGGACGTGCCGGCGGCGATGTCGTAGCGGAAGATGGACGGCGGGTAGGTGAACGACGTAAAGGTGTAGAAGACGTGCGTGTCGTCACGGTTGCCACCGAATCCGC
>DATCGU010000283.1:0-4785 GCA_036508735.1 Gemmatimonadaceae bacterium
GCTTTGCCTGGACGCGCACGCTCGAGTCGGCGGAGCTGGACGGTGCGCTGCGGCAGTACCTGCGCAGCTATACCAGCGTGCCGGCCGCCGGACCCGGGCACGCCACGGCCGTCACTGTCGCGGAGCGGACTCCCAGCGGTCGGGTGGGACGCCTGATCATCGAGACCGATGCCGGCCGATTCTCGCTGCGCGGCAACGACGTGCGCTATGTCCTGCGCCCTCCCGGTGGCGAGATCCTCAACAGCACCTATTTTTCCGTCGAAACGGAAAATGGTGCCGGCGGATCGTTGCGGCGGCTGATCATTCGCGGCAACGGATGGGGCCACGGCATCGGCATGTGCCAATGGGGGGCGATCGGGCGCGCGCGCGCCGGGCAGGACTTCAGGTCGATTCTTCGCACATACTATCCGGGCACCGATGTCGGTGCCGCCTTCTGACCCGCTGACCGGATTGCGCACCCACCCCATGAAGATCCTGCGTTTCCTGCTCTGTGCGGCCGCACTCGTGGCACCGGGCGCACTGCGCTCGCAGGTGAGCGCCGATACCGCGTCTGCGTCCCGGCTGGAAGTCTCGCTGCTCACTTTCGGTCAGGGCGACCCGGTGTTCGAGCGCTTCGGGCACAACGCCATCCGCATCCACGATCCGCTGCGTGGGCTGGATGTGTCGTGGAACTGGGGAATGTTCTCGTTCGACGAGCCGAACTTTCTGGGGCGCTTCCTCAGCGGCAACTCGCGCTACTGGATGGAAGGGTTCGAGACGGCACCGCTGCTCGCCTATTACCGGGAGAACAATCGCACCTCCGTCGAACAGGTGCTCAACCTCACCTCGATGCAGAAGGCCGAACTGCTGCAGTTCGTACGCTGGAACGAGCTCCAGCAGAACCGGTACTACCGGTACGATTACTTCCGCGACAACTGCTCCACGCGCGTGCGCGACGCCCTCGACAAGGTGCTGGGTGGCGCGCTGAGGCGCGCGTGGGCCGATTCGCTGAGTGACCGCTCGTTCCGCGGCGAGGCGTTGCGCCTCACCGAGGCCACGTCGCTGAGCCGGCTGGGCATCGACATCGCACTCGGCCCGCGCTCCGACACCCGGATGACCGCGTGGGACGAGGCCTACGTGCCCATGCGCCTGCGCGACCACATTCGCGGCGTCATGGTGGCCGCGCCGCCCGGCGCGCCGGTGAAGCTGCTTTCGAGCGAGCGGGTGATCTTCGAGGCGAATCGTGAGCCCGAAGCGCCGGCGCCGCTCGCCTTTCCCGGCCTCTACGTGCTGTTCGCGCTCGGCGCGCTGGTGCCGCTCGCACTCTTCGGCGGCTTGGCCTTCATGAGCGCCCTGCGCGGTCGATGGCAGGGTGCGCAGCGCGTGGCCCGCATCGTCGTCGCATCGGTGTCGGCCGCCTGGTACGCACTCACGGGCCTGGCGGGAACGCTGGTCGTGTTCATGGAACTCTTTTCGGCGCACGTTTTCTGGTACGGCAACTGGAACGTGCTGCTGCTCTCACCCGCCGCGCTCGCCGCCGCGTGGTTCGTGCCGCGCGCCCTGGTGACGGGTCGCGGCGCGGGCGCGGCGCGATGGCTGGCCGGCTTCTGCGCCGTCGGCGCTTTGGTATTGCTCGTGCTCGCCGTCACCGGCGTCACGGGACAGTCCACGGGTGCGGTGGTGGCGGCCTTTGCGCCCACCATGATGTACCTCGGACTGCTGGTGCCGGCGCTCACGCTCATGGGCAGGTCGCGCACGTGACCCGCGCCGTGGGCATTGACGTCGGCGGGACGTTCACCGATCTCGCCTCCATCGAGGCCGACGGCACGATGGTCACGCGCAAGGTGCTCAGCACGCCCGCCGACCAGAGCGAGGGAGTGGCGGCCGCCCTCGATACCTTCAGTGCCGCGCCGGGCTCGGTAACCCGCATTGCGCACGGCACCACCGTGGTGACCAACCTGTTGCTCGAGCGGCGCGGCGCGCGCGTGGTGCTGTGCGCCACGGCGGGCGCCACCGACCTGCTCGAACTCCGCCGCCAGGAGCGGGCGTCATTGTACGACCTGTCGGCCCACCACCCGGCGCCCCTCGTGGGCGCCGCCGACGTCGTGGCCGTGCACGAGCGCATGGAGCCGGACGGCGTGCGCATTCCGTTGAGCGACGCCGAGATTGCGCGCGTCGTCCTCGAGGTCGTGGCCCGCACGCCCGACGTGGTGGTGGTGTCGCTGCTGCACGCCTACGCCGACGGTACGCACGAACAGCGCCTGGCGCACGCGCTTGCCATCGCACTGCCGGGCAGGGAAATCGTTTGCGCGCACCAGGTGCTGCCGGAGATTCGCGAGTACGAGCGCACCGCGACGGCGGTGGCCGAAGGGTACGCGCGACCGGCGGTGGCCAAGTATCTGGCGCGACTCGCCGGCGCGGTGGAACAGCGGGGCCATCCCGCGCCGAGCGTGATGACCTCTGGCGGGGGCATGCGCACGGCAGCCGAAGCGGCCGGCGCGGCCGCGTCGCTGGCGCTCTCTGGCCCGGCGGGCGGCGTGGTGGGGGCGGCGGCGGTGCTGCGCTCGGCGGGCTTCGACCGCGCGCTGACCATCGACATTGGCGGCACCAGTGCCGATGCGGGGCTCGTGCTCGAGGGAGAACCGCTGGTCGAGGCCGGTGGCGAAGTGGCCGGCGTTCCCATTGCGTTGCCCCGGGTGCTCGTCGATACCGTGTCGGCCGGCGGCGGCTCGATTGGCTGGATTGACGACGGCGGTGCCCTGCGCGTGGGCCCGCGCAGTGCCGGTGCGATGCCTGGCCCGGCGGCGTTCGGGCGTGGTGGCACACAACCCACCGTCACCGACGCCAACCTCGTGCTGGGGCGCATCGTCGCCCATCGCATGAGTGGTGGCGTGAAGCTCGACGTCGAGGCGGCGCAACGTGTGGTTGGTGCGCTCGCCGAAAAGCTGGGCGCATCGCTGGAACGCACCGCCGCGGCCATGCTGAACATTGCCGATGCCGAAATGGCGCGGGCCCTGCGGCGCGTGAGCGTGGATCGCGGTGTGGACCCGCGCAGCTGCGTGCTGATGGCATTCGGTGGTGGCGGCCCGTTGCACGCGTGCGCACTCGCCGACCTCATTGGCGTCACGCGCGTGCTGGTGCCGCCGCATGCCGGCGTGCTCAGCGCGCTCGGGCTCGCCATGGCGCCCGAACGCCGCGAGGTGGCGGCCAGCGTGATGCGGCGCACGTCGCTGCTCGACGCGGACCGGATTGGCGCGCTCGCGGCGGCGCTCGCGGCGCAGGTGGAGGGAGCGGTGCGGGCCTGGACCGCGCGCACGCGCTACGTGGGACAGGGGTATGAACTCGACGTGTCGTGCTCGCCAGGTGACGATGGTGCGGCCATCGCCGCTCGCTTTGGCGAACGTCACCAGGCACGGTACGGCTTCGTGCTCGACCGCGAGGTGGAGGTGGTGGCCCTGCGCCACACGGCCAGCGCGCGGGCCGAACCGGTGAGCTTTGCGCGGCAGGGCGCCGCGGCGTGGCGCGGCGACGAGCTGATTGACGACGGATCGCCCTGCGATGCGGTGGTGGCGGGCGAAGCGGTGATCACGCTGCCCGACGCCACGCTGTACGTGGCGCCGGAATGGACGGCGCGCGCCCTTGCCATCGGCGGCTGGCTGCTGGAGCGCACCACATGAGCGGCTTCGATCCCCTCGCCATTCGCGTCTTCGCCTCGAGCGTGGCGATGATCGCCGAGGAAATGGGCGCCGTGCTCACGCGCGGTGCGCTGTCGCCGAACATCCGCGAGCGGCGCGACGCCTCGTGTGCGCTGTTCGACGCCGATGGCCGGATGATCGCGCAGGCGGCCCACATTCCGGTGCACCTGGGCGCCATGCCCGAGGCGGTGCGTGCCGTGCGCTCTCGCGTGCCGCGCCCGGGCGATGTGTACCTTCTCAATGACCCATATCACGGTGGCTCGCACCTGCCCGACCTGACGATGGTCGAGGCGATCAACGAGAACGGGAGCATTGCCGGCTTTGCGGCCGTGCGCGCCCACCATGCAGATGTCGGTGGCATGAGTCCGGGGTCGATGCCGTTTGGCGCCACCGAGCTGGTGCAGGAAGGACTCGTCCTTCCGCCCGTGCGGCTGGTCGCCGAGGGCGTGCTGGATGAGTCGCTGCTGGCCCTCGTGCTGGCCAACGTGCGGACGCCGGGGGAGCGCCGCGGTGACCTGGCGGCGCAACAGTCGGCGTGTCGCGCTGGCGCCGCCGGATGGCGTGCGTTGCGCGCGCGCCTCGGAGCGGCCCAGGTGGAGGCGGGCGCCTCGGCGCTGCTCGACTATTCCGAGCGCCGCGCCGTGGCCCGCCTGCGCGAGCTGGGCGACATCACCGCCGTGGCTGAGGACTTCCTCGAAGGCGACGGTGTCACCGATGCGCTGGTGCCGCTGCGGGTGCGGCTGATGGTGCGCGATGGCCGTCTGACGCTCGACTTCACGGGCACCAGCCCCCGCGTGCGCGGCAACGTCAACTGTCCCGTAGCCGTCACCCGCGCCGCCGCGCTCTTCGTGCTGCGCTCGCTGCTCGACGATGACGTGCCGACCAACGATGGCATTGCGCGCCCCATCGAAATATTGACGCCCGACGACTGCGTGATTGCCGCCAGGTGGCCGAGTGCCGTGGCCGCGGGCAACGTGGAGACGTCGCAGCGCATCACCGACCTGCTGTTCGCCGCGCTGGCCAATGCCGGAGTGGCCGCACCGGCGCAGGGGCAGGGAACGATGAACAACGTCACCTTTGGCGGCACTGGGGGGGCCGGGGGGGCCGGGGG
>DATCGU010000284.1:0-3685 GCA_036508735.1 Gemmatimonadaceae bacterium
TCAGGCGCTGCTCGCCAAAGCCGGGCGTGAGCGCAAAGACGTCGAGTGCCCGGAAGTCGCGGCCCGCCGAGTTGATGACGACCTCGAGCGGGCTGAACCGCGCCTCGCCCTGCTCGCCGTTGAAGAACTGCACGTACCACACGCTCGCGCCCGGCAGGCCGGTGCGCTTCAGCAGGCCCTCGACGAGCGTGCGCTTGCTCTCGCGCAGTTCGTGCAGTGCGCGGTACGAATCGGGGGACAACGTGCGGATGACGGTCTCGTCCAGCGGGAGCACGCGAACCTGAAGCGCATTGAACTGCACGCGCACGGCGATGTCGTCCTGCTTCAGCGTGCCTAGACCGGCCGGCAGCGACGCGGTGTCCGCGGTCTTCCCCGGCTGCTGGGCGCCGGATGAGCGCGTGGCGAGGGCGACGGCCACCGTGGAAACGAGCAGGGCGAGACGCATGGTCAGTCTTCCGCGGGAGGAGCGGCAAGCAGTGCCACCAGTGAGGCCGCCAGGTCGTCGCGACCCTCGCCGGTCACGGCACTGCAGGGAATCACCTGATCCTCGGCTACGCCGCAGTGCGCCGCAAGGGTCGTCACCCGCGCCGAGCGCTCCCGCGCTGACAGCTTGTCGATCTTCGTCACCACCACCAGGGTGGGCAGGCCGATTTCGGCCAGCAGGTCGAACATCCGCAAGTCGTCTGGGGTTGGGTCGTGTCGCGCGTCCAGCAGCTGCACCACGCCCCGCAAGTCGGCGTTGTCGCGCAGGTAGCCCTCAATCAGGCGTCCCCACTCGCCCTTCTTCTCCTTTGACACCTTGGCGTAGCCGTATCCCGGAAGGTCGGCCAGCACGAATTCGTTGTTGACGCCGAAGAAGTTGATCTCGCGCGTGCGTCCCGGCGTCTTGCTGACCCGGGCAAACGCCTTGCGCCGCACCAAGCGGTTGAGCAGCGACGACTTGCCGACGTTGGAGCGTCCGCTAAATGCCACTTCGGGCAGGCCCGCCGGCGGACGCCATCCTCCGGACGAGGCCATGCCACCCAGGAAGTGGAGATGCCGGATGATCAGCGGATCCACCGGCTTCTCCGGTACTTGCGCTCCCGTGCTCTCGGCCGTGCTCATCAGTGCGTCACGCTGGGCGCCACCGCGACAGCGGCAGGGCTTGCCTCCGCGCCGCGGCGCTTGCGGGGTGCCACCGGGAGCGAACGAAGGGCGATGGCGAGTACTTCGTCCATCGTCTTTACGGGGTGGAATTGCACGCCGCTCCTCACCTCGGCCGGCAGTTCCTCGAGGTCGCGCAGGTTCGAGGCAGGAATGATCACGTGTGCCACCCGCTGCCGGTGGGCCGCCACCGCCTTTTCCTTGAGGCCGCCAATCGGCAGCACGCGGCCGCGCAGCGTGATCTCGCCGGTCATGGCCACGTCGCCACGCACCGGCGTGCCGGTGAGCGCGCTCACGATGGCCGACGCCAGGGCGATGCCGGCGGACGGCCCGTCCTTGGGCGTCGCCCCAGCCGGCAGGTGGACGTGCACGTCGCAGGTACGCGCGAAGTCCGCCGGTACGCCGAGGGCCTCGGCACGCGAGCGGATGTAGCTGAGGGCGGCGCTCGCCGATTCCTTCATGACGTCGCCCAGCGTGCCCGTCAGCTGCACGCGGCCACGCCCGGGAACGACCGTCACCTCGATCTCCAGCAACTCACCGCCCACCTGCGTGTAGGCCAGTCCCTGGGCCACGCCCACGCGGTCCTCCGACGTGATCACGTCGGGATCGTACGGTGCCACTCCAAGCATGGCCCGCAAGTCGCTGGCGGCGATGGTGTCTCGCGGTTGCTCCTCGGTGGGGCGTTCTGCCCGGCGCCGAGCCACCTTGCGCGCCACCCGCGCCAGGCGCCGTTCCAGTTCGCGCACCCCCGCCTCTCGCGTGTACTCGCGCAGCATCGCCGGCAGCACGTCGCTCGCCCACGTCACCGACGCGGGCGCAATGCCGTGTTGCGCCAGTTGCCGCGGAATGAGGTGTCGCTGGGCGATGGCGAACTTCTCCTGGTCCAGGTACCCCGGTATGCGGATGATCTCCATCCGGTCGCGCAGCGGCTCGGGAATACCGGCCAGCGAGTTCGCCGTCGTCAGGAAGAGCACCTGCGACAGGTCGTAGTCGATCTCGAGGAAGTGGTCGTTGAACGCGCAGTTCTGCTCGGGGTCGAGCACTTCGAGCAGCGCGGAAGAGGGATCGCCACGCCAGTCGCTGCCCAGCTTGTCCACCTCGTCGAGCAGGATCACCGGGTTGATGCTCTCGGCACGGCGCATTGCCTGCAGGATGCGCCCCGGGAGGGCGCCGATGTACGTGCGGCGGTGCCCGCGGATCTCGGCCTCGTCCCGCACCCCGCCCAGCGACATGCGCACGAACTTGCGCCCCAGCGCCCGGGCGACGCTGCGCCCCAACGACGTCTTGCCCACGCCCGGCGGGCCCACCAGGCAGAGAATGGGTCCCTCCAGCTTGCCGACGAGGGACAGCACGGCGATGTAGTCGACGATGCGCTCCTTCACCTCGTCGAGGCCGTAGTGATCCTCGTCGAGGATCACGCGGGCGCGCGTGACGTCCAGCACGTCATCGGTGCGCTCGCTCCATGGCAGCGCCGCCATCCACTCCACGTAGTTGCGCGCCACCGAAGCTTCCGGCGACATCGGCGACATGCGCCGGATGCGCCGCAGCTCGCGGTCGGCGCGCGCGCGCGCCTGCGCGGGGAGCTGCCGGGCGTTCAGTTGCGCTTCCAGCTCGGCGAGGTCATCCTGCTCGTCGTCGCCCAACTCGCGGTGGATGGCCCGGAGCTGTTCCTGCAGGTAGAACTCGCGCTGGTTCTGGAACAGCGAACCGCGCACATCATCCTCGATCTTGCGCTCCAGGCGCAGCAGTTCCGTCTCGCCGGCGGTGAGTTCGGACAGCGCGTGGAACAGGTCCACCAGCCGTGGCGCCTCCAGCAGCGTCTGCCGCGCCTCGTGCCGCACCGCGAGGTGGGCGGCGATGCCGCACCCCTGCCGTTCGGGGCTCGCCGCGCCCTGCACGAGCGCGGTGACCTCCGGCGGCAGGCGCCGGTGCTGCGTGACGTACTCCTCAAACAGTGCCAGCGCCTTGCGCGCCTCGGCCTTCACGCCGTCGTCGGGCGTGGTGAGGAACGGAAACGGACGGACATCGGCACGCAGCAGCTTGGCGCCGGCCACGAACCGCACCACGCGCGTGCGCGCCAGTCCCTCAACCAGGACGCGCGCCGCCCCATTGGGCAGCCGAGTGTACTGGAGGACGCGCGCCAAGGTCCCCGTGCGAAACAGGTCGCTCGCCGCCGGTTCCTGCACGCTGCTGTCCTTCTGCGTCACCAGCAGGACCAGGTGATCGGACGCCTCGGCGGCCTCGAGGGCAGCCAGCGAACCCGCGCGCCCGACCAGCAGGGGCATGGCCACGTGCGGAAAGAGCACGACATCGCGCAGGGGGAGCACCGGGAGCCGGTCGGCCGATTCGATCACCTCGGCGTCCCTAAGAAAGCGTTGCGTCATAGCCTAACAATAACGAAACGGAACTCGGATGGCGGAATTGGACTGCGAAATCCGGTGGCGGAGGCACAGAGTGGAAACGAGGAAGGGCGGGGGAATCCTGCCCCCGCCCGTCTCGTGTTCTCGCGTTCTCGTGTTCTCGTGTTCTCGTGTTCTCGTGT
>DATCGU010000285.1:0-8950 GCA_036508735.1 Gemmatimonadaceae bacterium
ATGAGAGTAGACGCCGTTGCCGTCGAGCATCCAGCCATAGCCGTACCCGCCCGCGTTGCCCGGCACCGGCGGCGTGTGCACGGTGGTCATCAGCTTGACCGTCTCCGGCTTCAGAAGCGTGACATTGCCGTACGAGCCGCCGTTGAGGAACGTCTGCAGGAAGATCGCGTAGTCCCAGGCGGTCGAGATGAGGCCGCCGGACGCCCGCACGAACGGGACCTGCGCATCATCACCCGGTTTCCAGGCCGCCACCCATTTGCCGTCCTTCCGCGTGTAGTACACGGCGCCCATGCGGCTGAGCTTGCCGTCGAGCTTGCCGGCAACTTCATGATTGTACGAGTCGACCATGCCGAGCGGCCGGTAGATCTCGTCACGCAGGAAGACGTCGAGCGGCTTGCCGCCGGCAATCTCGATCAGCGCGCCCAGCGTGTTGAAGCCCGGGTTGCTGTAGCTGTATGTCGTGCCCGGAGCGACGGCTGCGCCAACCTCGCCGTAGCGGGCAACCTCGAGTTGAAGCGTCGGCGCGTCCGGATGCTCCGGCGATCTCGACATGTACGGTTCCAGGAACAGCGTGTTGATGCGGAACCCGCTCGTGTGCGACAGCAGTTGGTCGATGGTGATGAAGCCCGACTTGTAGTTATCGAAGGAAGGGATGTATTTCCTGACCGGATCGGCATAGCGCAGCTTGCCTCGCTCGGCCAGGATGGCCACCGACGTGCTGATCAGCGGCTTCGTGTTCGACGCCATGCGGAACATCGTGTTCCGTTCCATGGGGAGGTTCGCCTCCCAATTGCGGGAGCCGACCGCCTCGTGGAGGACCACCTTGCCGTCCCGGGCAACCAGCAGCACGGCACCCACCAGGTCGCCGCGTTCGACGGCTTCGCGGTACAACCCCACGCCCGCCTCGAGCACGGCCGGCGACATGCCGACGTCCTTCGGCGTTCCCGGCGTGAGCGTGACGCCCTGGGCCGAGAGCGGCGCGACCACGGTGAAAGTCGCGAGCGCGCAGCTCAGCCGAAGCAGGCTGCGGCGGTTCCAAACCGTGTGCATGTTGGGTACCCCGGTGGCCGGTACAGGGAAGAGCGCGCGAAGCCGGGGGCGATGCTCAGGTAGTATGAGCGGCGCCGGCGATCGGTGTCAAGCAAGTCGCCGCCTTGCAAGTCGCCGCCTTGCCACCCCACGCTGCGCGGGCACAATTTGCCTCATGAAATACCCCAACGTACGGAACTATGTGGCCGGCGCCTTCGTGGATTCCGAAGTCACCCTGCTTGACGTGCACGATCCCAGCAGCGGCGACGTGATCGCGCGCGTGCCGCTCTCCACGTCGCGAGAAGTGGACGCCGCCGTGCGGTCCGCCCGCGCCGCCTTCCCCGCCTGGTCGGCGACACCGATCAAGGAGCGGGTGCAGGTGTTCTACCGGTACAAGGCGCTGCTCGAAGCGAACATCGACGAGCTCGCAGCGCTCATCACCGAGGAGAACGGGAAGATCGTCGGCGAGGCGCGGGCAGAGATTCTGAAGGCCGCCGAGCTTTGTGAATACGCCTGCTCACTGCCACAGATCATCGCCAGCCAGGTGTTGGAGGTGAGCCGCGGCGTCGAGTGCCGCGTCGAGCGGTTCCCGCTGGGCGTCGTCGCCGCGATCACCCCGTTCAACTTTCCGAACATGGTGCCGCACTGGTCCATTCCCAACGCCATCGCGCTCGGCAACTGCATGGTGCTCAAGCCGTCGGAAGTCGTGCCACTCAGCGCCGGGCGCATCGCCGACCTGCTGCGCGAGGCCGGGCTTCCGGCGGGCGTGCTGCAGATCGTGCACGGCGGCAAGGACGCCGTCGAGGCGCTGTGCGACCATCCGGACGTTGCCGCGCTGTCGTTCGTGGGGTCGACGAAGGTCGCGCAGGTCGTCTACCGGCGGGCGACGGCCAACCTCAAGCGTTGCCTCGCGCTCGGCGGGGCCAAGAACCACCTGATCGTCATGCCCGACGCCGACCAGGAAATGGCGGCGACCAACATCATCGCGTCGATGTCCGGGTGCGCGGGCCAGCGGTGCATGGCGGCCGGTGTGATGGTCGCCGTTTCGGCGACGGACCACATCATCGCGCGCATGGTCGAGGTGGCGAAGGGAATGGTCGTCGGCAAGGACCTGGGTCCGGTGATCACGGCGGCGGCCCGGGAGCGGATCACGCGCCACATCGATGACGCCGAGCGCGCCGGCGCGAAAGTGCTGGTGGATGGACGCCACGCCGTGGTGAAGGGGCGCGAGGGTGGTTTCTACCTCGGACCCACAATCCTCGACCACGTCACCCCCGACATGAAGATCGCCCAGGAGGAGGTGTTCGGCCCCGTACTGGTGATCGTGCGCGTCAAGGACGTGGACGCCGCGCTCGCCGTGGAGAACGCGTCACCCTACGGCAATGCGGCGTCGGTGTTCACGGAGAGCGGCGCCGTGGCGCGTCACGTCATGGAGAAGGCGAGCGCGGGCATGGTTGGAGTGAACGTCGGCGTGCCCGTGCCGCGCGAGCCCTTCTCGTTTGGCGGCTGGAACGACTCGCGGTTCGGCGTCGGCGACATCACGGGCGCCGGCTCGGTGGAGTTCTGGACACAGGCCAAGAAGATGACCACCAAGTGGAATCGCGAGGCCGGCACCAACTGGATGAGTTGACGCGTCGTCGTCGCGTCGAACGGACGGAGGCCGGGGGCTCCCTTGACTTGTGGACTGAGGCACCGTATTCATACAAACGTATGAATGCCACCATGTCCGTCCCCGAACGCCTCCTCCGCGTCGCCGCCGACCTCTTCGCCCGCGAGGGGTTCGACGCCGTCTCGGTGCGCCGGATCACCGGCCGCGCCAAGGCCAACCTGGGCGCCGTCACCTACCACTTCGGCTCCAAGGAAGCGCTCTTCCACGCCGTCATCGAGCGCGTCGGCACGCCGTTCGGCGATCGCTTCGTCGCGCTGGCCGCCGGGCGCGGCACGCCACTCGACCGCATCAGCCGCATCGTCACCATGGTGCTCACCGAACGCGACCTCCCCGCCCCGACGATGATCCTGCGCGAACTGGCCAACGACCGGCCCCTGCCGCCGCCCCTGCTCCACCTGATGCAGCGCAACCTCGGCGCGATCGCCGGGCTCATCAGGGAGGGACAGCGCGACGGGTCCATCCGCAAGGCGGAGCCACTCCTGCTCGCCATGAGCGTCATGGCCCAGCCGTTCCTGTTGCGCATCGCCAGCCGCATTCCCCTCGACGTCGCCGGCGTCGATCGCGCCGATCCGAAGATCCAGCAGCGTCTCGTGAAGCACGTCGTCACCACCATCCGTCGCAGCCTCGCGACCCATCCCGAGCGTCGGTCATGATCCCGGTCCTGCTTCTCTCCGCGGTCCTCTCCCTGCAGGCGCAGGATACGACGCGCCTGACGGTCACCGTTGCCATCGACCGCGCGCTGGCCACGCACCCGGCCGTCGCCTCGGCCCGTGCCCAGCGCGATGTCGCCACCGCCGAGGTGGGCCAGGCGCGCGCCGCGTGGCTGCCCGGCGTGTCGCTCGACGGTGCCATCAACCGGTTCGAGAAACCGATGGTGGTCTATCCGTTGCACAGCCTCGACCTGCGCAATCCGCCGCAGTTCGACCGCTCGCTCTCGCAGGCCTCGGTGGGCGCGGCGTACACGCTGCTCGACTTCGGTGCGCGGTCGTCAAAGGTGAAGGCGGCGGAATTGCAGCGCGACGCGGCGACGGCGACGCTTGGCGCGGCCGAGGCGTTGCTGGTGGCGCGCACCGCATCCGCGTTCCTGCGCGTGCTCACGGCGCGTGGCATCCTCGCCGCCGAGGACCAGCGTCTCGCGGCGCTGGCGGCTGAGGTGGGCCGTGCGCGCTCGCGGCTATCGGCGGGCAAGGCCGCACGGCTCGACACGCTTCGTGCCGCCGCCGAACTCGCGAGCGCCAGCGCCGACCGTCTCACCAGTGCGGCGAACGTGACCATCGCCGAACACGAGTTGGCTCGGCTCACCGGTGTCGCGGTGGAGGCAGTCCGCGGAGCCCGGCTGGCCGACGTGCGGCTCGCCGGCGCGGCGGCCGCACTCGGGTCGACCGGCACCAACGCGGACGTGCAAGCCGCCGAGTACCGTGCCGGCGCCGCCACCGCCGCCGTGAACGCGGCGCGTGCATCGCTCTATCCCACCGTCCAGGCCACGAGCGCGATCATCGACCGCAGCAACGTCACGGGGCGCTACCTCTCAGAGTGGCAGGTGGGGGTCGCGTTTTCCTATCCGCTCTTCACCGGCGGCGCGCGATCGAGCATCATCGGCCGCGCCGAGGCCGGTGCCCGGGTCGCACAGGAGCAGGTGCGGCTCGCGCGCTTTACCGCCGAGCAGGCGGTGGACGAAACAGAGGCCACCTTCGACGGCGCCAGATCGCGAGTCACCGCCCTGGAAGCGGCGGTCGAGCAGTCCGCCGAGGTGGCGCGCATCACGCAACTCGCCCGCGACGTGGGCGAAGGGACGCAGACCGACTACCTGATCGCCGAAGCCAATCTCTTTCGTGCTCGAAGCAGCCTCGTGCAGGCCCGTCACGCCGTAATCGCGGCGCGCGTGGAACTGGCCCGGGTGCTGGGCGAGCTTTCACGCCCGTGGATCGCCAGCTCGCTGGAGTCACTCCCATGAAACGCGCACCCGTCGTCATCATCGTCCTCGCCGCGGCTGCCGCGGCCGCGTATTTCTTCTTCCTGCGTCCGACCGCCGTTGACGACGGCATGACCGCCAGCGGCACCGTCGAAGCCACCGAGGCGTCGCTCGGCCTGCAGGTGGCCGGCCGACTCGAGAGCATCCGTGCGCGCGAGGGCGACAGGGTGAAGGTCGGCGACACGCTCGCCGTCGTCGATCGCACCGAACTGAACGCCCGACGGGCGCAGGCCGAGGCACAGCTGAACGCGGCGCATGCGCTGCTGGCGGAGATGGAGCGGGGGGCGCGTTCGGAGGAACTGGCGCAGGCCCGGGCGGCCGACAGCACCGCCAGCGCGCGCCTTGCCGATGCGCAACGCGACCTGGGGCGGGTGCAGCAGATGCTCCGCGAAGGCGCGGTGTCGCAGGAAGCGCAGGACAAGGCGCTGCTGGCCATGGAAGTGGCGCGAAGCCAGCGCGAACAGGCGGCGCAGCAGTTGCAGCTCGTCACGGCCGGACCGCGTGCCGAGCGCGTGACGGCGCAGCGCGCAATGGTGGCGCAGAACGAGGCGCAGATCCGCCAGGTCACCGCGCAGCTGGCGAACGCCGTGGTCCTGGCGCCGTTCGATGGCGTGGTGACGGTGCGTCATCGCCAGCCCGGGGAGATCGTTGCGCCGGGCGCGGCCGTGCTCACCATCTCGAACCTCGGCGACCGATGGGTGCGCATCTACATCGCGGAAGATCGCATCGGGGCCGTCAAGTTGGGCGAAGCGGCGACGATCACCACCGACACGTATCGCGACCGGCAGTACACCGGCGAGGTGGCGTTCATCGCCAGCCAAGCCGAATTCACGCCGCGTAACGTGCAGACGGAGGCGGAGCGCGTGAAGCTCGTGTATGCGGTGAAGGTGCGCATCACGGGCGACACGACGAATGCGCTGAAACCCGGCATGCCGGCCGACGTCACGCTCCGTCCGGCTAAGTAGTTCTGCCGATGACCCCCACCCTCCGCGCCCACGCCGCCGTTGCCACCCCGCCCGCGCTCGCGGTGCGCGAGTTGGCGCGCGCGTTCGGTGCGCTGCGGGCGGTGGACGGCCTCAACTTCGACGTGGCACCCGGCGAACTGTTCGGGCTGGTGGGGCCCGACGGCGCCGGCAAGACGACCACGCTGCGGATGCTCGCCGGCGTGCTGCGGCCAACAGGGGGTGACGCGCTCGTTTGCGGCGTGAGCGTGGCAAGAAACTCGGAAGGGGTGAAGCAGCACATCGCGTACATGTCGCAGCGGTTCGGGTTGTATACCGATCTCACGGTCCGCGAGAACATCGACTTCTACGCCGACCTGTACGAGGTACCGGCGCACGAGCGGGCCACCCGGCGAGCGCGCCTGTACGAGTTCTCGAGCCTCGGGTCATTCGAGCACCGGCTTGCCGGCCAGCTGTCGGGGGGCATGAAGCAGAAGCTGGGGCTGTGCTGCGCCCTCATCCACCAGCCCGAGATCCTGCTGCTCGACGAGCCGACGTTCGGCGTGGACCCGATTTCTCGACGCGACCTGTGGCTCATTCTCGAGGAGATGGTGTCGCAGGGCGTCGCCGTGCTGGTGACCACGGCGTACATGGACGAGGCCGAGCGGTGCGACCACGTGGCGTTGCTCGACAAGGGGCGGATCATGGCGATGGACACTCCGTCGGCACTGCAGGAGTCGATGCGCGGGCAGATCATCTCCCTGCGGGCGGCCGACCCGCGGCGGGCAGTGGAAGTGCTGCGGACGGCCCCGTCCGTCCGGCGGGCAACGCTGTTCGGGGACACCATCCATGTCGTCATGAGTGCCGGCGAGCTGAAGCGGGACAGGATCGAAGCGGCGCTGGCGGCAAGTGGAATCGGCGCAAGCGAGGTGCAGGAGGTCGAGGCTTCGCTCGAAGACGTGTTCATTGAGCGGGTGACGAACGGGGCTGCCAGTGCTTCCTGAGGTCGTTGATCACCCGGTGGTGGCAGTGCGAGAGCTGACGCGCAAGTTCGGTGATTTCGTGGCGGTGGATCACGTGACGTTTGCCGTGGCCGAGGGGGAGATCTTCGGGTTTCTCGGCCCCAACGGCGCGGGGAAGACCACCACCATCAAGATGCTCACCGGACTGCTCGCGCCCACCAGTGGTGAAGGACAGGTTGCCGGGCTCGACGTGCACACGGCGTCGGAGGCCATAAAGACGCGCATCGGATACATGTCGCAGCTGTTCTCGCTGTACGGCGACCTCACGGTCGAGGAGAACATCGCGTTCTTTGCCGGGCTGTACGAGGTGACCGGTCCCCGGCTGGCGGCGCGGCGCGACTGGGTGCTCGAGATGGCCGGCCTCACCGAGCACCGAACGCAACTGACCGCCGAGTTGCCGCTGGGCTGGAAGCAGCGGCTCGCGCTCGGCTGCGCGGTGCTGCACGAGCCGCCCATCCTCTTTCTCGACGAGCCCACCTCGGGAGTGGACCCCGTGTCGCGGCGCGCCTTCTGGGAGCTGATCTACTCGCTCTCCGACCGCGGCACGACGGTGTTCGTGAGCACGCACTACATGGAAGAGGCCGAGTACTGCAATCGTCTCGCGCTGATGAATCGCGGTCGGATCATCGCGCTCGACCGCCCCCCTGCCCTGCGCACGCAGATGGCGGAGCCGATTCTCGAGGTGACCGCGGACAATGCATCGGCGGCGGCGCGTGCGCTGCAGCACCAGCCGGGCATCATCGAGGCGGCGATGTTCGGGCGTGCGGTGCACGTGGTGGTCGAGGATGTGGCGGCGGCCGAGGCATTCATTCCGACGCTGCTCTCGACGCACGGCATCGCCTGCACGGGCATCCACCCGGTGCGCCCTTCGCTGGAGGACGTGTTCGTGTCCCTCGTGCGCCGCGAGGGCGGCGCGGTGGCCGGATGAGGGGCATCCGCATCCGCCGCCTGTGGGCCATTGCGCACAAGGAGATTCTCCAGCTGCGACGCGACACGCGCAGCCTGGCCATGGCGTTCTTGGTGCCGGGGGCGATGATCGTCTTCTTTGGCTACATCATCAGTTTCGACGTGAAGGACATCAAGCTGGCCGTCGTGGACCAGGACGACACGCAGCGCAGCCGGGAACTGGTGGAGAGTTTCGTGTCAGCAGGCCGTTTTCACATTACGCATCGCCTCACGAGCACCGCCGAGGTGGCGCCGTTGCTCGACCGCGGCGCGGTGCGGCTGGCGCTGGTGATCCCACCCGGGTTCCAGCGCGCACTCTCCGCCGGGCGGCCGTCGCCCGTGCAGGCCATCGTAGACGGCGCCGATGCCAACACCGCAGGCATTTCCCTCAACTACGCCACGGCCATCGTGACGGCATTCTCGGCGAAGCTGGCGCTGCAGGTCTCGCGCATGGCCCTCCCGGTGTCGCCGGAGGCGCGCGTCTGGTACAACGAGGCGCTGGAGAGCCCGCCGATGATCGTCCCGGGGCTGATTGCGGTGATCATGATGATCATCTCGGCGATGCTCACGGCGCTCACGGTGGCCCGCGAGTGGGAACGCGGCACCATGGAGCAGCTGGCCGCGACGCCGGTGCACCGCGCCGAAGTGATCCTCGGCAAGCTCGTGCCGTACCTGGGCATCGGGCTCATTGACGTGACGGCGGCAATCCTGATCGGCATCTTTGTGTTCGACGTCCCGTTTCGCGGCAACCCGGTGCTGCTGAGCGTGATGTCCGCCATGTTCCTGATCGGTTCGCTGGGGCTCGGCATCTTCATCAGCGCCGTGCTGCGGTCGCAATTGCTGGCGACGCAGCTGGCCATGCTGGTGACGTTCCTGCCGTCGCTGCTGCTGTCGGGCTTGATGTTCGACATTGCGATGATGCCGTGGCCGCTGCGCGCCATCTCGGCGATCGTGCCGGCACGGTACTACATCACGGTGATGCGCGGGATCATGCTCAAGGACGTCGGCGTTTCCGTGCTCTGGGGCCAGGGACTGGCGATGGTGCTCTACGCCGTCATCGGACTGGGCCTCGCCATTCACGCCTTCCGCAAGGAGCTCGAATGAGCTGGCCGAGCCGCGTTCGCCTGTGGCAGCTCCTGCGCAAGGAGATGGTCCAGCTGCTGCGCGACCCGCGGTCGCGGCGGATGCTGATTGCCGCTCCCATCATCCAGCTGCTCGTGTTCGGCTATGCCGTGAATACCGACGTGCGGCATTCGCGCACATTCCTGCTGGACGCCGACCGCACCGCCGAGTCGCGTGCGCTGGCGGCCTCGCTGACGGCAAGCGGATACTTTGACATCACCGTGCGCGGCGATCGCCCGGCGCAGATGAC
>DATCGU010000286.1:0-5680 GCA_036508735.1 Gemmatimonadaceae bacterium
TGCCACCCGCTGCACCAGCACGCCGGCGGCGGCACCGGTGAGGTCCTTGAAGTCCTCGGTGAGCGTCGTGAGCTGCGCGCCGGCCACGAGGCTGGAGAAGCCGGCGATGGCCACGGGCGGAGGCATCTCGAACGTCCAGATGGGAATGCTCGGCGCGCCGGGCGCCTCTGGTGCGTCCGCCGCGCGTGGTGGCGCCGGCGTGCGAGAGAAGATCAGCCCGCGGGTACCCGGCAGTGGCGCCACTTGGGCGAAACCCGGCGTACGCATGGGCGACATGGAGAGGTCGAGGTCGGCGCACTGGTCGCCGAACTCATCGGGACGCTTCTGGATGACGACCACGACATCCTGCTCGTGCCCGTCCCGGTCGACGCGCATCGGGAGCCTGCGTCCCGGCACCAGCAGGTTCGCGAACACCACGTCGCGTCCCACCACGTCGTGGCGGTCGATGCCGACCATCCGGTCGCCGGCGCGCACCCCCGCGCGATCAGCGGGCGACCCGCTTTCGACGCTGATGATCTCGGGCGGCTCGTCGAAGTGGTAGACCTCGGGACCGTTGTTCTCCCGCATGACGTCTCCCTTGATGCCGAACGCGACGCCCAGGTAGCCCTCGGGATCGTGGGCGTGCGCCTGCTGGCTCGTGCACGCCATCTGGATCCTCGACATGATCTGCAGGTTGCTGCGCGAGATCTTCTGCAGCTGTTCCTCGAGCGCGCGCTTGCGCGCCTCGCTGGCCGGCGCCCCCGCATACTCGCGCAGCGCAATGCCGATGCGCTCTTCGAGCGCCCTGGATTGCGCCAGCGACCGCAGCAGGCTGTCGAGCCCGTCGAGCACCACCGTGACCCGCATGGTCTCGTTGGTGTCCTGGCGGATGATCACCCTGCGGGTGGCCTTCGGCTGAGTGCCCGATTGCTGGGCCGCGCCCGCGCCGGCAACCGCCGCCAGCGCAGCGCCGGCAACCAGCGCGATCGGCGCCACGCGCCGCAGGAAATGTCGGAACCCTTTCATCGCATCAACGTCCTTGAGGAAACTCTGTCGTTTCGTGGTCTATCGTCCATCGTCTATCGCCTATCGTCTTGTTTAGTACCGCTCCAGCTTCTGCGAGGCCGGCAACGCCGCCTTGTACTGGCGCAGCGTCGCTTCGCGCGCCGCGACGGCGGAGAGGTAGTACTGGTTGAGCACGGGGTCCTGTGGCGCCTGGTACAGTGCCGTCCGTGTCGATGCCACGATGTTGTCGAGCGCGGTCAGTCGCGCCCGGTACGTGTTGACGTTCAGCCCGATGAAATGCGATGTCGTGTCCTGGGCTGCCAGGTACGCCGCCGCATCGGAGTACTGCTGTTGCGCCGACGTCAGCATCTGCACGGCCGCCTGCGGCGACTCGAAACTGGCGGTGGCCGGCACGGCAGTGGTCGCCGGGCGCGACGCCGTGTTGAACTCGAAGCCCGCGGTCCAGCGCCCGGCAACGACGCTCCCCGCCACCAGCGCGATGCCGGCGGCTATGCGCATCACGAACCACGCACGAGGACGGCGCGACGGCGCCAGCGGTGCGGCCGAGATGATTCCTTCGGCCTTCAGCATCGCGCCCAGAGACACCCAGTCAGTCAGCGGCGGGTGCTCCCGCGGCAGTTCAGCGGCCGTCATCCGGACGAGCCGGCGGTGCGCGCCGAGTTCGTGTTCGCAGTGCGCACAGGACGCGAGGTGCGTCGCCTCGTCGGGCAACGCCGTCTCGTCCACCAGCGCGGCAAGTCGTTCAGGAGAGATATGCGGCATGTGACGTATCCTGCGCATTGGGAACATCCACAAGATGAGCCAGCAGCTCGCGCAGCTTGGCGCGCGCCTTGAACAGCTGGGACTTCGATCCGCCCGACGTGATGCCAAGCTCCGCGGCAATCTCCTCGTGCGTGTACCCTTCGACGTCGTGGAGCACGAACACCGTCCGCGCCCCCGGCGACAGCTTCTTCACCGCATCGTCGATCGTCTGCGCCAGCAGCGCGCGATCGCCTTCGTGCTCCACCATGGCGGTGTCCTCCTCGATCTCCGTCTCCAGCTTGCCGATCCGGCGCAGCGACCGCAACGCGTTCAGCGTGCGGTTCACCGCGATACGGTGAGCCCAGGTGGCGAACTGCGAGTCGCCACGATACGTGGGGAGGGCACGGAAGATCTGGATCCAGACCTCCTGCGCGATATCAGCCGCCTGGTCCGGGTCGCCCACGAGCCGCCGCACCACGGCGTCGATGCGTGGCGCATATTGCACCCAGAGGGTGCGCAACGCGGCTTCATCGCCGTGAATGGCGCGCCGAATCGTGAGTTGGTCTGCGATGGCCATTCGCTGGATGAGTCACCTGTCGGCATGAAAAGGGTTGCCGAGTGACCGCTCGAACTATCGCTCGTCTTGCGGGTATAGAGTTTGCGGTGTACTTCTCCCGTACGAGTCCAATGTGTGCTTTACCCGTCCCTCGCGCGACTATCGTGCGAGGTAGATGGATTCTCCGCACGTTTCCCAGGTCCAAATGATCCTCCATCTCCTTGCCGCACTTGCACTTGGCGGATCCGGCGGCGGCTTGCCCGTGCGCTCGCCCGCCAGCGTCGGCATGTCGCCGGAGCGGCTGGAGATCATCGACCGAGTGCTGCGGGAGGGCATTCGGGCCGGGGGTTTCCCGGGGGCCGCCGTCGTCGTCGGACGCCGCGGGGCCGCGGTCTGGAAGAAGGGCTTTGGCACCCAGGGCTGGGGCATCGGCAGCCCGTCCGTTTCCACCGAGCGTACCATCTACGACCTCGCGTCCCTCACCAAGGTCATTGCTACCACCACGGCGGCAATGATCCTGTACGACGAAGGACGCCTGCAGCTCGATGCCAAGGTGGCCAACTACCTGCCGGGGTTCGAAGGGCGCTGGAAGGACGAGGTCACCGTCCGTCTACTGCTGGAGCATCGCGGCGGCCTCCCGGCCGGTCGCGACCTGTGGCGAATTGCGGCAACTCCTGACGAAGCGCGGCGCGCCGTCATCGAGACGCCGTTGGCGTATCGCCCCGGCCGTTACTTCGAATACTCCGACCTGGGCGCCGACCTGCTCGGCATGGTCGTCGAGACCGTGGCTGGTGTCTCGCTCGACCTCTTCCTGCAGCAGCGCGTGTTCCGCCCGCTCGGGATGTACGACACGGGCTTCCTGCCGCCCGATTCGGTGCATGGTCGCGTAGCTCCCACCGAAGTGTCACCGCCTCGCGGCTATCCGCTGCAGGGCCAGGTGCATGATGAAAACGCCTACGCCCTGGGCGGCGTTGCCGGGCACGCCGGGCTCTTTGGCACGGCCGACGATCTCGCGGTCTTTGCGCAGATGATGCTGAATGGCGGCGTTTACAATGGCATGCGCATCGTCAGCGATTCCACCGTTCGCATGTTCACGCAGCGGGCCGCCGGTTCGCGCGCGCTGGGATGGGAGATGGCCGAGGGGCGTCACGGGGCGGGCGCATACCTGAGCCCGGCGGCGTACGGCCATGTCGGCTTCACCGGCACGTCCATCTGGATCGATCCGCAGCGCGACATGTTCGTCATCCTGCTCACGAACCGCGTGCACGCCGCCCGGGCGCGCCGCCCCGCCACGGTCATCGCCGACGTGCGTTCCGACCTGGCCGACTTGGCGGCACTGGCGGTCACCGATGACGACCTGCGCATCACGGCGTTGCCCGCGGCCTTTCGCGCGGACCGTGCGGTGAACTGGAACAAGCCCATTCGATCCAGGCACTCGCTCCGTGGCAAGACCGCCAAACGGTCGGCTGCGGCCACCTCGTCAACGCCCGTCAAGCGCGCCGCCACGGCGTCGAAGGCGTCCGGCGCCAAGAGCGCCTCCAAGGCGCGGAGCTCGTCGAAGGCCCAGAGTGCCAGGAAGGGCAAGAATTCGGCAAAGTCGCCCAGGGCGGCAAGCGGCAAGCCGCGCGGCTGAACTCGCCCGCTTGAATTCGCACCCTTCGCGGGGTGATACTGCGAAGACATCAGGAGCTCCCCATGACAGACGATATCACGCCCAGCGAGACGCCATCGGCGCCGACTACGGTCCCTTCCGACGACCCATCGTCCATCACCGAAGACATGGTGAAGCTGGCCCTGCGCCGGGTGAAGGATCCCGAGTTGAACCTCAACATCATCGATCTCGGCCTCGTCTATGAGATCCGGATTGACGGGACGACGGTGGGAGTCGACATGTCACTCACGTCGCCGGCCTGTCCGTCGGGCGCCGAGCTCGTGGGTGATGCGACGGCGCAGGTCAGCGCCATTCCCGGGGTCACGGACGCACAGATCTTCCTCGTATGGTCGCCGCCGTGGACGCCGGACCGCATCGAGCCGCGGGTGCGGACCTATCTGGGGTTCTGATTCGGGAGAGATCTACTGCACACCACCTGCTCTGGTCTCCGTGAGAGAGCAGTGGGACTCTGCAGCAGGACTCAAGGATCGAGGTAAGGCGACTCCCCGCCTACCGGCTGCGCCTTCTCGCCCTTGGGCGTGAAGCCGCTGAGCGCCTTCACGAAACCCGCCCCCATCTCGGCGATCTGCCACTTCCGCAGCCCCGGGATATCCGAGAGTTCCTCCAACGCACGCGGCACGCGGCGTGCCACGGCCTCGAGGCGCTCGCGCGAGCCCAGCACGCCTGGATCGAGTTCGAGGCGACGGGCCGCCTCATCGCGCACCACCTTCAGCCGAGCCACCTTGTCGTCGAATTCCGGGTCCTTGTCCCAGCGCGCCGACTTGGGGAACCGCGGCAGCTGCCCCTCGGGCACCGCCATGCCGCGCGCCACGGCGTCGAGCACTTCCCGGCCGGTGCGCTCCACAATGCCGCGTGGCATCCCCTTGATGGTCCCCAGCGCATCGATCGTCGTTGGTGCAAGCCGCGACACCTCCAGCAGCACGTCGCTGGCCACCACGCGGAAGGTCGAACGATCGAGCGCGTGCGCGGTCGCGTCCCGCCATTGCGTGACCTCTCGCATGACGGCGAGTTCGCGCCGCGTCAGGTCGCGCGCACCCTTTATGCGCAGGAAGGCCTGGCCCGGCTCCTCGGGGGCCCACCGCGTCCCTTCCAGACGCTCGAACTCCTCGCTCGCCCAGCTCCACCGGTCCTTCCGTTCCAGCTGATCCTTGAGCACGTCACGCAGTTGCAGCAGGTGCATGGTATCCTGCGCCGCATAGTCGAGCATGCCCTTGAGGAGCGGCCGCATGGACCAGTCCGCCCGCTGGTGCTTCTTGTCGAGCTTCACGCCGAAGTTCTGCTCGAGCAATGCGGCCAGGCCGAACGCCTTGACGCCTAACAGCTGCGCGGCGATGCGCGTGTCGAAGATCCGCCGCACGTGCCAGCCATAGTCCTGATACAGGAGGCGGAGGTCGTAGTCCGCATCGTGGAACACCACCTCGACCCCGGGGTCCTCGAGCAGCGCGCCCAAGGCGCCGGGCGCCTGGATCGGCAGCGGGTCGATGATCGCGTGGGTATCGCGCGTGGACAGCTGTAGCAGGTAGATGCGGTCAATGAACCGGTGAAAACTCGCCCCCTCGGTGTCGATCGCCAGCAGCGAGATGCCGCGAATCCCGTCGAGGAATGTCGCGACCGCGTCGTTCGAATCGAGGTACAAGACCGTCGGTGCTGCGCTCTTGGGGCTCACTCGCTTCCTTCCTCTCCGGTGCCGCGTGTGGTACAAATGT